>JASFEA010000014.1:0-34257 GCA_050125095.1 bacterium
CGAAAGACGAGATGATGAGCGCCACCGCCAGGGCGACGATCACTATCTTGAGCTTGAGACCCGCGTTCTCGAGGTAGAGCCCTATTGTGCGGTAAACAGCAAGGTCGTCGCCGGTCATTCTCATGTTGTCTATGCGGCCCGGCGACAGCACGTAGCCCGCGACCAGCAGCGTCCCGTCGTCGCCGCGGATTCCGGACGCCACAATGTCGGGATCCGAGAGAGCAATCCGGCTTGCGTCCATGAGTTCGTACTCGACCCCGGCACGGAACTCCCTGTCCACGCGAGGCGGCGTCTCGGGGAATGAATGCGTCCGCACCCAGAGGGTGTCCCTGAGCCCGTAGACAGCCGTGAAGTCGACCCGGTTCTCGCGGGCGATTCTCTCGAGGACCGCGCCGGCGTCCACCGCTGCTCTGCCTGCGGCCAGCGCCCTGAACTCTTCCGCTAAGAGGGAACAGGTCTCCCGCGAGTTGTCCTCCAGCCTGTCATAATACTCGCGCGCTATCTCATAGGAATTGGTCATGGACTCGGCCAGCGCCGGCGAGTTTATGCGCTCGAAGGAATCGAGCAGGAACCGCACGCCGAAGAAGGCGACGACAAGCGTGGGGATCACCCAGAATATGATGAAGAACACCAGGAGCCTACGCTCCAGGCTTCCTCCTCCGCCGAAATCCAGTTTCATCGTCGCCCCCGGTGAGCATATCGCGGTCTCACTTCAACTTCATATAATATACGCGGCCTGCATGCGGCCTTATTCGATTCTATCCACAGGTTTCATGTATTCTTCAAGTGTTTCTTTTTCGCGAATCGTCCCGCGAGCTGCCCGCAGGCGGCCTGTATGTCGCTGCCGAGGCTTTTCCGAATCGTCGCCCTTTTGCCGCGCCCCTTAAGTATGGTCTCGAACTTCTCCACGGTTTCGGGCTCGGGCCTTTCGTATTTGCAGCCGGGGAAGGGATTGAGCGCGATGAGGTTTATCTTGGCAGGGACCTCGCGCGTTAGGCTCGCGAGCTCATGGGCGTCTTTGGTGCTGTCGTTAATCCCTTTCATCAACACGTATTCAAACGTGAGTATCCTGCCCTTTGTTTCATGGTAATAGCGCGCGGCGTTCATGAGCTTCACGAGCGGGACGCGGGCCGCGACCGGCATTATTCTCTCGCGCTTCTCGTCGGTGGCCGCGTTGAGGGAAACGGCGAGGCCGATCTCGTAAGGCTCCTGCGCAAGCCGCATCATCTCCTCCGGGAGCCCGCTCGTGGATATGGTGATCCGCCTGGAGCCGACGCCGACTTCCTTTATCAATATATGCACCGCCTTCATGGTGTTGGCGTAGTTGGCGAGGGGTTCACCCATGCCCATGAGCACGATATTGCCGAATGGCCTGGTGCCGCCGCGCGCTTCCCGGCCGGCATCATCGCCCAGCTCGTCCAATATGAAGAGCACCTGGCCGACGATCTCCTCCGGCCTGAGGTCGCGCTTAAGGCCCATCCTCCCCGTCGCGCAGAATTTGCAGGCGTATCCGCAGCCGACCTGCGATGAGATGCAGAGCGTCGCCCCGCGGGGGTGGGGGAGGAAGACGGTTTCGATTTCGTAACCGTCACGCAGGGTGAGGCCGTATTTGAGCGCCCCGTCTCTCGATGACCTGGCCCTGCCCGCGCGCTTGAGCACGCTGATGTCGTAGCGCTCCTTGAGCGCCTGCCTCAGCCCGAGAGAGAGATTGGTCATCTCGTCGAAGGACCCGGCGCGTTTGCGGTAGAGCCACGTTGCGATCTGGCCGGCGCGATAGGCCGGTTCACCGAGGTCGGCGACCGCCCGGGCAATCTCCTCCCTTGTCATTCCGTTCAAGGATTTGGCCATGCGGATTTCCGTCCAGATCAGAGTTCGGGGAGCTTATCCCTGACCGCGCCCGCGCCGGCACGGTCAAGGGCTTCGCCCATCACTTCGAACATATCGCGAAGCCGCTCCCGGTTTATGTCCGGCCGCTGGTAAGCCTTGAGCCGCGACGCGACCTCCGCCTTCGCACGCTCCACAAAGCTCGCGGGGTCAACCGAACGCTCGTCCATGAGCGACCTGCGGTCGATCACCTTGCCGGGGTAGCAGCACTCCCTGCGGTAGAGCCTCAGCGTTTCATCCGTCGTGAGGTAGTTGCCCTCGGCAAGCCCCTCGAGTATGGCGTCGGTGCCCAGCGTATCGCCTTCTCCCGCCAGGCCCTGCTTGAAGCGCCTCGCCATGCCGCAGATTTCGTTATCGAGTACGAGCTTCTCCAGCGACTGGCAGCTCTCGAAGTTGAGCATGCCGGGACCGGAGACGAAGTCCACCGAACCGGCCGACGCGGCGAGCATGGTCATCGCCGACTCCATTCCCGCCTGGGCGTCAAGCAGTTTGGAATCGCTCATGCCCAGATAGGCCTGCGTGGGCAGGCCGAGGTGTTTGCCCACCTCCGTATCCGCGAGGTCTATAAGAAGGGTCTCGACCGCTCCCATGGGCGAAGTGGAGTGGCGCATATCGAATACCGCCGGCGAACCGCCCCAGATGATGGGTGAGCCGGGGGTCCACGCCTGGTGAATCACGATGCCGCTCAGGGTCTCCACGGCGTGCTGAACCACCGAGGCCACCAGGCTCATGGGCGCGAGCGCCCCGGCGAGCGGCATGGATATGAGCTCCGCCGGGATGGCGTTCTGCGCGCATTCCCTGAGATCGTGGCAGCCGATCCCGGACCATCTTAGCGGCGAGGTCGGGCACACGTCGAATATGGCAACGGGCATCTCCCTCAGCGAGTCCCTGCCGGTTCTCGCGAGAAGAAGATCGCGCATCACTCTGAAACCGGCCTGCGAGAAGGTCCCCGTTACAACCGGCTTGTCGGTCATCAGACAGGATATGAACAGCCTGATGCTGTCGCTCACTTCCTCTGGAACGTCCGAAGGGATGACTCCCGTGCTCGCCGCCTCTATGTTCTCCAGGCTGTGGGCGAGTTTCGAGAATCGGGCCGCGTCTTCGATCGAAGGCTTGCGCATGGCCTGCTTCTCAAGGTCGAGAATGAAAAGGGCAGCCGACCCCGGATTGAAATGAATCTGCCCGTCGCCGAAGCCGAAGCGCTTTTCGCCGTTCATGCCGTAGAGCTCCAGCGTCTTCGGCGCCGAGTCGACGGCCCTCTGGGTCATGTCGCGCTTGAATCTCGCGTTGTGCTTTTCACGGTCTACGGTCGCACCCATTTCTGAAAGCAGGTCGAGCGTTTCCGCATCTTCCACTGTTATGCCGGTCGTCTCGAGCAGCGCCATGGCCTCGTCGATGATTTCCTTGATTACCGGCTCCGAGAGGAGCGTGAGCCTCGGGTTGTGTCTGTCCATTCTCCACCTGCCTTCTGGGTGACTGCCGGATGGGATTTACTATCTCTTTTGTAATTCAGCCCGGCCCCCAAGTCAAGGGCGGCGTGCGACGCAGTGGGCCAAGCGGCGTGCGACGCCCGGCTCCGGCGCACCTCGTTCTCCAGCGGGTTCACTGCCGCAATCTTAACGACGTTCTTTTGTATTGACTCATGGGGCATGGGCACGTATAAACGTATGCGGATAGTCGAATAGGAGGGGTAAATGGTTGACGCGAGGACATTTCAGGCGCTATCGGACCCCACCAGGTTGAAGATACTGTCGCTTCTCGGCGGCGGCTCAATGAACGTGACGGCCATGGTCGAGAAGCTCGACGTAACACAGCCCGCCGTCTCGAGGCACCTCAAAGTGCTCCGGGAGGCCGGGCTGATAGTGGACGCCAGGAACGGCAAGTGGGTCGAGTACTCCAGCAATCCGCCGGCAGTCGCGGAAGCGGCCGAGTATCTTAAGCGTCTATACCATGCGCGGGGTGAAGCCCACGGGGAAGCCCGCGGGGATGCACGAAGGGAAGCGGCAGCAGTTCGCTCCCCGAAGGCGGAGAGCGCTCAGGCGTATGTGCGGATGCCGCGCGCGGGGAGGCGCCGCGCGCAGCCTCGCCCGAAGACGCAGGCCGGAGCGGGTCCCGCTGCGGCTCCCGTACGGGCGAAGCGGCCCGGGCCCGAAACCCCGGGGAAGCAATCGGCCAGGGCCGGGGTCGCCAAAAGGGCGGTGTCCGCCGAGCCCGCCGAGCCTGCCGAGCATGCCGGATCCCGCTATGTGGTCGAGCGGGACGAGGACTTTATTGACGACCTCATGCTCTGAAAGAGCTTTACATATCTTATCTCTTGTCGGCTTACTGCGGAAAGGTGCGATGATACTACTGGGGGCCAGTCCCAGTTCATACCGTCTGCCTCGTTTGAATTCACTCAATATACTTCTGGCCTGGTTCATTTGGCTTGCAATGCTTCTGGCCGCATCCGCGCCGCCGGCCGCCGCGGCGGAAGTGTACCGGCCGTCCGAGCGAATCGTCATCGACAGGATGACCGTGGTCATCACGGGCAATCACCAGGAGGGCCGCTCGGGAGACTGGGTGAGTAAGCCCCTGTCGCTCTATATAACCGACGCCGCGGGCCGACCCGTGAGCGGAGCCAGCGTGGGATTCTGGCTCGAAAACGGCGGCAAGGCCGAGCTCGACGTCGCCACGGTGATAACGGGCGCAGACGGGCGCGCGGAGGCGAGGCTCAGGCTGGGCAATGAAACGCGTGAATACACCGTGGGAGCCCATATTCACCATGACGAGCTTGGAAGTGGCGTAATTGAGTTCTACTCGCAGTCTTACAATATAACTCGCCTGGTGTTTTTCATACTCGGCGGACTCGGTCTGTTTCTCTACGGCCTTTCCACGCTGTCGCAGAGCCTGCAGAAGGTCGCGGGGCAGAGGCTCAGGTCCATATTGAAGCTCCTGACGAGCAACAGGTTCCTGGGGCTCGCCGTAGGGGCGTTCATCACGGCGGTAATACAATCGAGCAGCGCGACTACGGTGATGGTGGTGGGCTTCGTCAACGCCGGCCTGCTCCAGCTCAAGCAGGCGGTTGGCGTAGTTATCGGGGCCAATGTCGGTACGACAATAACCGGACAGCTGATCGCGTTTAAGATCGACAAGTACTCGCTTCCCATCATCGCCATCGGTTTCGTGATGATCATGCTCTCGAAGCGCGCCAGGACGAAGCGATGGGGCGAGGCGGTTCTGGGTTTCGGGCTGCTCTTCCTCGGGCTGTCGATTATGAAGGACACGCTCTCTCCGCTCGGCGGAAGCAGCATGGTGCGGAGCTTCTTCATCAGGTTCAGCGAGCAGCCCATACTCGGGGTGTTCGCCGGCATGCTCGCGACCATGATCATACAGTCGAGCAGCGCGACGGTGGGCCTCACGATGGCTCTCGCGGCCACCGGGCTCATAGACCTGCGCGGCGCCATATGCCTGGTTCTCGGCGAGAACATAGGCACGACCATAACTGCCCAGCTGGCCAGCATCGGAACCAACAGAGCGGCGAGGCGGGCGGCCTGGGCGCATACCATGTTCAACTCGGCCGGCGTGGCCGCCATGCTCATCATCATGTATACGACCGATTTCTATGTCAACCTCGTGCGCTCGACTTCGCATGACATCATGCGGCAGATCGCCAACTCGCATACCCTGTTCAATGTCCTCAATGCCGGCTTATTTATCTGTCTCGTGGGGCCGCTCACGAGGCTCGTGAAGCTCGTGGTGCCGGGAGACGAAGTGAGCCTCAGGGTCGAGCCGCAGTTTCTCGAGAAGCATCTCCTGGATACGCCGTTCATAGCCATGGAACAGGCCAAGAAGGAAATCGTCAGAATGGCGGGGATAGCCGAACAGGCGGTCAGGGGCGCGAGTACCGCTTTCTTCAAGAGCGACACTTCTTACCTTAAGACCGTGCCCGTGCTCGAGGAGGGGCTCGATCACCTGCAGCGCGAGATCACGCATTACCTGGTCGAGCTCGCGAAGCGCAGCCTTACGGGCACCCAGTCGGAGCAGCTCCCGGTGCTGCTCCACACGATCAACGACCTGGAGAGGGTCGGCGACCACGCCGAGAACATCCTCGAGCTCGCCGAGAGAAGAACGTATGAGAAGGTTGATATCCCGCCCGACGCGATTGACTACCTGGAGGCGATGAGCGGACTCATCTTCGAGATGGCCGGGCGCGTGGCCGGCGCTCTCGAAAACGACGACCATGAAGAGGCGAGAGCCGCCCTGAAGATAGAGGACAGGATCAACCGCATGCATATAGAGATGCGCCAGAACTACGCCATGAGGCTGGGCAGAGGGGAGGCCGATGCGCGCAGCGGCCTTATATTCTTTGATCTGGTCATGAATTATGAGAAAATTGGGGACCACTACACCAACGTGGCACAGGCCGTGCTCGGAGAGTTGCGGTGGGACAAGGGGGTCAAGGCGGCGTGACGGATTCGCCAAGACGACATGGCAGGGTACTCATAGTCGACGACGAGAAGAGCGTGAGGGAAATGCTCCGCAAAGTCCTCGAGTATGAGAACTACGAGCCCGTGGAAGCCGCCGATGGAGCCGAGGCGCTGGACAGCGCCCAGGCGGGCGGCTTCGACGCCATGATGCTGGACATAAAGATGCCGGGCATGGACGGGTTGGAGGTTCTGAAAAAAGTCGTCGAATTACATCCCGAGATCCCGGTCATCATGATATCCGGGCACGGCACCATATCGACGGCCGTGGAGGCGACGAAGCTCGGGGCCTTCGATTTCCTCGAGAAGCCGCTCGACAGGGACCGCGTGCTGCTCACGCTGAGGAATGCCGTGTTCGCCGGGAAGCTCGCCGCCGAGAAAGCGTCTCTCGAGAAGGAACTCGGAAAGGGTTTCGAGCTCGTGGGAGAGAGCCCGGCCATACAGGACCTCAGGAAGGACATCGAAAAACTCGCGCCCACGCGGGCCAGCATACTCCTCCTGGGCGAGAACGGGGTGGGCAAGGGCGTCGTCGCGAGATCGATTCACAGGCACTCGGACAGGTCGGGAGAGCGTTTCGTCGAAGTGAGCTGCGCGGCCATTCCCGACGACCTCATCGAAAGCGAGCTCATGGGCCATGAGAAGGGCGCCTTCACCGGGGCCTCGATACGCAAGCCCGGCAAGTTCGAACTTGCAAACGGCGGCACGATATTCTTAGACGAGATCGGCGACATGAGCCCGCGCGTGCAGGCCAAGGTGCTGAGGGTGCTCGAAGAGCAGGAGTTCGAGCGGGTGGGCGGCACCGACACACTGAAGGTGGACGTCCGGGTGCTGGCGGCAACCAACAAGAAGATCCCGGACCTCATATCCAAAGGCGAGTTCCGCGAGGATCTATACTTCAGGCTGAACACGGTCACCATAAACATACCTCCCTTAAGGCAGCGCAGGGACGACATTGCGCTCCTCGCCGAACACTTCATCAAGATCTACTGCGACATGTACGGGCTCAAGCTCAAGAAGATGGAGCCGGGGGTTCTGGAGACTCTCGAGGACTACTCTTGGCCGGGCAATGTGCGCGAGCTCAGGAACATAATGGAGCGCATGGTTATTACTTCCGCGGGCGACACCATCGTGCCTTCGGACCTCCCGGCGCTGTGTGCGGACATCGGCGCTGACGCGAAAGATTTCCTGGGCGCCCCCACCTACGATGAATTCCGCAGGAACTCCGAGAAGGCGTTTCTCGAGAAGCATCTCGAGGCCAACCGCTACAACATCTCCAGGACGGCCGAGCAGCTCGGAATGCAGCGGAGCAGCCTGTATAAGAAGATGAGCAGCCTGGGCATCAACCCTCCGGAAAAAGACTGATCATGACCCGCGCGGAAGGCACCGTAAGGCTCAAAGCCACCGAGGACGAACGCATACGGGGCGGGCATGTCTGGGTGTACGACAACGAGATAGCCGGCGTGGAAGGCGATCCCGCCGACGGCGCCGTGGTGTGGGTCGAGGACCATAGGGGGCGGAAGCTGGGAACGGGTTTCATAGACAGGCAGTCGGTAATAGCCGTGAGGCTCTTGACGCGAGGTTCGAAGCGCGTTTTTTCGGCGGGCGACGTTGAGGGGCTGCTTGCCGCGGCGTTCGGGCGGCGGGGGAGCCTGCGGCACGATTGCCTGAGGCTGGTCAATGCCGAGGGCGACTATATGCCGGGCCTTATCGTCGACCGCTACGGCGACGCGGTGGTCGTGCAGGCCGGGCTGGAAGGGTGGAAGAGAACCGATGTGAGCGCCGCCGTCCTGGGCGGAATCACGCGCCTCCTGAGCCCGCGCCTGCTTCTCTTCAAGCAGGCCTCGGGCACTTCCCGCGTTGAGGGCTCTCCCCCCGCATGCTCGCCCATAGAAGACGGCGACCCCGACGCCACGGTATGGGTTCGCGAGGCGGACCTGGAGGTTAAGGTCGACCTGGTTTCGGGCCAGAAGACGGGCTTCTATATTGACCAGCGCGAGAACAGGAAGTCGATTCTTCCCTATGTCGACGGGGCGCGCGTGCTGGACTGCTTCTGCTATTCGGGCATATGGTCGTGCATGTGCGCGGCCGCCGGCGCGGATGAAGTGACGGGCGTCGATTCATCCGCACCGGCGCTGGCCCTCGGCCGGGCCAATGCGGAGAGAAACGGCCTTGCGGACAGGGTGGGGTTTGAGGAGGCCGATGTCTTCGATTACCTTCCCGGGCTGGCGAGAGCCCGGGAGAAATACGACGTCATCATCCTGGACCCGCCCTCCCTGGCCCGGACGCGCAAGCAGGTCGCAGGCGCCATGAGGGGGTATATTCACATTAATAAGGTGGCGATGGGGCTTCTCAGGCCCGGCGGCATCCTGGTCACGTGCTCGTGCTCGCATCACATGACCCGCGAGCGCTTCATGGAGATGCTGCGGCACACCTCCGGCCTGGTCCGCAGGCAGGCTTCCGTGATGCGCGTAGGCGGTCAGCCCGAGGACCATATCTCGCTTCTGGGAGCGCCCGAGACCGACTATCTCAAGTGCGTAAGCCTCAGAATCGAATAGGCTTGGGGCGGCTCAAGCGGGTTCTTTTGTGAACAAATCTGTGTCCCATCGACACATCGGCCCCCTGCTGTAATCTCCCCGGACGCGCCCGGGAGGGGGCAGATCAATATAGGTCCGGCCTAATCCCTTGAATTTAAATCCGATAGGATGCTCGATGCGTTGCGCCGGGCCGCCGGCGCTACGTGCCCACTTGTGGCACGCGGTATGCTTTTAATTCAGGGCGGTTGAGTAAAACGTATCGATTGGGGAGGTGAGTCAAATGACCAGAGGACTGAAGAGATTCGCTCCGGCGGCATTGGCTCTCCTCGTATGTTTTTCGGTATTTCCAGGAGCCGCGCGCGCGGGCGACCGGCCGCTTCTCATTCCGGGGGAGAACCTCGAGTTCAGGATCCGGTACGGCGGCATGCCGGCGGGCATCGCGCGGCTGAAAGTTGAGTCCTGCGAGGGACCCAGGGGCGAGCTCTACCGCATCACCTCGGAGGCCCGGTCGAATGATTTTGTGTCGCTCTTCTATAAGGTTGACGACAGGGTCATCGCCGAGCTCGATGCGGACACTTACCAAATTCGGCGTTTTGAGAAGGACCTTCGCGAAGGTCCATTTGAAAAACACATGGTCTTCACCTGCGATGAGGACGTGGTACGGAGCGGCGAGCAATATCCCGGTCCAAAGCCCGGAACACGGGATGTTCTCTCTGCTCTGTACTACGTCCGCGGCATGGACCTCAGTGTGGGCGACGAACTCGAGATCGAGACGTTCGAGGGCGGCAAGATTTACCGGGCGCGTGTCAAAGTTATAGGGGAGGAGACGGTGACGACTCCGGCCGGAGACTTCGACTGCCTCGTAATCGAACCTGAAATAGAAGAAGGCATATTCGGCAAAGCCGGACGGCTTGTGATGTGGGTTACGGATGATGCGCTTAAGATACCGGTGCTCGTGAAGAGCACGGTCAGCGTCGGGAGCTTCGTAGCCGAGCTCATCGGCGCCAGTCATCTGGGGGGTGAATAGCCATGAAGAGAACAGCTGCTTTGCTATGCGTTGTTCTGATCGGGCTTGCGGGTTGTGATTCTTGCTGGGACGACGGCTGCTGCACCGACTGCTGCGTGGACGTCGATCCCCCGGCGGTCCCGACGGGCGTGACGTCCATAACGGCCGACGGCTATGTGATTGTGCTGTGGAATCCGGTCTATCAGGCCGATGTGGCCGGTTACGGCGTGTACCGCTCCAATATCGCAAACGGGCCCTATAACAGGATAGGGGACGTCGAAGTGGATGAGGTCACCGAGTTCGTCGATTACGGGGTGGTGAACGGCATTACCTACTACTACGCCGTCGACGCATATGATTACAGCGGCAACGAGAGCGACCTGTCGTATGAGACGGTGGAGGACACGCCCAGGCCGGAGGGCTGGGACCTCAAATGGTACAGGACAGGGGCCAATCCGAGCCACGCGGCCATAGCCATAGTCCCCGACCTCTACAGGGACCTTGCCCTGGTTCATCATGAGAGCCCGTTGGCCCAGTACAGGCTTGGCCTGGACGGGGAGTGCCTGCGGATATATCCCCTCCGGGACGCTTACGGCATACTTCACTTAATTCAAGATTTCGGATATACTTATAGTATAGACGACGTGGACGCGGCTCCGACCGAAGGCTATTCGGCCGGCTGCGACGGGGTGGAGGTAATCACCGGGCACACTTACGTGCTCCGGACCTCGACCGGCTACTACGGGAAGGTCAGGGTCGTCGCAACAGGTCCTGACTTCATTGTTATCGACTGGGCGTATCAGGTCCAGCGGGGCTCGACCGAGCTCGGCCCGAGAAGGCCGGTAGGGGATATAGTGAGGGGGTGAGGACATGCGCAGCAAACTGATTCTTGCGGCGAGTCTGGCAATAGTGCTGGCCCTCGCGCTGTCTGCAGCAGGTTCTACGGTGGGGCCCCAGGCATATGTGGATGTCTGGACCGACCTCGGCGAGGGTGAAATCTACAACCGCGGGGACGCCATCGATGTATTCGTGGAGTCTTCGTTCGACGCCTATGTAATTGTCTACTCCATTGACACCGACGGCTATATGAACGTTCTGTTCCCCTACGACTGCAGCGATGACGGCTTCCTGAGGGGCGGGAGAGCCTACCGCATCGTGACCGGGGAGGAGGACGGCTTTGTAGCCGACGGCTCCAAGGGCGTGGCCTATTTGCGCGCCGTTGCGTCGGCGACTCCCTTCAGGCGCATCTACTGGCCGGGTTGCCCGGGCTACGAGCGCTACTCGGGTAGCGTCACCTGGTCGTCCTTCGCCGACTACTGGGGGCCTGCGCTGCCGCCGCAGATCTACGGAGACCCGTATATCGCCATGCAGTCCATTGATGAGTTCATATGCTGGGACTCCATCAACTCAGGGGCGGTGGCCATCGACTATACCTATTACTACGTGATGGAACAGGTCGAGCGGCCCGTCTACTACGTCAGGACGGGATGGAGCTGGCCGCATACCTGGTACCTGCCGTGCTCTGGTTTCTACTGGAATGCCTGCTGGGACGTATACTGGGCCGCCGGATGGAGCGTCAGCATAGGGCTCGGCAACTGCTACCCTTACTACAGTCCTTACACCTGGTCATGGTGCTCGCCCACCTGGTGCGCTCCTTCATGGTGCTATCCGGGATGGTACAGGCCGAGCTATGCATATTGCGGCCCGAGGAGCATCTGTTGCAGGACGGGCACCTGCGGTTCATGCCCCGGATGCACGGGTTCGACCACAAGGACATACCCGAGCCAGACCAAGTACAAGAACAGCGAGTACGCAGGTTCGGGCGCGGTCGCGGCTAGAGGGACCAAGGAGAAGAGCGGGGTCAGCCGGGAGTACGGGCTCTACACCCGCGAAGACGGTTCCCGGACCAAGTCCAAGAGATATACTACCGGCGAGGACCGCGAGGGACCCAGCAGCACGGTCAGGCGGGTTTCCGATGAAGTCACGCGGGAACCCAGGGAAAGCGCGGTCAAGAGCAAGACCTCGCGCAAGATCTACTCCACCGAGACAAGGAAGTCGGCTGAGGCAAGGAAGCCAGTCGAGACAAGTAAGCCCACCGAGACAAGGAAGTCGGCCGCAAGGGAGGCCCGGCCCGTGGAGGTGAACGACGACAACACCAAGTCCACGAGCACAAAGCATAAAACCACGGACACCGGGAAATCTTCGTCCAGGGCGGTGACGACCAGGAAGTCGTCGAGCGCCAAGACAACCACGAGTACGACCAAGAAGACTACCGTAAGGAAGTCTTCGACTGAATCCACCTCGCGCACCAAGGTGAGCGAGTCCAGGACTGTGGCGCGCACTTCTTCTACTGCGAGCCCTTCGAAAGTCAGTAGTAGTTCAAGTGGTTCTAGCAAGAACCACAGGGGATCACCAAAAACAAGGAGGAGTGTATCGAGGTAGTTTAGGTGAGACTCAAGGGATCGGCGCTGCTTCATCCAGACGGGCGCTGCACGTAGCCTGTCGAACGCACCGGCACCAGGGTTGCCGAACAGGGGCGGCAACCCCCGGGGCCGGTGCAGTTTTTTGTGCCTCAAATGATATTCGTGGAGATGGGGCTGCGGGGAAATCTCCGGGGCGTGGAATCGCTCAAAAATCAATGGATTCGGGTCTTAATGTGCATGGAGCTGCGCACATGCCTGATGTGGCTATCTTTTCATTCTCAATTGATATGGGAGCTTCTGGGCCATTTCTGCATTGACTTGGGCATCGATTTCATATATAATGCCCCACGTAAGGTGTGGCTATGCATGATGCTGCATAGCGATGGAGTTTCGCTTGAGCAGAGAGCCCCTCGCCGACGCGTTCTTTGGGTTTCCCGACGTCAAAGACGCCGACCTGCAATTCGTGACCGAGGCCCTCGGCTTCCTGGAGTATCCCGCCCTTGTGGTTGACAGCGACCTCAGAATCGTTGCGGCCAACTTACAGGCGCGCGACACGCTTGCCTGGGCAAAATCTGTAAGCCCGGATGAGAACCCGGAAGGAGTACTGCCCCCGGCCCTTGCCGAGGTCGTAGCCCGGCGGCTGCGTAAGAGGGTTCACAGAATTGTGAAGGACGTGGCCGTCATCAGGGAGCCGCCCTTTCTATTCGATCTCTTTATAAGCAAGGGGCGGATCCAGGGGCAAACCTACACCTTCGTGGTGCTGATGACGGCCTCGACCGGCCAGAGACGGCGGGGCGTGCCGGCTCTGCAGCGGCTGCTGGAGGGCTTCCGCGGCGGGGCCTTCGTCACCGACACGGAAGCCAGGTTCGTGAACATCAACGGTGCCTTCCTCGACATGGTCGGGTTTTCCCGGGACGAGCTCCTGGGCCATCACCTGAACGAGTTCAACACTTCGGAGCAGGCCCTGGCCTATGGCAGGGTCTTCGGGAGCCTAATCGAGTCTCCGCGAGTCGTGCGCAGTCCCGCCGTGACCTATTCCACCCTGAGGCGCGGCGCTTTCGTAAGCCCAATGACGTCCTGGACGATAACGGACAGCAGCGGAGATGCTCTCGGTCTGGTCGTAATCGCGGGCGGCGCGTCACGTCCACGGCCCGAGACAGCCGAAATCGAGAGGCGCCATGTGCTGCTCGAGAAGGCGGCCGACCTCATGGGAGAGGCCATATTCATTACAGATCTCGACGGAGAGATCCTCGTCATGAACCCGTCCGCCGAGAACCTCATTCGCTCAATGGCGGGCAAGCAGACCTTCAATATCAAGACCGATATCCCCTGGGAGATACCCGCGACAATAGACGACGTATTCGCCAGGCTGGGCAGGGGCCAGGAGGAATTCCTGTTGACCACGGGCGTGCTGAGACGCGAAGAGAAGAACATACTCAGGATGAGGGCCTTCGGACTCAAGAGAGTGAGCGACGAGGTGCAGGAGGTGGTATTCGTCTGCGAGGACATCACCCAGGAGGAGTTTCTCAAGCAGACCCTTTTCCAGACTACGCGGCGCCTGGCGGAGGACAGGGCGCTGCGGGACGGGATACTCGACAGCGTCGATATTCCATTCTGCGTGGTCGACGGTGACCTCACCATCCTCGACGTCAATACGGCGACGGCGCGGCGGTTTGAAACGACCAAGCAGAAACTGGTCGGTGTAAAGATCACCGACATCAATCCCAATCTCAAGGAAACCGGTCTGGTTGATTACGTCGAATCCGCCATAGAGAAAGGCGAGGTCCTGCACACGGTGGATTATTCTCATCTCAGTCACAAGGGTGAGCGGTCATCCATAGAGCTGACCCTGATTCCGGTCGAGCTCGGAGGGCGCACGGTCTGCATAATGATTGCCGAAAGCGAGGCCGAGCCCGGGGCGGGGCGTGCTTATGAAGACATCCGCCTCAGGGCCGGCATTGCGGACGCCGTCCTGGAGGACATAGCAGAGGGCATTTTCATCATAGGAAAAGACGGCACCTTCCTCTATGTCAATGAGGGCGCGGCAATAGGGTCTTCTCTCCCGCGGGAGCACATTGTCGGGCGAAACGTGACGGACCTCATTGCCATGTCGGATGAGGAGGACCTCTTAACGGCCATGTGGGGCAGGATCCTGAGCTCGAACGAGACTCTCCGCAGCGGCGTGATAAAATCGCGAAGCCGCGTCGACGGCCTTGAGCAATTCGTCGACATAGTCGTGAAACCCCTCAGGGGTTCGGACGGTTCGGTGGAGAAGTACCTGGTCATCGTCAAGTACCTGAGAGAGATCAAGAGCCTGGAGCACCAGGTGGCCGACTACACGGCGAATCTTGAGAATATGGTAACAGACAAGACTCGCGAGCTCAGCGACTCCAACGTGCTTCTGGCCACCACCGCCGAGCGGGTCTCGCGCACCGCGAGATCCGGGGAGATAATGGCCTCGCTCACCGACCGTGAATCGGTTGTGAGCGCGTTCCTGAGGCAGGCTAAGGACGTAATAGGAGCCGATTCCCTCAATCTGGTCATTGCGGACAGGTCGGTTTCCCCGCCGAAGGTCGAACAGCATTCGCTGGGCGCGGAGCCCCCGGAGGACAGGTCGGCTTCGGAGGTGACCGAGGAAGCTGTTTCCCGCATGATGCTGGGGTCGCCGGCGGGCAAGAGAGCTTATAAACCGCTGGACAACCTCATTCTCACGGAGTTCAAATCCGGCAGCGAGAGCGGCCTCTTCATATGCAGGAGGAACGAGGGGAGATTTACGCCTATAGATGTTGACCTTGCCCACCTTCTCTGCACTCAGCTCTCCTTTGCCCTGCCCGCGGCGGCCTATGTGGCCGAGCAGCGGAGAGAGAGAGAGAAGGCCGAATGCCTCAGGCGAATCGCCTTCAGGATCGCGGGCATAGCCTCCGTGAAAGAAGCCGTGAGAGCGGTGGCCGAGGAGGTATCCGCCGTCATAGACGCCGACCGCTTCTTCTGGATGGTCAAGGAAGTAGGCGACCTCGTCTGGGTAACCGAGATATATAACACCGACGGATCGGGCGCCGCCAGGTCAGCGCATGCCAGGCTCGAGGAAACCGAAGAGGGCGCGGCAGGTCTCTTCGATATTGAAAGGGCCGGCGATATTCCATGCGAGAGACTGACTGAAATCGGCGGCTCCATCAACGACGAGTGCCGTTTCATAACAGGCGCGGACGGGGGCGGCGTAATCGGCGTGGTGCGCGAAGTGCTTCTGGAACGCGGGCTCCTGGAAGATGCGGGGACCTGCGCGGTCGTGCCCGTGCGGCTCACTCAGCACTCACCCAGCTATATCTGCGCTCACAGTGACAATAAGGACGCTTTCACGGAGGAAGATATCTGCTTCCTGTGTCTGGCGGCCTCCGCCGTGGGCCGGGTCTGGCTCGGAGCCGATGCGGCATCCAGTATCCGCAGGCTGGAGACCACGGGCGAGACGATGAGCGAGCTCGCCCATGACTTCAGGTACCCGATGGCGCAGATTACTGACCTTCTCAGGCGCCTGGCGTCGGGGGAGCTGAGTGGCGCCGAATCCAAGGAAGCGGCGGCTCCGCTCCTGGCCGATGTCGAGCGCCTTTCGATGCTCAGCCGCGAGTTCATCAATCTTTCGAGCCCCGGGAGCGGCAAGCCCGAATTCATAGATCTCGTACAGGTACTCGAGGGGAGTCTTTCGCTGGCCGCGGAGGACCTGGAACGCAAATCCATCAGGATCGAGCGGGAGTTCGACCGGGAACAGCCTCTGCCGCCGGTGCTCGCCAGCCGTAACGATGTTGCCAGGGTATTCATCAATCTGATAGCCAACAGCCATGACGCCGTGGAGGAGGGCGGGTGGATCAGGCTCAAGTCGTTTATGGACCAGGCGGACGGTGGCAGACCCAGGGTTACCCTGACAATAGAGAACTCGGGGCCGCCCGTTCCGCCGGCCATACGGGATGACCTTTTCTGCCCCTTCAAGAGCACAAAGGAGGGCGGAACGGGTCTCGGTCTGTTCTCAGCAAGGCGAAGGGCAAACGCCAATGGCGGTGATGTCTCTTTTGAAGTCGACGAAGACGGCCACGAGCGATTCAGGGTGTGGTTCCCGGCCGCTTTCGAATAGCGCGCGAAGAGGTGTAAAGAATGGGCAGGAAAGCTCTTGTTGTCGATGACAACGTGGAAGCGTTGTGGAACTGCGCAGGGGTCCTCAAAGAGAGGGGTTTCGAAGTTACGGCTTGCAGCCGTTCGGACGAAGCCGTGGGCAGGTTCAGGCAGGGTAGGCCCGACCTGGTGCTGCTTGACATCAAGATGCAGGGCAAGAGCGGCTTCGATGTCTTGAGGGAAGTCCGCGATCTGGACAATCGCGTCTGCATAATTATGCTGAGCGCTTTCGGGGACTCAGAGACCGTGGTCCGCGCAATGAAGGAGGGGGCGGACGGCTTCGTCGATAAACCGCTGGATGCGGAGAAGCTGATGATAATAGTGGAGAAAGAGCTGGCGAGCAGAGACCTTGAGGCGGAAGTCCAGGCCCTCCGGAGCATGCATGACGAAGGGCCGGCGACGGTTAAGGACCTGGTCGGCAAGAGCGAGAGCATAGAGAGGATAAGGAAAGAGATCAAGATGTACGCCGACAGCGCGGACGTGGTTCTTATCACCGGGAGGCCGGGTGTGGGCAAGAACCTCGTGGCAAGGGCGATTCACGGCGAGTCGAGCAGGCGCAACCGGCCTCTGGTCCATCGCCACTGCGGCGCTTTCGCGCCCACGGTTTTCGAATCCGCAGTCTTCGGACACCGCAAGGGAGCGTTCACCGACGCGCGCTATGACAAGAAGGGGGCGATCGAGGCCGCCGAGGACGGCACCCTGTTTCTCGATGAGATAGGCACGCTGTCGCCGGATACGCAGGCGAAGCTGCTGCTGGTGATAGAAAGCGGAGTATACAGCAGGGTCGGGGACGAGGCAAGCGTGGAGAGGACAAAAGCCAAGTTCATTGCGGCCACAAACGAGAATATGCAGAAAGCCGTGCTCGAGCAGAGGTTCAGGGAGGACCTTTTCCACAGGCTTATGGATGCCTGGATCGAGGTGCCGCCGCTGAGAGAGCGAAGAGAAGACATTCTCCCCCTCGTGGACTACTTCATGGAGACTGAATCCCGGGCTCATCATCTTCCGCCGGTGGCGCTCTCCGGTGAAACGCGCGAGCTGCTTTACAAAAACGACTGGCCGGCGAACGTCAGGGGGGTCCGCCAGATGGTCAGAAGCGTGATCAGGGTCGGAGACGAAAGCGTGGTCGCACGGACCTTCGCGAGAAAGCCGATTGTCTCCAAGACCTACAGCGTTTCATATGATGACTGCACCGACCTCAGGTCCAAAGTCAGCATGGCGATTGAGGAAGTCGAGAAGAACATGATCGAAGCCTGCTTGAGGAGGCACTCCGGCAACAGGAGGAAGGTCGCCGACCATCTCGACATAAGCTATCGCTCGCTGCTCTATAAAATGAAGAAATACAAACTGCGAGACAGGGCCTGGGACCATATGCCTGAAGCGCAATAGAATGCGCAGATGCGCAATCGCCTGCATATCTCTTGCAGATTTTGTGAACTTCTTGCTACTCTCTCTTTGCATGGGCCGATCGCCGGCTGGCGTCATCACCTGAGATCTCATTCGCGTAATCGATTGATTTGAAATACATTAATGTCTATTTTCATGCGTGCCGCGCTGCCCGGCGAGGCCTTCTAACTCATAATGTGCAACTGGCATGTACCTTGCTCTTCTTTAGGGTGGCTAGAGCGCGCAATCACGTGATTGCGTCGTTCCTCACGAGCCGCTTTGCGGTAACTGGGGGTGCCGTCACGCTCCAGTTATTCTTCGGGGCGCGTCATTATGGCGAGTGACGCGCCCCTCGTCCTTTTCTGAGGTTGACAAGATTGTCCGGCCTGTCGTATTTTTTCGCCAAGGTTATTTTCTGCTGGAACTTCTGGTCGCGATGCATGTTATAGAAATCCGTGGGAGCGATTCGTAAGTCGCGGTACCTCAATTGAGTTGGCAACGGGGTGCTGAACCTTGATAGAGGTCAGAAATCTAAGCAAGAGCTTTGGACGCACTGTCGCCGTTGACGACGTGTCCTTCGAAGTGAGTAAGGGTGAGGTACTCGGTTTCCTCGGGCCCAACGGCGCCGGCAAGACCACCACGATGCGCATTCTGACATGCTATCTTGCGCCCGACAGCGGGTCGGCCTCCGTGGCCGGTTACGATGTGCTCAGCGACTCGCTGGAGGTCAGGAGGCGGGTCGGCTATCTTCCCGAAAATGCGCCCATCTATCAGGACATGGACGTGATTTCCTATCTCGAATTCGTCGCCGAGGTGCGCGGCATCCCCCGTGAGGACCGCAGGCGGCGCATCGACGGCATGGTTGACGTCTGCGGCCTGGGAAAGGTGGTCGGCAGGGGAGTCGGCGAGCTCTCGAAGGGTTATAAGCAGCGTGTGGGCCTTGCCCAGACGCTGATACATGATCCGGAGTTCCTGATTCTCGACGAGCCCACTACCGGGCTCGATCCGTCCCAGATCATCGAGATACGCGAGCTGATAAAGGAAATAGGCAGAGAGCGCACCGTCATTCTGAGCACTCATATTCTCCCCGAGGTTGAAGCTACCTGCTCGCGCGTCATCATCATAAACGAGGGCTCGCTTGTGGCAAGCGGGACGCCCGAGGAGCTGCACTCGGCTGCGGGCGGCGAGGACACCATACATGTATCGATCAGGGGCGACGAGGCGGCGGTAAAGGCGGCTCTTGCGGGCATGAGAGGCGTGACGGGCGTGACGGGGGCGGGGCCGGGTCCGGAAGGATTCACGTCGTACACGCTCAAAGCGACCGGCGGAGGCGACCTGGGCGAGACCATATTCCGCGCCGCGGTAGAGAACGGCTGGACGCTTAACGAGCTGAGAAGGGAGGCATTGAGCCTGGAAGACATTTTCCTGAAACTCACGACTTCCGAGCCGGGAAGGGGGTCAGCGGAGGGATGAGAAACACTGGCCCCATATTCAAGCGGGAGCTTGCCGGCTACTTCAATTCACCTATCGCCTACATCTTCATAACCGTATTCCTGGGTCTTTCGAGCTGGCTCTTCTTCAAGGGTTTCTTCGTGTTAGGACAGGCGTCGCTCCGGATGTTCTTCGGCATAATCCCGTGGATTTTTCTCTTCTTCGTGCCGGCGATAACCATGCGGCTCTGGGCGGAGGAGCGCAAGGTCGGAACCATGGAGCTCCTCATGACGCTTCCGGTGACCGATGCCGAAGCCGTCCTGGGCAAATACCTGGCAAGTTTCGCGTTTCTCGGGCTCAGCCTGGCGCTCTCCCTGGTGATCCCGGTATTCGTGGCCGTTCTCGGAGATCCGGATCCGGGGCAGGTCGTCGGAGGATACATGGGCGCCGTGCTGATGGGCGGCGCGTTTCTCGCCATCGGGCTCTTCGTATCCAGCCTCACCGAAAACCAGATAGTGGCCTTCATTATCTCGGTGGTTGTCACCTTCGGCCTGTTCATTCTCGGCGAGGACTTCGTGCTGTTCGGGATTCCCGACTGGCTGGTTCCGGTGTTCAGTTTCGCCGGGCTCGGCGGCCACTATGACAGCATAAGCCGCGGCGTACTGGACAGCCGCGACATCATCTACTATGTCTCGATAATTGTGTTCTTCCTTTATCTGAACGTTAAGTCAATAGAAGCGAGGAAGTGAGGTCTATGGCGGCGGGACGGCAACGCAGCGCGATGGTGGTGGAGATAATAGTCGTGGCCGCCGTGCTCGCATTTGTGAACCTGCTGTCGCTCAAGTTCTTTGTCAGGGCCGATCTCACTGAGGGGCGGGTATTCAGTGTCTCGGAATCCACGAAGCGGGTTCTCGGGGACCTCGATGATATAGTCCACATAAAGGTCTACTTCTCCGAAAAACTCCCGCCCTATATGGCCACGCTCAGGCAGGAGGTGCGGGACGTTCTAGGCGAGTACCAGGCCTACGCCGGCAAGAACCTCATGATCGATTTTGAGGATCCCGCGGAGAGCCCCGAGACCGAGCAGCGCGTGCGCTCGCTGGGAATTCCCCAGGTCCAGATGAACATCATCGAGAAGGACAAGGCCGAGGTCGTGAACGGCTATCTGGGCATGGCCATACTCTATGAGGACCGCAGCGAGGTGCTGCCGGTCGTAAGCAATGCCGCCAACCTGGAATACGACCTCACGTCGGCCATAATCAAGGTCTCGATGGACGAAGTGAAGACCGTCGGATTCCTGAAGGTCGATGCGGAGCGGAACCTCAGCGAGGCATACGAGTCCTGGATGACGGAGCTGAGGAACCAGTATGAGGTCAGGGAAATAGGGGTTTCGGACGGCAGCCTGGTTCCGGAGGACGTCAATACTCTGGTTGTGGCCGGTCCCAAAGAGGTGCCTGAGTGGGACTCCTATGCCATCGACCAGTTCCTGATGCGTGGCGGCCGGGTTCTTTTCCTGGTCGACAAGATAGGCATACTGCAGGGCGAACTCGCGGGTATCAGGGTAAACACGGGCATTGACTCGCTGCTGGCGACTTATGGCGTTGAGGTGAAGCCGGACCTTGTTGTGGACCGCTCCGCGGGCACGGCGACCTTCGTGAGCGGCTTCGTGCGCTTCTCGGTGCCCTACCTCTTGTGGCCGATGGTGCTCAAGGACGATCTTGATGACATATCTCCCATCACGAACCAGCTCGAGCGCGTGGTCTTCACGTGGACCAGCAGCATAGAACTGGGGCAGCCGGCGGGCGGGCCTGTTGAGGTTACAGTCCTCGCCAGGAGTTCCGAGCAATCCTGGTCGGAGGAGAGGCGCCTTAACCTCGACCCGCAGCAGAGATTCCTTCCTATGACCGATACGGGTCACCGTAACCTGGCCGTTCTGCTCGAGGGGAGCTTCGAGTCCCGCTTCGCGGGACGCGACATCCCGTCGGCGGCGGCCGAAGAGGGCGGCGCGGAGATTCCCGCCCCGCCCGGCTACGAGAAACTGGACCGCAGCCCCGATACGCAGATAGTGGTCATAGGGAACTCGCGTTTCGGCGAGCAAGCTTATCTCAGCCAGTACCCGGAGAACAGGACGTTCCTGCTGAATGCGGTCGACTGGCTGACCCTGGGGGAAAGCCTCATTGGAATCCGTTCCAGGACGGTCACCTCGCGGCCGGTCAGGGAGGTCAGCGAAGGGGCGAAAGCGACCATTCGCTTCGTGGCCACATTCGGTGTTCCCATCGCTGTAATCATATGGGGCCTGATGAGGCGCCATTTCAAGAAGAGGAGGCGGTTGGCGGCGTGAGAAGGACGAATATCCTGGTTACTGCTCTGGTCTTGCTTGCGGGCATATACACCATAGTATCGTTCAGCGACAGGCGGGGCTCGGGACCGGAACCGCTCTTCCCGGATTTCGAGGCGGAAACGGCGGCGGCTATATATATAGAAGCAAGTGGAGAGAAAGTGACGCTCAAGAAGGCGGCCGGGGGGTGGACTGTTCCCAGCGAGGACTCGCTGCCCGCGGACCCGCGCGGAGTCGAGGCCATACTCGCGAAGGTGGCAGATTTCTCTCTCAAGGACAGGGTATCCGCGAATCCCGGCAAGCGTTCGGTCTACCAGGTGGATACCTCGGGTGTCTTCGTGAGTATCGTGGGCGAAGACGGCGACACCACGGCGGCCTTCGTGGTGGGCAAGGTCGGTCCCGACTACCAGAGCTCCTACGTGAGGGACGCCTGGAGCGACGACGTGATACTTACGACCGGGTACCTGCGCTCGATGTTCGACCGAGGCGAGATGACCTGGCAGGACCGGCTGGTCTTCCACTATAAGCCCGATGAGATAAGCATGATCACCATATCCAGGGGCGAGGAGAAGTACACCCTCAGCCCCGGCGCCGGCGGCGAATGGCACATCGCGGCGCCCGAGAGCAGCGCCTGCCGCCAGGACCGCGCCACGCGCCTGGTCCGGATGCTCTCTATCCTGAGGTGCGAAGACTTCGCGGGCAGGCTGCCCATGCCCGCTGCCAATGTGGACGCCGGCGACACGACGCTCTGGTTCGCCACCGTCGGCGGAAACGAGCACCGGCTGGCTTTCGGAAGCGAGAACGAACAGCAGCGCGTCTACTTCGTTAAGGACGACTCGGACATCGTCTATCTGCTTTCCCGCATAAAGGTCAATCAGCTGCTGCCATCTCTGAGCGAGATGCTTCCGGAGGAACCCGGGGCCGCCGAGTGACCCGGCGACTCTACCAGCAAGACGCCTACAGAACCGGGTTCGACGCCGTGGTCTCCGCGGTTATGGATGTAAACGGCAGGCCCGGCGTCGTTCTGGAAGGCACCTACTTCTATCCGGAATCCGGCGGGCAGCCTTGCGATACCGGCACCCTTGGCGGCGTGGCCGTGGAGGCCGTCGTGGAAGAGGGCGGTGACGTGATACACCTCCTCGCCGCCCGGCCGGAGTTCGGTCCCGGGGACCGCGTGGAGGGCGTAATCGACTGGCGCCGAAGGTTCATGAACATGCAGCAGCACACCGGGCAGCACATCCTATCGCAGGCTTTCGAGCGGGTGCTGGGCGCGCCGACGGTGTCCTCGGCCCTCGGCACCGGGCACTCCACTATCGACGTGGCGCGGCTGGGGCTCACGTGGGAGGACATGGCACGCGTGGAGGCCCTGGCCAATGACATGGTGTATGAGGACAGGGCCGTTGAGATCTGCGAGGTGTCGCCCGAAGAGGCAGGCGATATCCGGACCAAGAAGACGGGCAGGCCGGGTGTGGAGAGACGGCTTGTGAGGATCGTGGAGGTATATGACTTCGACCGCTCGCCCTGCGGGGGCACGCATACCAGGCGCTCCGGCGAGGTCGGGCATATCAAGATAATCCGCTGGGAGAAGGTGCGCGACGCGACGCGCGTCGAGTTTTTATGCGGCCTGCTGGCCGGCGAGGACTACTTCTGGAAGAACAGATTCGTCGTGGACCTGGCGCAGAAGATGACGACACGGGACACCAATCTCCCCGGGCTCATAGACGATCTCGTCATAGAGGGCAAATCTCTCCGCAGGGAGATATCCGGGCTGAAGGCGGACCTCGCCATGTGCCGCCTGGGCGACCTCAGGGCGGCCGCCGAGAAGGTCGGGAACATAAGCGTCATCGCGGCCACTTTCGATGACCTGGGGCTGCCGGAGCTGCGGCAGGTGGCCCTCAAGGCGGTAGAGGGCGGTTCTACGGTTGCCCTGTTCTGCCTGAAGGGGGAGAAGGCCCAGTTCGTGTTTTCCAGGTCGGATGGCGTCCCGGTCGACATGCGGGAGCCCATGAACGCGGCATGCGAGGTCGTGGGCGGCCGGGGAGGGGGCAAACCCGAAGTCGCCCAGGGCGGGGGCGACGGCGCGGACCTCGCTGAAGAGGCAATTGCCAGAGCTCTCATTACAGTGAGGTCGCTGCTTGCCGATATGGGTTGACAGTAGACGCCCGCCCTTCTTAAGATATATGGGGATATCATATGGAGGTTGAGGATGGGAAAGCGGTATGCTCTGGCATTAGTTCTTCTTTTTATATGGGTTGCGGTGGGGCACGCGGAGACTTCGGCAATGAGGTCTCTTCTAATTCACACGTCGCCCAAAGTCACTGCAATGGGCGACGCGTGTTCGGCTGTTCCCGACGCGATATGCGCTGAGGTGAACCCTGCGGCGGTGGGTTTCGCGGAGGGCACGCTCTTAGGATTCTCGCATACCAGCTGGTTCGAGGGCGTCGACCTGGGCGCATTCGATATGTATGCGGCGAGCCGTAATCATGGTTTCGGAGTGTCGCTTGTGGGGCTCGGCTCGGGAGATATGGAGAAGTACACCGCCGACGACCACTACCAGGGCACATTCCGCGTCTTCGATTTCTACGTGAACGCGCTTTATTCCTACAGGGTCATGTCCACAATGACACTAGGGGTCACCGGCCGGGTTGTATATGAGAAAATTGACTGGGAGTCCGCAACCGGATTCGCATTCGACCTCGGCGGGCTGTACGAGACCCCCGAGACGCTTCTCGGAGGCATATGGGGGCTGGGCCTTGCCGCAAGGAATCTGGGCCCTTCGGTCACATACACCGACGGCTCGAGCGATCTGCCCTATACGTTCCAGGGCGGCGTTTCGTACAGGCCCGGATGGCTTCCCGAGCAGATCGGCGCCATTGTCTCGCTCGACTACAGAAAGACGCGCTATGAGGACGCAAGCCCTCTGGCCGGGCTGGAGATCGAAATCGCCGACATAGTGGCTCTGAGAGCCGGAGGCCGTTTCAATCACGCAGTCGGGGACATTACTTTCGGTGCCGGCGTTAAGCTCAGGAGCATCATGGTCGACTACGCCTATGTCGATTATTCCGAGGCCCTGGGCAGCACGCATAGAATGGCGATCGCCTTCAACTCCGGCCTGATCTTCCCGAGCCCCGAGCAATCCAGATAAGTCCTCAGGGGTCAATTCGAGGGGTCAGGTCTCCAAATGCACACATTGTTGGGGTCAGGTCTCCAAATGCACACGACCTGGGGAGACAGGTATTATCAGGTACTATAATGCGCGGCCCGGGGCCTGGACACGTGCGGTGCATTGTGCATTTCAAGACCTGACCCCTAGATTTGACCCCTAGATTATTCCCGGGGCCAGCGCTTTATCTCCAGATTGCCGCCCTCGCAGAGGCCGTAAGTGAAGTGGTAGATCCAGTCGCCCACGACCAGGCAGGTGGCCCCGCCGGCCTCGAAAGTATAGGGTTTGTGCATGTGTCCCAGGACGACATAATCGAAGCCCTCCCTGGCCTTCTTTTCGGTAAACGAATGGAGGAGATCGGTGTTGTCCTTATCCAGGCTGGAGCTCCGCTTCCTGCTCGACTGCGAAAACCGCCTGGCCAGGAAGAGCCCGACATCCGGGTGGAGCGTCTTGAAAGTAGCCGTAACCAGCGGGCTGTGGAGGAATGACTTGAGCGCCCTGTAGCCCTTGTCACCGGTGGTCGCGACCCCGTCGCCATGTGATATGTAAAATCGTTTGCCCTGGATGGTGGCCTCCAGGTATTCGGGATAGGTCTCCAGGCCCACCTCCTCGGACAGGAAATCGCCCATCCAGAAGTCGTGGTTTCCGGCCACGTAGGCCACCCGGCAGCCGGCGTCAACCATGGAGCTGAGACGCGCGAGCACCTTGAAGGGCTTCCTGGGCACTACCATGGCGTACTCGATCCAGAAATCTATGAGGTCGCCTACAATGTATAGATCGCCCCTGCGGGCCAGAATTTCGTCCAGGAGGCCGTAGAGCATGGGCAGGGACCGCTCTTCGACGTCCGGATAGCCCCCCAGATGGGCGTCTGACAGGAAATAAGCGGGTTTTGAGACCTCATTTTCGGACATGCAACCTCCCTGCGTCCGGAGCGTCTAAAGGTCGGGAGGAATATAGCAGACCAAAGAGGGTAGGGCAAGAAAAGTGTTGACACTATGTATAAGGTTGGATAAAATTGACTTTGTCCTAATGGCGGGGTACGCCAGCCCCGCCTGCTTTTTGGATCGGGGTGGATTGGGCCTCAAGTGGAACTTATCGTCAGGTTTCCGGTTTAATCCATTGGAAGTAGGGGGACGAGTTTCACCACGACAAGGGGGAGTAGTGTGAGATTACGGGCTGTGCTTATAGCAGGTGTGGTCCTCTGTCTCGTGATTGCACTCGGGTGCGAGTGGTCCGACTCGCGCGCGCAGAGCGCCGCCCCGGCATCCCGGTCCAGGACTGAAGCACTCGCGACTCTGGCGGTGGCGGGCGGTGAAACTCCGGCGAGTCCGTTTGTCAGCGTCGCCGAGAGAGTGATGCCGGCGGTTGTCAGTATTGACACGAAGCGGACGGTTGAGAGCTCGGGCATGTTCAACCAGCCTTTCGGAAGGCTGTTCAGAGACCTGATTCCGGACATGCCACAGGAGGAATATGAAGTACCCGGGTTCGCATCGGGCTTCATATTCGATGAAAGCGGCTATGTTCTTACAAATAACCATGTCGTCGAGGACGCTGAAGAAGTGACAGTGACCCTGCCGGACGAGAAGGAGTATGTCGCCGAAGTCGTGGGTACGGACCCCAATACGGACATCGCCGTCCTGAAGATCGAGTCGGATGCGCGTTTTCCGACGGTGGCGCTCGGCAATTCGGACGGCATAAGAATCGGCGACTGGGCGATTGCGGTCGGCAATCCCTTCGGCTATCTCGAAGGTACGATGACGGTTGGAGTGATCAGCGCCAAGGGGCGATCGGATCTCAACATCGTCGGGGGCACCCCGGCGCTGCAGAGCTTCATCCAGACCGACGCGTCGATAAATTTCGGTAACAGTGGCGGACCGCTGGTGAATATAAACGGCGAAGCCATCGGTATGAATACAGCCATCAACCCGTTTGGACAGGGAATCGGTTTTGCCATCCCGATCAACCTCGTCAGGCGGGTAACGGATGAGATCATCAGGTCGGGTAAGGTCTCCTGGGGGTATCTCGGTATACTGCCCCAGGCGATAACGCGCGACCTGGCCGAGGCCCTGGGCGTTAAGGCCAAGGAGGGAATTCTGGTGGCTGAAGTGGTTGAGGACGGACCTGCCGACAAAGCCGGCATGGAGAGGGGCGACATCATAGTCAAGTTCAACGGCCGGGAGTCCAGAGAAGTTGACGAGTTCAGGCTCAATGTTGCCCAGGCCGGCGTCGGAGCCGAGGTGGAGGTGGATGTCCTGAGGGACGGTGATACCAGGAAACTCGAAGTGACGCTGGGTGAGCGGCCTACGCGCGTGGCGCGGGCGACCAGCCAGCCTTACGAAGGCGAGTGGCTCGGCGTCAGCGTGGACGATGTGGACGGCCCCGTCGGTAGAAGGACCGCACCGGCTGACCTCGATGAAGGGGTGGTGATAGTGGAGGTTGAGGATGGTAGTCCGGCTCAGGAAGCCGGGTTGCGTGTGGGTGACGTTGTAGAAGAAGTGGATGGGAAAGAAATACGCAGCCTTGATGACTATGAAGAGGCTATAGACGAGGCCAGGGATCGTGGCGACAAACCGGTGCTGTTTCTCTTAAGGCGTGAAGGTCTCAGTCGCTACGTCGCTGTTAAGCCCAGGCAGGACTGAGTTCCTCCGGGCGAAAAGGTGGGGTGAGGAAGATGGCTAGTGACGAGAGGAGTTTTGTGGAAGAGGAAAAGTCACTCGCGCTTTATCTGCGGGAGATAAGCGATGTGCCGCTGCTCAAGCCTGAGCAGGAGGCGGAGCTGGCCCAGCGAATCCGGGACGGCGAAAAGGCGGCTCTTGACCAGCTTGTCAAGGCCAACCTGCGATTCGTTGTAAGTGTGGCCAGACAGTACAGGAACAGGGGCCTGAGTCTTGCCGATCTCATCAGCGAGGGGAACGCGGGACTCGTGCGTGCGGCGACAACTTTCGATGAGAAGAAGGGCTGCAAGTTCATATCCTATGCAATCTGGTGGATCAGGCAGCGCATACTGCAGGCTCTGGCCGAGCAGTCGAGAATCGTGAGGCTGCCCCTTAACAGGGCGGGGACGCTGAGTCGCATAGGCAAGACATCAGGTGAATTGGGCCACGAGCTCGGCAGGGAACCCACTGCCCATGAAATCGCCGAGCATCTCGACATAAGCGAGAAAGAGGTGTCGGACACGCTCAAGGTGTCCATACCGCACCTCTCGATCGATGCCCCGACTACCGACGAGGACGACAGTTCGCTCCGGGAAGTGCTTCCGGACCAGGACGCGCCTTCGCCGGACAAGAGCGTTATCGACCGGTCGCTTCAGGAGGATGTGGCCGAGGCTCTCGAGACGCTGGGCCCGCGCGAAGCCAAGATCCTGACGCTTTACTTCGGGATAGGCCGCGAGGAAGCCCTGACGTTAGAGGAGATCGGCAGGATCCTGGGGCTCACTCGCGAGCGGGTCAGGCAGATCAAGGAAAAGGCCATTCAGAGGCTGAGACATGCCTCAAGGAGCGTTCACCTAAAGGCCTATCTGAACTGAGCCGATAATTATCTTGACAACCAGGTGGCGATTTTGTACCCTCCGACGCTGTACGTTCGCGTTTGGGGGTGAGTGTGCTCTCTGAAAGGATTACTATAATCATCATGCCTTCGGCAAAATCGAGTCCGAGGAGTATATCCATACCTCGAAGGTTGCTTATTTTTGTGGCTGTTGTTGTTATTTCGCTGTTTGCCTTCTCGCTCTTTTCCGGCGTGACGCAGGTGGCCAAGAGCGTTGACAGGGCACGCCTCTCGTCGCTTTCCCGCGAAAACGGCCTGCTGAAAGGCGAGCTGGAGAGGCTCAGCCAGAAGGTGGCAACCCTCAAGGGTGAGATGAATGAGCATGTCGTCTTCGAAGAGCGCATGCGCGTTGCCGCGGACCTCGAACCCCTCGACAAGGATGTATGGGAGGTCGGTATAGGCGGGCCGGAAATAGGCTACGGGCCCGTGGATCACCCTCTGGGCAAACAGATCGCTCTCATGGACAGCGATATAGATAAGCTCCTGAGGCAGATGAAACTGCAGCGCCACTCCTTCACCGAGATCTACGACGAGCTCCGAAAGAAGACTGAGGACCTCAAGTACATCCCCTCCTTGCGGCCCGTGGACGGCGGCTTCATTTCGAGCGGCTTCGGCAAACGCACGGATCCCTTTACCAAGCGCATAAGCCGCCACGAGGGAGTTGACTTCCAGACCAGGACCGGCGCCAAGGTATACGCTACGGCAGACGGCGTCGTAACCACGTCCAAGTACCGCAAGGGCTACGGGTATACCGTGGAGATAGACCACGGCAACGGCATGCTTACGCGCTATGCGCATAACGCCAAGAACCTGGTCAGAGTGGGCGACCGAGTCGAACGCGGCCATGTTGTTGCCTATGTGGGCAATTCGGGCCGGTCGACTGCTCCTCATCTCCACTACGAGGTGAGAATAAACGGCGTCGCCCAGAACCCGCTCAAGTACATACTTCCGTCCGACGTAATCGTCGACTGACCTATGGGCTATCCCGCCTATAGGGACCTCATTGAATCAGGCGAACTGAGCCGTCGTGTAAAGACGGCGCATGAGATTCTGAAGCGCTGCACACTGTGTCCGCGATACTGCGAAGTGAACAGGCTCAAAGGCGAGCTCGGTTTCTGCGGGGGCGGGGCGGTGGCGAAGGTGGCGAGCTTCGGTCCGCACTTCGGCGAGGAACAGCCCCTGGTGGGGATGCATGGCTCGGGCACGATCTTCTTTTCCGGATGCAATCTCAAGTGCTGCTTCTGCCAGAACTACGACATAAGCCATATGGGGGGTGGAAGAGAAGCCGCCGGCGAAGAGATTGGGGGCATGATGCTGAGGCTGGAAGCGGGCGGTTGCCACAATATCAACTTCGTGACCCCGACACATTACCTTCCGCAGATGCTGGCCGCCATCGAGATGGCGGCCGCCGGGGGCCTTTCGGTTCCAATCGTCTATAATTGCGGTGCATATGAGGACATTGCGGCGCTTGAGCTCCTGGACGGCGTGGTCGATATCTACATGCCCGATTTCAAGTTCTGGAGGGAAGAGCCGGCGAGCGACTACTGCGGCGCGCCCGATTACAGAGATGTGGCGAAGCGCGCGCTGGCCGAAATGCAGCGCCAGGTCGGCGACCTCATCATAGAGGGCGGCATAGCTCTTCGCGGTCTTCTCATAAGACATCTGGTAATGCCCGGGGGCACGCGGGACGCGGCGGCCATTTTCGATTTCATCGCGCGGGAAATATCGCCGCGGGCCTTCGTCAATGTGATGGATCAGTACAGGCCGTGTTACAGGTCGGGCGAGCATGAGGAAATCGCGTCGCGCCCGAGCCGGGCCGAGTTCGAGGAGGCCCTTTCCGCCGCGCGGCGGTCAGGCCTCGAGCGGGTCTATCATTGAGCGCCGGGGATGTTTCTAAGACGGCCGGGGCGGGAGACCGCGTCGCGCGCGAGTCGGGTGCCGGGCCTGGGCTTCTCAAAGAGAGGAGCCCGTCCTGCGGGACCAAAATGATAGTAAGAAAAGGTGTAAAAACACCCGGGATTGGTGTAACATGTGCCTTGCTACGGACCACGTATATAAATGTAATGAGTGAGGAGGATATCCCGAGGCTATGAGGTCGGGCCTCAAACCATATAAGATCTTGCGGGTATTGGCCTTCTTTGCCGGTTGCTTGCTCATAGGAGCGGCCGTTTCCTATCTGGATTTCCCGACGCCGCATATCGTCCTCATAACGGCCATATTGTCCCTGTTGTGCTTCTTCACGCTGGAACTGCCGTGGGGCGGTTTTCTGGCCCCGTCCGACAGCGTTCTTCTCGCGCTGTGCCTTCTGGCCGGCAGCCTGAGGGCGGCCCCGGTGGCGATCGCCGCGGCCATAGCCGCGGGCGCCATGAGAGATAGGACAGGGCGCTCCATTGCCGTGACGGCACTTCGCAACGTCGTGGCGTTCTCCGCGGCACTGGGGCTGTGGCGCGCTCTGGTTCCGACGTGGATGATTCTCATTAATGAAAGCCAGGCCGTGCTGATAAGCAGAAGCTCCGGTCTTCTGGACTCCTGGATTTTCTCCGCGGCCGCGGTGCCGCCGCTTCTTCTCTGTTCGCTGGGCTATCTGATGATGAGCTCGGTGGTTGATACTCTTCTGCGCCCGCGAAGGGAGTATGACTTCGGGGAGTACTGGCTTCTCAACTACGGCAGGAACCTCCACCATCACTTCTTCACGGTCGTGCTCGGGGCGCTGGCCTGTGTCGTATTCCGCGCCGCAGGGCCGTTGGCTTTCGTGGCCTTCGCCGTCCCTGTGCTTCTTACTAGGGACGCATTCAAACGCGGGCTCGATCTGAGGGCCTCCAAGATCGAAGCGGTTAAGGCGCTGTCGTCTTCTGTTGACGCGCGCGACAGGTATACGCACGAGCATTCGAGCCGCGTGTCGCGTCTGGCGTGCAGGCTTGCGAGGGAGATGGGTTTCCCGGAGTCCACGGTCGAGAAGATCGAAGGCGGGGCGCTGCTTCACGATATCGGTAAAATAAGCGTGGACACGGAAATCCTCTCGAAGCCCGGCCCCCTTAATGAAGACGAGATGGAGATGATAAAGGGTCATCCCAGGTGCAGCGCGGACATAATCTCGCGGCTGAGGCTGCTGCGTGAGTCGGCGGAGATAGTCGTGCAGCATCACGAGCGCCCTGACGGGAAGGGCTATCCGGAAGGCCTCAGGGGACACGAGATCTCGATAGGCGCGCGCATACTCAACGTGGCGGACGCATTCGACGCCATGACCACGGACCGCCCCTACAGGAAGAGGCGGAGTCTCGAAGAGGCCGTTGATGAGCTCTCGAACGGGTCCGGGAGCGAATTCGATCCGGTTGTTGTTGAGTATTTGATGCGTATGATAGAAGATAATAAAGTAGCGAGCGGCTGATCGCCGCCTAATTACCCTTTGCCTTAATTGGAGAGCGATGTTCGGCGTACCGTTTGGCCATTTCCTCAGCAGCATGCTCGGGCTCATGAGGACATTCGGCTTCTGGGACGTAATCGGATAGACACTGGGTCGCATATAACGGAAAGCAGTCAGGGATGAGAAGCAGAGGATCTGCGTATGCGGTAGTACTTGCGTTGATCGCGGGTCTCATTCTGATCTACTCGCTTCCGGAGTTCGTGGCGGCTCTTTCATCGGATTCCTTCGGCATTCTAATCTGGTTCTCTCTGCTCATTGTAGCGGGGATACTCACATATGTATCGCTCCAGAGCGGCGGCGGGGTCATTGGGACGGCCGTCATCAACTTCGCCATCATAATCACGTACGGGGGCGGCGTCGCGGCATGGCTGGGCGCGGTCGAGATGCTCGTACTCATGAAGTTCGCCCTTAACTTCAGTGCGCTGCGGTCGGTTTTCAACGTCGCGCAGATGGTCATAACTCTCTTCATTGCCGGTGCGGTCTATCGCCTCGCCGGGGGAGCGCCGCTCGCGGGCGCCGATTGGACTCTCTCGACGGGAATAGGCATCCTGGTTCCCATAGCGCTATGCCATCTCGCCTACTTCTCGCTGAACACCGGGCTGGTGACGGTATGGTCGTCTCTCAATCTGAAGAGATTCCCGGTCACTGCATGGCGGTCCAATTACCTGTATCTTCTGCCGCAGTCATTCGCGGCGCCGGTGGTGGGGGCGACCCTCGCGTTTCTCTACTCGGGTTTCTCAACCATATTGGTGGTCGTCTTTTTCCTCTGGCTGGTCTATTATGCGCGGAGCTCGAAAGTCAATCTCGACCTGCTCAACAGCCAGAGGGAGACTGTGGCCGCGCTGGCAAGCACGGTTGACTCCACGACGCCTTATATGGGCGGGGAATCCGAACGGGTGGCGGGGCTTGCGGTGGAGCTCGGTAAGCGGGTGGGGCTCTCGGCCTGGAGGATACAGGCCCTGGAGTATGCCGCGCTCTTGCATGACATCGGCTACCTCTCGCTCGCCAAGAGATCGCTGTCCAAGTCCGAGCCGCTGACCCCTATCGAGTGGATGAGGGTGCGGCAGCACGCCGAAGTGGGCGCCGATATCATCGGGCGGGTGCGCTCGCTCGAGCGCGTCAGCCAGATCGTCCGCGCCCATCACGAGCGCCCTGACGGGAGGGGCTATCCCCGCGGGCTCGGCGGCGATGAAATACCCCGTGAGGCGGCCATACTCAAGGTGGCCGACGCCTTCGTGGCGATGACTTCCGAAAGGCCTTACAGGGGGGCAATGAAGATCGACACCGCGGTCGGCAAGATTGTGAAAGGGGCGTCCAGCAGGTTCGATGATGACGCCGTCAAGAGCCTCGTCGATCTGTACCGAATTTCACTTCTCGACCGGTATGTTTCCTATCCACTTCAGGAGGCCGCTTGAGACCCGCGCAGGAAATACCGGGCAGCGTCTATCTCGTTTTTGGCGAGGACGAGTTTCTCGTTGAGGAGATGCTCATGACTCTGCTTGCCAAGGTCAAGGCCGCTCTGGGTGAAGAGCCCGTGGTGGAGACCGTGGACTGCGAGGAGGGCCGGGCCGATGAGGTCCTTGCCGAGATTGTGTCCCCGTCGCTCTTCGCGGCCAACAAGATCAACGTGCTCAAGCATCTCAGGTTCGGCCGTCACAGGAAGCTTGTCGGCGAAATCGAGAAGTGCGTTTCCGAGGGACTCGTCCCGGGCCAGATACTGGTTCTGGTGAGCCGGGAGGTTGACAAGCGCCTCAAGCTGGTGAAGACCGTAAATAAGCTGGGCGGCCTCATGCAGGTCCCGGACATGGACCCGGAGGCGAGGGAACGCTGGATCATGCGCAAGTTCAAGGACCTGGGTGTGACCGTCAGCCGGGACGTGGCGCAGCTGCTTCTCGATCTCAAGGACGACATGCGGGCCATAGCGTCGGAGATCGAGAAAGTCGTGACCTACGTGGGCGACGCGGATGCAGTCACAGTGGCCGACATAGAAGCCGTGGTCGGCAGAACAAAACATGAGAAAGTCTATGAGCTGACGCGTGCGGTCATCATGCGGGATCCGGCGGCCGCCCTCGCGCTTCTGGCCGACCTTCTCGACCGGCCTGATGAATCGGCAATAGGGCTCCTCTACCGAATTTCAAGAGAGATCCGCTGCCTTATCCAGATGAGGATGTTCCTGGACAGCACGCATAACGGGTGGGGCGAAAACATGCAATTCGGCATGTTCAAGAATGTAGTCTACCCGCGTTTCGATGCCTGGCTCAAGGAAGCCGGCGTCTCTCGGCGCGATTCATATATGTATATGCGTCCCTATGGCGTCTATATGAGATTCAAGGAGGGAGCGGGTTTCGAAGTGAGCGCCCTGGTCGGTTTTCTGGACGGGCTGCTCCGCGCGAATGTCGAGCTCGTGAGCACCTCGGTTCCGCCGAGGGTGGTCCTCGAGAGACTTATCTCCACTCTGGGGGTTGAGGCTTGCAGTATAGCCGGCGGAAAATGATAGGCAA
>JASFEA010000015.1:0-32279 GCA_050125095.1 bacterium
AAGATGTATGGACTATGGGTCGACCGCATAGTCAAAACCGCCGTCCGGATGATCGCAAAATCATGCTAGGTATCACTTCCTGATGTCACTCCCCCCGGGACATGAACCACTCTCTCAATTCCCATAGGTAGAGCCCGGCGGCCTCCTGCTCTCTCACAGAGGGCATGTAAAGAAAAGGGGCCCCGCTGGGGGCCCCTTCCGTTTGAAGTCGCTAGCGGCCCTGATTCAGAGCCACTTCGCGGAAATCTCTACCAGGATGATCTCCTGCCACCGCCACCGCCACGGCCGCCACGGTCGCCACGGTCGTTACGCGGCTTGGCCTCGTTGACGTTGAGCTCGCGGCCCTTGAGCTCGGTGCCGTTTAGGGCGCTCATCGCGGCGCGGGCTTCGTCATCCACCGGCATCTCCACGAAGCCGAAGCCCCTGGACTTGCCTGTGTACTTGTCGGTGATCAGGTTCGCATTTGCGACCTGGCCATGAGCCTCGAAGGCTTCCTTAAGATCTTCCTGTGTCACTTCCCATGACAGATTTCCTACGTAGATATTCATTCCTATCTCCCGTTTATTTCGAACAGTTGTACTCTACCGGATTTGACTTGAGCCTGAATGGGATCACGTAACCAGCCGCTTCTCGAGGGATCCAAGGGGTTCTAGGCAGTTCCGAGCGCAGATCTGTTCAAGTTTACCTTGATTTCGATACTTCCTTATTCAATTTGTTTACTGCTTCAATGCATGAGGGTTGAGACCTGTCACCTCCGAACTCTCAAAGCCCTTTAGTTAAAACGCTATGCGGCTGTCCAACCACAGTCTATTCTGCCGGTGCATGTACTTAGCCCGCAGTCTGTAGTTACATAACTTTAATAAGATCTTCGGCAGAAGTCAAGCAGAAAGAAGGTTTTTCTGCAAAACGCCGGCCGCAAGCGAGGTGCCTAGTCCTGGAAGGCGCCGTAGCGGCCGGTGTTCTTACGATCATGCCGGAAGCACGGCCACGGAGACGCGGCATAGCCCATGCTGGTCGTCTCTATAGCGTGCAGGCCCCCGTTGTTACCGTTTCTGATATGGTGGTCTCCGATATACAGCGTCCCGTCAGGCATTATCGCGGCGGAGGACCAGTTGATGGCGCCGATCTCGGATAGCCAGTTGAGGGATCCATCGGCATTGAGGGCATAGAAGTACTCGTTTTCAGCGCCGAAGTAGATTATGCCGTCCGCTCCGACCGTGGGACTGGAATAGACGTCCTCCAACGGGGACGGGTCACCGGGCCTCTCGACGACATACTGCCAGATCACCGTACCGCCCGGGCTCAGTGCTGTCACACGCCCCTTGTTGGTCGGACAGGCCTTGGTCGGAACATAAATGGAGCCGTCGGCGCCTATTGTCGGAGTGCCGCGCACATGGCAGTATGAGCCGTCCACAGGGTATTTCCACTTGACCGTGCCTTCGGAATCGATTGCCCAGACCGTCGACTCTCCACCGCTCTCCACGCCGAAATAGAGTGTGCCGTCGGTGTCTATGGACGGCGAGGTGAATGACATATCCGTCTCATGATCGAACTTGATGTGCCAGCGCTCGGTGCCGTTGGGGTTGACCGCAAACAGGTCGTCCTGGTGGATGGTTACGTAAATGGTGCCGTCTTCGCCGATCACCGGAGACTGCCGGCATGACCTGGCGTTATACGGCGTAAATCGCCAGATGCGCTCGCCCGTATCAGGGTCAATGGCATAGAGCCCGTCCGCGGCTATGTACACCGTCCCGTCGGCGCCAATGGCGGGCACGCGCTGGCCCACGAAGTAGACCGGGTGCTCGGGGTACTCGAAATCGTCGAACTTCCATCTCAGGTCACCGGAGGGCGATAGCGCATATACTATATTTCTGAAGTCCTGCACATAGACTGTCCCGTCCGGACCGATGGCGGGGGAGTACGGGTTGTTCTCGCAGTCGTAAGACCACTTTATCGTGCCGCCCGGCGCCACCGCGTATACACTCCCCCAATCCGTGCCGATATATATGCCTGTAGATACATATATGGTGCCGTCGTCCCCCACGGCCGGTACGCAGTAATAGACATCCTTCTCAAGCTGAAGCGTCCACTTCACTTTCTTGGAGCAGAATACCTCCAGGTTGTGATCGCGGTTCATGATGAAACTGCCGCTGTCGGGAACAGCAACGCTGTCGAGTTCTACCATCAGGCTGGAATAGCCGCGCCTGAGCGAGTACAGGTAATATATGGTCTCGACCCAGGTGTACTCAAAAACTATGGGTTCGGGATAACCCCATACCCCGCCGCAGGTCTCCACCGTAAGAAGGTATGATTCCTCCTCCTCGTCGGGAGCCGTAGCCTCCGAATCGCCACCGCAGCCCGTTGCAGCAAACTGGCAGCAGCCGAGAATGAAAAGCGCTGCCAGTAAGCGCAATCGTGAACGCGTTTTGCAGCAATAGTCCCTCATAGATGAAGACCATTCTAGCAGAATGTGGTGGCATTTTGAAGGTTTTATGGGCGCGGGGGCATGCCTCACCCCAAGACATTGATGAGTCCCGGGGGAAACCGCCGAGCGGCCACGCCAGAGGATGCAAAAGCCCAGAAATTCGGTCGTGCGGGGATTGACTTTCAGGGGTACTTTACCTATGTTAAATGCTTGGTGAAATGAGTCAAGGTCGACTGCCAGAGACACGGATATCCACCCAGGGGAGTTCAGCGGATTGTGGGTGTGGCCGTTCTGGCCGAGTGACGCAGGGCCCGGAAACGAGGCCGGAGCTCTAGAAAGGAAGCACAAATGGCTACAAAGGCATACAATGCTTTTCAGATGGCTCAGGCGCAGTTCGACAGGATCGCCGATCTTCTGGATCTCGACAGGCCCACCAGAGATCTGCTTCGCAATCCCCTCAGGGAGTATCACGTGAGCATCCCCGTGAGAATGGACGATGGTTCTTTCCAGGTATTCCGCGGCTTCAGGGTTCAGCACAACGACGCCCGCGGCCCGGGCAAGGGCGGCATCCGCTTCCATCCCCAGGAAACCATCGACACTGTAAGGGCGCTTGCCACCTGGATGACCTGGAAATGCGCCGTTGTGGACATTCCTCTCGGGGGAAGCAAGGGCGGCGTAATCTGTGATCCCCATAATCTAAGCATGCGGGAGCAGGAACAGATATGCCGTGGATGGGTAAGGCAGCTGGCCAAGAACATGGGACCGACCGTCGACGTGCCGGCGCCGGATGTCATGACCAGTCCGCAGCATATGCTGTGGATGCTGGATGAGTTCGAGACCATTCACGGGCAGAAGCTTCCGGGCTTCATCACGGGAAAACCCGTGGGCATGGGCGGATCCCTGGGCCGTAAGGAAGCGACCGGCTACGGGGTTGTCTTTACCGTCCGCGAGGCGCTCAAGGAGATGGAGGTTCCGCCTTCGGAGACGACCGCGAGCGTCCAGGGCTTCGGTAACGTCGGCCAGTTCGCCATAGACCTCTACACTCAGATCTGGGGCAAGGTCATATGCGCGTCATGCTGGGACCAGAGGGACCAGACCTCTTACTCTTTCCGGCGCGAAGACGGCATCGATCTCAAGGAACTCCAGTCGGTCACCGACCGCTTCGGTGGTATAGACAAGGAGAAGGCGAAGGGACTCGGATATGAAGTGCTGCCCGGCGACGCATGGCTTGAGCAGGATGTCGACATCCTCATACCGGCCGCACTCGAGAACCAGATCACCGCCGAGACCGCCGGCAAGATCAGCAGAAAAGTGAAGATCATCGCCGAGGGGGCCAACGGGCCCACCACCCCTGAAGCCGACGAAACGATCGCAGAGAGGGGCATATTCATGATCCCCGACCTGCTCGCCAACGCCGGAGGCGTCACCTGCTCGTACTTCGAACAGGTCCAGTGCAATCAGAACTACTTCTGGGAGAGGGATGAGGCGCTCGGCAGGCTCGATACCAAGATGACCTCGGCCTTCCTCGCCGTAAGCGAGCTGGCCAGGAAAAGGAAGCTATACATGCGCGATGCCGCCTATGTAATAGCGGTGAGCCGCGTCGCCCAGGCCTGCAGAGACCGCGGTTGGGTGTAGCGCCCGGGGAATCATAGGTTTGGGACTGTTCCCGGGGATGCAGGGGTGCAGGAAGGATAGCGAGCGTTGAAGAGCAATGAATACAGCCCGCATCACCGGGAGCTGGTGCGTTTCAACCGGCATTTCTTCACCGCTGATGAGAAATTCACCTATATGGGTTCAGGGTCCCTGGGAGGCAAGGCCCACGGCCTGGCCAGGATGAGGGGCTTACTGGAGTCCGCCATCTGGGATGAGTTCAGCGCGGCGATGAGGGTCGGTCTGCCGGCCACCACCGTCATCTGCACCGATTACTTCGACCTCTTCATGAAGGAGAACGACCTCTACGACAGAGCCTATTCCGGCGAACGCGATGAAGTCCTGGCGCATGCGTTCCAGGCCGCATCCCTGCCGGTTCAGCTCCTGGGAGACCTGAGGTCCCTGGCCGAGCAGGTGCACAGGCCGCTGGCGGTGAGGTCCTCTAGCATGCTCGAAGACGCCATGTTTGAGCCCTTTGCCAGTGTTTACGGCACAAAGATGATCCCGAATAACCAGCCCGATGCCGACACGCGTTTCCGCAGACTCGACGAGGCCATCAAATACGTGTACGCGTCGACCTTCTTCAAAGATGCCCGCGATTACATGAAGGCAACTCATCATTCCACCCGGGATGAGAAGATGGCGGTGATCATACAGGAAGTCGTCGGAACGCGATTCGACGAGCGATTCTACCCGCATATCAGCGGTGTCGCAAGGTCTCATAACTTCTATCCCACGGGCAATGCGGAGGCGGAAGACGGCGTGGTTGACCTCGCCCTGGGCCTCGGGAGGACCATAGTAGACGACGCTACGGCCTGGAGTTATTCACCTGCATACCCGGCCGCTGATCCTCCGTACAACACCATAGGCGAGCTCCTGAAGCAGACCCAGACGAAGTTCTGGGCGGTCAATATGGGTCGGCCTCCAGCATATGATCCCACGAGCGAGGTGGAATACCTGGTTCACAGCGACCTCAGGGCGGCGGAGTACGACGGCTCACTGAAATACGTCGCATCCACTTACTCGGCCGAGAGAGACAGGATCGTGATGGGAACGGGTACCAAGGGGCCGAGGCTCTTAAACTTCGCGCCGATCCTGTCCGGGGACGAGCTGCCTCTGAACGACATGATCAAGCTCCTTCTCAAGACATGTGAAGAGGCCCTGGATAGCCTGGTTGAGATCGAGTTCGCCGTGGTCATCGACCCTGCAGGCAGGCGGCCCGCGGAGTTCGCATTCCTGCAGGTAAGACCTATGGTGGTTTCGCGCGATGTAGTCGAGGTGGGGCCGGAAGAGCTCAGTGGGCCGGGCGTTCTCGCCGCATCCGACATGGTGATGGGAAACGGCACGCGGGATGACATCCGCGATGTCGTCTACCTCAAGCCCGAGTCCTTCGACATAGATCACTCCAGGACAATCGCCGACGAGCTGGGTTCTCTGAACAGCCAGCTCCTCGAGTCGAAGCGCCCCTATGTGCTCATCGGATTCGGGCGCTGGGGCACATCCGACCCCCAGGGCGGAATCCCCGTCAAGTTCGGCCAGATTTCCGGCGCGCGAGTGGTAGTGGAGGCCACGCTGCCGGAGGTCGATTTCAATCTCAGTCAGGGTTCGCACTTCTTTCACAACCTCACCAGTTTCAAGATATTTTATTTATCCATACACCATTCGAGGGCCGATAGCATAAACTGGGAAGCGCTGGCCGCGCGGCCGGCGGTAAACGAAACGGAATTCGTGAGGCATGTGGAATTCCCCTGTCCCTTGAAAATCAAGGTCGACGGCAGGAATGGCCGGGGGCTGATCCTATATGAAGCATGAAAGCGACAGTGATCTTGTCCGTTTCCTTCAGGAGAGGGAAAAGGAACTGACATGTATCTACAGGCTCGAAGAGATTCTGAGCCGCGACGATTCAACACCGGCCGAGGTCTGCAGAGCCGCAGTCGACGCCATCCCGCCGGCCTGGCAGTACCCGGATATCTGCAGAGCCAGAGTTGTGCTTCAGGGGGAGGAGTATAAATCCGACGACTTCATGGAGACCGACTGGGTCCAGACTTGCGACATAAAGATCCAGGATGAAGTAATCGGGACTATAAGCGTCTTCTATACCAAGGAAATGCCGCCCGCCGCCGACGGTCCCTTCCTCAAGGAAGAGACCAAACTGCTGCAGACCATAGCCGACAGGATAGCTCAGTTCATGCTGCTCAGGCGCATCCAGCAAATGGCAGCCGATTATGAGAACGGGGCCGAGCGTAAGCCGCCGGAGTGGCGGGCCGTACTGGAGATGTTACGCAGAACCGACAAGGACCTGTTCCTCAACATATGCCAGAAGATGCTGAATTCTCTGTCCTGGACGGGTGTGAAGGGGGCGGAGGAGCTGCTCCGGTCTTCGGGTCTGGGTTTCATAGCTCTGGATGAGCAAGTGACGGACGGAGAAAACCAGCCGGCCCGCAAGAGAGCCATCAGGATTTCCGAAGACGTAATCGAAAAGGTGTTCGACATAGCGGACCGGAACCTCCCTGACGACCAGATACTGGCCAGCGTTCAGAAGTGGGTCCAGGAGGACAGACTGAGATTTCTCACGCGGGCGGTCAACCGTAACTCGACCCTTGCCGAGGTCTCGGGAGCGATTCGCCAGTTCTACCGCATGTCTCCGGAAGGCGGCGAGATACCGACTGTAACCAGGAAGGGAATCGAGGTAGCGCTGATAAGGCGGCTGCTCTCAGAGCAGCTGCAGTACATAAACATCGCGAAGAAGTTCCTCGGCATAGATGAGATTCATGAGTTCATCGACCGCATAATCTCCACCACGGAGAACCACGGCAGGCTGGGCGGCAAAGGCGCGGGACTGTTGCTTGCGGAACAGATCATCCGCAAGTCGGGAAGAGAGCGCAAGGAACTCAGCAGCATCAAGGTGCCGAAGACCTGGTACATCGCCTCTGATGTCGTGTTTCAATTCATCGATTTCAACAATCTGGGCGAGGTAGTCGAGCAGAAATACAAAGACATTAACCAGGTCCGGCTGGAGTACCCTCATGTAATACAGGCTTTCAAGAACTGCCACTTCCCGCCGGACGTGGTCCAGGCTCTGTCGATGGTCCTGGACGAGTTCGAGGGCGTGCCTCTAATCGTCAGGAGCTCCAGCCTTCTGGAAGACAGGCTGGGCGCGGCGTTTTCCGGCAAGTACCGGAGCCTCTTCATCGCAAATCAGGGAACCAAAAAAGAGAGGCTTGACTCGCTAACCGATGCGATAGCCGAAGTCTATGCCTCGGTCTTCGGGCCCGATCCCATAGAGTACAGGGCGGAGAGGGGCCTTCTGGATTTCTCCGAAGAGATGGGCGTCATGATACAGGAGGTGGTAGGCAACAGAATCGGCGAGTACTTCCTCCCGGCGTTTGCGGGGGTTGCCTTCAGCAGCAATGAATTCCGGTGGTCTCCCAGGATCAAGAGAGAGGACGGTCTTGTGCGGCTGGTGGCCGGACTCGGGACGCGTGCCGTCGACCGGGTGGCGGACGATTACCCCATACTGATTGCCCCGGGCCAGCCGGGTCTCAGAGTAAATGTCACGACCGACGAGATCATTCGCTACTCGCCGACCAAGGTCGACCTGATAAACCTGGAGACGGGTGTATTTGAAACGGTCGACTTGAAGGACCTTCTCGACAGGTATGGCAGTGAGATCCCCGCTGTTGAGAAGATGGTCTCGATCACGGACGGGCATCAGATTCGAAAGCCGCTCGGACGGAATATCGACTTCGGGAAGGATGATCTCGTTGTCACGTTCGAAGGCCTGATAGGGGATACCGCCTTCGTTAATCAGATGGCTGGCATGCTTAAACTGCTGGAGGACGAGCTTGAAACACCGGTCGATATCGAATTCGCCCATGACGGCAAGGACTTCTATCTGCTGCAGTGCAGGCCTCAGAGTTACTCGGAGGGAAGCAAACCGTCTCCCATTCCCAAGGACGTCCCCGAAGCGAGTGTGGTTTTCACCGCCAGGAAGTACATATCGAACGGAAAGGTGCCGGATATAACCCATATAGTCTACGTAGACCCCGAGAAGTACGGCCAGCTTCCGGAACGGGCCGATCTCCTGTCGGTGGGGAGGGCCGTGGGCAAGCTCAACAATCTGTTGCCAAAACGGCAGTTCATATTGATGGGCCCGGGGCGATGGGGCAGCCGGGGGGACATAAGGCTGGGCGTGAGCGTAACGTACTCCGACATCAATAACACGGCAATGCTCGTCGAAATAGCCCGCCAGAAGGGCGAATACACGCCGGACCTGTCTTTCGGAACTCATTTCTTCCAGGACCTCGTGGAGGCGCGGATCCGTTACCTGCCTCTTTATCCCGATGACAATGACACCATCTTCAACGAGATATTCCTGGCGAGGTCCCCGAATCTCCTTCCCGAGCTGCTGCCGGAGTTCGAGCTGATAGCCGATACGGTGCGGCTCATAGACGTTGGGGCCGCCGCGGACGGCCGGGTCCTGAAGGTCTACATGAACGCTGACCTTAACGAGGCTATCGGCATTCTGGCCGAGCCGTCTACGCCTTTGCCTGTGGGTAGAGAGGGCGAGGTCTATGAGGAGAGGCAGACCGGAGACTACTGGCCCTGGCGGCTGAGGATGGCCGAGCACATAGCCTCGGTGCTGGACCCCGCCAGGTTCGGCGTGGAGGGGATGTACGTGTTCGGCAGCACCAAAAACGCCACGGCGGGGCCCGGAAGCGACATCGATCTTCTCATTCACTTCCGCGGCACGGATGAGCAGCGAAAGGACCTTGAAACCTGGCTTGATGCGTGGAGCCTGAGCCTGGCCCAGCTCAATTACCTCAAGACCGGGTACAGGTCAGACGGCCTCCTGGACGTGCATATCGTGACGGATGAAGACATAGCGCGGAAGACGAGCTATGCTTCCAAGATAGGCGCAATCACCGACCCCGCGCGACCCTTGAAGATCAGGAAGCCCGGGTGAGGTCAGATCAGTTCGCGGCTTGCGCCCGCCGGATCCTCCAGGCCGAATCTCACAAGAGCTAGCTCGGGCCCCTGGTGAGCCGCGGATATCATGTGAGTTCTGCCCAGGCTCTCAATGTATTTCCCGGTGATCTCCACCGACTCATGTACATGCCCGTGGAGCGTAACCAGCGGCTGGCGAGCCTCGATAAACCTCTTTATGGCTATGCTGCCCACATGAACATCGAGCGGGACGCCATCGACCTGCCGTCCATCCAGATCTGCCCGGTCGAGCGCGGTGCGATACGGGGGAGAGTGGAAAAGGAAGACGGCGTTCTCAAGGTCGTCGTCACCGACCAGTCTTTCCAGGTCATCCGCGATGGTGGCATAGCGTTTCTTGCTGCGATCCGCCTCCACCGAGCGCACGCCCTCCTCGGGTGACAGGCTGCCGGGGTCCACATAGCGCGAGACATCGTAGCGCTCCCAGTCCTTGAGGCGGAACGGGGTGGGGGGGACATGCGAGTAGCCGTACACGGCCCAGCGGTCGAATTCGGCCTTCGTGTTGTGGACGTATGTCCAGAGCCCCCGCGCGGCCAGGGCACGGACCGCCTCCTCTTCCACCCGCGGGTCGTCATTGCCGAGTATCACGTAGAATTCCGGATATGCTTCTCCCATCTTCCGCTTGAGGTCCGTGAGGCGGGGCCCGACATAATCCAGAAGAAAGTCATCATGCTGGTCCTCAGGCCGGACCAGGCTGATGAGGCCTGAAGGCAGGATGTCTCCACCCATAAAGACCACTGAAGGTGCGGCGGACTCGATCTCCCCGAAAAGCTTCGAGTATTTATCCGAATCTCCATGGAGATCTGAAACGAAGAACGCTTCGGTCAACAAAAGTGCCTCCCCCTCGGGCCCGGCGAACGGGACCATCAAAGTATATAGACAATAGTATCTCTACGTCCACTGCCTGCAAAACGAAATATGGCGCCGGGGCGTACCTGCCGGCCACTGCGCGGGTCGGGCAGCTCTCAGCGCCGCAACCGGTGCCCGCCCTGACGCCCGGATTAGGCCTTCACCTTCAGACAACCTCTTAAGACAACCTCTTAAGACAACCTCCTTGACGCGTCCCGGGCGGCGTGGTAACATGCTCTACTGAAACTCCGGGATTGCGAATGAAGGTTCCCTTAACGCATAAGCATTTGGCATCATGACCGGGGAGGTGCCGGAATGAACCGGAGAGACGCTCTGCGCCTGCTTGCATACACCGGCGTCAACCTCACCAATCTGGGCGCCGCCGCCTCTTTCCTCTCAGGATGCTCGCACCGGAGCTTCAACCCGACCCCCACGCTCAAGGACCGCTACGGCGTCATGATACTGGTTGACGGGTGGCGGGCCAGCGTTTTCCGGGACATGCTGGAATCGGGCGCCCTCCCCAATATAGAGCGGGAGCTCGTAGACCGTGGCACCTCTGTGGAGACCTGCGTAAGCACTTTCCCGTCCACCACCGGCCCCGCCCACCTCCCCTTCATAACGGGGGTCATGCCGGGTTACAACAACTGCCCGGGGATAAGGTGGGTGGATCGGAACCATCGCAAGATACGCGACTACTGCACGCTTGAGAGCATACTCATAAACGCCGATTTCCCTCAGTCGAACCACACCATTTATGAAGTTCTGTACGATACGCGCACCGTTTGCATATACGACTTCGTGTCGCGGGGCGCCAGCGACAAGTTCGTAGTGCCCGTAGACACGCTGTGGTTCATGCTGACGGGCGGCAAGGACGTGTGGCGGAAGATGGACGAGGATGCGGCTGAAACGTTCCGGAAGGCGTACCTCAGGGACGGCACCGTACCTGCCTTCACATTCGTATGGATGCCCGCCATCGACCACCTGGCCCATTTCCACGGCTCGGAGGATCAGGTTATTTACGACAGGGCAAAGGACGTCGATGGCCACGTGGGCAAGATAGTGGACACGCTCAAGGAGGTGGGCATTTACGATAAGACCATGATCGCGCTCATAGTCGATCACGGCCTCCGCGACACCGAACGGCACGTGGACCTGACGAAGGCCCTGGAGCGCGCCGACCTCAGCGTGATGGGGGACCTTGACGAGAGCGACGAGTTCAACTGTCTTTACCAGCACAATGCCGTGCGGAGCGTAAGCGGGAACGCCTTCGCCCTGATGTATTTCGCCAAGCTGGAGAAGGAGAGACTCGGCATGAGGAGGTACGCCTGGGAGACGCAGCCGACCTATCATGAGCTCAGGGAATTTCCCCACGGCTCGGACCGCGTCGACCTCCTTGAGCTCCTTCGCAATGAGGACGGCATAGAGCTGGTCATGGCCGCCGACAGCGGGAACACTGTTCACGTTCTTTCAAAGGACGGGGAAGGCTATATAGAGCGCGACTATACTTCGCTGAAATACACCGCCCTGGAAGGCGATCCCCTGGGATACGCGGACCATCCGGAGGCGGAGCTCCTTATGAACGGCCTCCATCACGATAAGGACGACTGGTTCATGGCCACCCGAAATACCAGATACCCCGACGGCGTGTTCCAGATCGCGCAGCTGTTCGACTCCGAGAGATGCGGTGACGTTGTCGTGACCGCAAGCGACGGTTGGGACCTCATGGACCAGAAACACATAGCCTCTCACGGCGGCATGGACTACCACCAGATTGTCGTGCCCTGTCTCATCGCCGGCCCCGGCATCAAACAGGGCACCATCCCGATTGCCAGAACCGTGGACATATACCCCACATTTCTCAAACATATGGGTCTACCCCGCTACGATGGAGAGGTGCTGGATGTCTTCATTTAGGATCCGTTTGCATGAACCCGGTCGCGCCCTTATGCCCGTCGCGGCCTGCTGCCTTCTGGCCCTGGCTGCCCTGGTGCTGACCCCGGCCGGGCCCCGCGCGATGGAATTCGAAGCCTCCACACCGCCCAAGGGCGGCCTGGTTCTTGAGACGCATGCCTCCTTCTATTATGCGAGCGCTTATTTCGACCAGCACGGATATGTGAGGAACCTTGAGGAGACCACCGGCCTTCTGGTATTCAGAGTGCCGGTGTATGTGCAGTACGGCGTGACCAGCGCGTTTTCTGTGGGCGGCATGGTCCCGATCGACCTTGTGTACGGCGAGGCGTACTTCGAAGACGAAGACCGGCCATTGGAGCGGAGCCGCTTCACCGTGCACGAATTCTGGATAAATCTGCAGTATAAGTTCCTCACCAGTCCTTTCCTGGTATCGGTTTCGATGAGGACCAAAGTGCCGCTCGCAGAAAAATACGACTGGTATGACGGCCTCAGAGTCGGCGACGGACAGGTGGACCTTTTCCCCGTAGTGCACCTCGACTACTTCAGCAGGACGCACTACTGGTTCATCCAGACCGCATACGGCCACAAATACCGCTTGAAGAACGGCGACATCAATCCCCATGACGAGAGCCACTTCCATGCCCTGGGCGGAGTCGAGCTATTCCCGGAACTCAAGATGCGCATGTTCCTTCTCACGGACATCATCAGGTTTAAAAAGGGTTCCTACCCTTATGAGGACCTCGAGTTCTACGAGAAAGACGGAAACCTGAACTCATTCGGATACGGAGTCTCCCTGTGGCCGCGGCCGACCATACGGATAGAAATCGCTACGGCCGGGGACCTCTGGGGAGAGAACCGGTATCGCGGCATGTACTGGACCGTGGGCTTCACAAAGATCTTCTAGACGGCTTCTCCCTTGAGCGTGGCATCCAGGCGCTTCGGTCGTTTATATCAGTAGTCCAGCCCCCAGCTTCCCGGGGCTTGGGGCGTTGACAGGGGGCAGGGCAACGTTTACAATCTCAGCGAAATCCCGCAGACAACCGGGGCTGTGGGACGCGCCGTATCAGGGAGATCTGTAGGTCTGCTCCCCGCTTGAGGCGCTTCGCAGGATACACCCAGAGGGAATCGATGGAGCAAGGCGCGCCTTTCGGGAACATCCTCACCACCCAACCCAACACTCGACATGTATCCTCAGGAGGCCGATAGCATGATAGTACCGAGGCGATACCACGCGGGCGGTCACAAATGCGCACGCATCGTATTTGCGGCGCTACTGATATTGGCCGCGTCGGCCCTACCGGCCGCCGGTGAGAAAGCGGGGGACTATGAGGGCCGGATGATCGACGAGATAAGGATCACCGGGGCGAAGCACACGAAGGAGTACATCATCACCAGGGAGCTTTCCTCCAAACCGGGCGAGCCGCTCACCGCAGAAAACGTTAAGCATGATGGGGAAAGCCTGGATGCCCTCGGCGTATTCAGCTCGATTAATGTCTATCCAAGCGATGAGGATGGGAAACTCATTCTCAATATCGATGTCACGGAGACCTTCCGATATCTGCCCACGGTGTCCCTCAAGATTGACGACGAGAACGGGATTTCAATCGGGGGCGGTCTCAAGTCGACCAACCTTTTCGGAAGGGCGATGTACCTGTCCGGCACGGCCCTATTCGGAGGCGCGACGACAATCGAAGTCTGGGCCAGAGACAACTGGGTGATGGGCGACCATATAGGATACGATCTCAAGTACTCCCACAGGGACAGGAAGAACGAGCTCTATGACTTCGGCGAGGTCGCCGACGAGGTATTCCTGCAGGTCGTAGGCCGCCTTCGAAGACGCGGCAGGCTTGGCATGCTGGGGTCCTTTCAGAGCCTCAAAAGCGATGCCGACGGCAAGACACTCAGCCCGGACAATCGGGACAACATCCTCTCAGTGGGATTTGCGGTGCGCTATGACAGCCGCGACTTCTTGTCCAATCCCCGCAACGGCTGGAACAGCGGCTTCGATATCTCGCGCGTCTGGTCGCTGGATACGGGCGCCTCGCACTGGAGCAGCAATGTCGATGTGTGGAGGTACATACAGCTTTCGGGCCCGCATATACTGGCGCTCTTCTCGTTAGTGACGTTTACCTCGGGCTCGGTCGGGGTCGAGATCGCCGAGTGGCAGCAGTACAGCCTCGGCGGGACGAGCACTGTCCGCGGCTGGGATATCGGGAAACGGTACGGCAAGAACCAGTTCATCAATACGATGGAGTACCGTTACAACGTGATTGAGCCGCGGAACTTCGAGGCCTTCGGTTTGAACGCCTCTCTTGGCGTCCAGCTTGCCGCATTCTTCGACGCGGGCACCGTGTGGGACGCGGGGGAAGATTTCTCGGATTCATGGATAGCGGGAGGCGGGGTGGGCCTCCGCTTCATAATCCCATACCTGGGCCTCGCCCGGCTGGACTTCGGCTGGGGCGACAGCCGGTCGGGAATGCTGGTGCATCTCGGAGCTCTCGAGAAGGCAGAGAAGGCGCGCGTGCGCGTGAGGTAGGTGCGGAGACGCATTGAGCGTCCTCCGGGCTCCCTGACCATCTCCAGCATTAGGAGCCTACAGTTCCCTTATGTCCCGGTTCCGACCACGATGATCGCCTTTCTGGGGGCGGCCTGCGTTGATAACCGGCAAGAAGAAGGGCGCCGGGCATCCCGTTCATCAGGGTGCTGAGTGTATGAACGTTCTGGCTGATGCCCGGCTCGCATCCTCTTCTATTTGATCAGCATCATCTTGCGCATGCCTTCGGCTCCTTCGGCCCGGATGCGGCAGAGATAGACGCCCGGAGGGATGCCGTCACCCGAGTCGTCTCGACCATCCCAGGCAATGGTGTGCGTCCCGGCGGCCAGGACGGAGCCCGCGACCAGCTGCCTCACCCGGCGCCCGCGCACGTCATATACCACAACATCCACAGGCCCCCGCACGGGAAGGTCGAATCGCAATTCTGTAACTGCGTGGAACGGATTGGGGCAATTGCCGACATAGAGAGCATCGCGCGACGATGGCCGGTCTCGCTCTGGTTCCGGCACGCCCGCGGAGCCCTGAGGCCAGGCGCAGGCGAGGGGCCCGCCATAGGCGCCCATGTCATTCCGCCCGGTGCCCTGAGAGGGAGGGAAGCACTGGTCATTGTATAAGGGGTCCGGATCGCCCGCGTCGATGCAGGGACTCAAGGCGGCGAGATGATAGAGCGAGTCCGAGAAAAGGGGATCGTGGTTGATGTTCCCGGTGCCGGCCCAGCCGCCCTCCACGTCTGAATAGAATATGTCGACCAGGGTGCTGGCGCTCAGGAGGCCGACGGATGAATCCCGGAACGACTCGTTGCCCCAGATGATGGCGTTCCGGAGAATGGGGTAGTCGCTGCCGCCGTAGTTGAGAACGTACACGCCGCCCCCGCTGCTGTCGGCGCTGTTCTCCACGATGGTGTTGTTGGCAAGGTCCGTGCAGTCATAGCGGATATAGAAACCGCCGCCGTCGGCATTGGTCCAGTTGTCCGCGACGATGTTGTTGTTGACCTTCCTGGGGTGAAGGCCGTTGGTGTTCCATAATGTGATGCCGCCGCCCCCGAACCCGCCGGCCAGATTGCCTGTGACTATGTTGTTCTCGATGACGGGCGTCGAGAAGGCGCCGACGTATATCCCGCCGCCGCAGTAGGGGGCGATGTTGCCCTCTATGGTGTTATTCCTGGCGACGGGGAAGCCGCTTGTGTCGGACTGGTCGTCCAGAAAGGCGATTCCGCCTCCGGAGTCCGCCTGGTTATCACGTATGGTGCAGTGCTCTATAAGCGGCCAGGCGTTCACTGAGACGACGCCCCCGCCCGTGCCGTTGTAATTGCTGTTATGTGAGAGATTTTGCTGTATAAGGGAATGCCGCACCGTGAGCGAGCAGAGGTGGCAGTACACACCGCCGCCCCGGACGTCGGGGAACTGGGTGGCTGAAGTGACGTGCTCAATGCGGCAGTATTCGAGTATGGAGGTGCTGTCCGACCTCACGAATCGGAGCCCGCGCCATTCGTTCACCGTGGCGGGGGTGTCCCATGTGAAGATGATCGAGTCCTGGAAGGTGCCGGCGGCATAGAGCGCCCCGTTCACGAGAAACCTGTAATGTCCCCGGAAGCGGATCTCAACGCCGGGTTCGATGGAGAGAATGCTGTCGGCGGGAACCCAGAGGTCCCCTTCGACCCAGTAGGGGCTTCCGGGAAGATCCAAGACTCCGGCCACGGTCCCGCTGACGACCGTCCCCGCGAGAGTGCAGGGTGCAGCGGCCAGCAGTGCGAGCAGGGTCAGGCTGCTCAGGCCAAGCCGGCCCGGCCTGAATACCGAAACGTAGGTGCGAAAACCAGGTAATCTGAACATGGCGTCTCCTTCCTGTACAGGCAATGACTTGGATTAGTCCCGTCTGCAGCGGCTCCTGCCGGAGCGTGCAGGTTGCGCCATATAGCGCAAGCCACATTGCACGGGATACCTTATGGGAGAGTTGTACGCCTTCGCGCTCCAGGGGGCCGAATAATGCAAGCCCCGTGCCACCGGGGGCGCAACATAATGAGGTTCATCTCAGAATAACATGGCCTTCTCGAGGCTCACCTCTGTTGAGTCACCCATGTGGAGAATCTCTACGGCGACAGACGGGACGGCATCGTCCTTGAGGAGATTGATCAGGTCTATCAGATTGTCCTGTGTCACCTCCCGGGAGTCAAAAGAGACAATCCTGTCCCCGACCTCTATTCCCGCCAGGTCGGCCGGTGAGCCTTCCCAGACGCCCTCGACGATGGCCTCTTTCTCATCGGACAGGCCCGGGCGGAGCCCAGCCGAGAATGAGTTGCGCTCGAAGCGTGCGTCTTCATAGGGAGTCAGAAGCAACTCGTGCGACGCGTAGTCGATTACCATTCTAAACTGGGAGAGGAAGTCGTTGCCGATGAGAGGCATCGAGAGGGCGGGCGGCAGGTCTCCGAATAGGCAGATGACGCTGTCGAGCTTGACGTTTCCCAGTCCGAATGAGTTCAGCCTTGCCAGGTAGTTATATTCGGGATTCGTCATGGGCCATTCTTCGACAAGGCCCTCGGATCTTATGTAATCGACCAAGCATGAATCCCTGTGCTTCCCGAAAGCGCTCATGGGCAGGACGACCGGGTAGGGCTGTCCGGTGTCGATCATGCCTTTAAGGGTCTTTCCGCAGATCTCGAAGTCAACCATTGGCGCGCTGTTCACCATGTGGTTCGTGAACGGCAGCAGGGTGGCTCCTTCCGGCACGTCGAGCGATGTGGTGTCGCTTGAGAAGGTCAGGGTATGTGCCTTGAAGTCGAAGGTCATCCTGTATCTGTCCATCAGATTCGACCCGATGATGCCGTGTACGGGAGTGCCCAGGGCGTCGAAAAGCCCGAAGTCGAAAGTAGTGAAACAGAACACCTTGTAAATCTTTAAGCCGGACAGGTCCAGGCTGTCGATCTTGGCCATTGGCCCCTTCTCTTTGAGGTCGAGGCTGGCCGCAAGGCTCTTATCGATGAAGGCGACTCCTCCGGTATCCACCACGAAATTGTACTCCACTTCCGACCCGTTTATTCCGGCCCTGACAAGCAGAAGGTGACTCAGCGATTCGAAGGTGACGGTGTTCGCGCCGGGCCCGGCGGCAGGCGCGAGGTCAGTGACGACAAGAGTCAAGAGACAGAGCAAGAGAAACGATCGGCCCATGTTTGCGATCCTCCCGGCTTACTCCAGGTTTCACGTTGCGGCCGGCTGGCCGCCCTGTGAAGCTCCTACCATACTTGGCGCTATGCTACCAGACGTTTGCCAAAAAGTCATGTGTTGTGATAGGTTGGTGGGGAATAGACCGCCAGACGGGAGGATGAGATGAGGTCAAAGAGGGTTGGGATTATCTTCATGATATTGATTGGACTGGCGCTTTACGGCCTCTCCTGCGGCAACGAGCCCGGGAGTGACTCCGGCCGCAGTCGGGCCGAAGCCGAGACCGGTGACGTTGCCCCGCTGGACAGCCTGGGCCAGAAGGTCCTTCTCGATTACGTCAGGGGGCACTTCGACGACATACACGACGTCACAATGCGATATCACCACAGAGACCACACCATCAACGGGCTCGTGGCCATAGAAATGGTCTGGGAGGGGGGTACGGTCCGGTCGGCGAAAGTCCTCACAAACGAGACGGGCGACGAAGACCTCCCCCTGGCAATGATTGAGAAAATACAGGGCTGGAAAGTGGAGGGACTCGACGGCCCGTCGAAGGTCGTGCTGCCGTTCAATGTGCGGCTCGTGGGAATGGATGACCCCGAGTTTCTGAACACAGGCATAATGACAGGAGAGGTGATGGATGCAGACGGCAATCCTCTCTCGGGCGCCCTCATAATGATAAGACCCCAGGTGGCGGGTCTTGTCCACAGGGCGGAGACCAACAGGGAAGGAATATTCGTGAGAACGCTCATTCCGCCCGGCGTGTGGGATGTTGAGTGCTCGCTTTCCGGATACGGCGCCGCCTCGAAGGTGGGGCTCAAGATCATGGGGGGAGAGCATTGCCGTGAGAAGTTCGTCCTGAATAAGAAATGACAGGGGCTCCGCCACTTGCCCGGCACTCTCACGGGACATACCTGCAGGGGCACTTGCCGGCTAGCATAACCGGGGAGGTAGACGGTTCTGACTGAGGTACTCCAGCATATCGGCCTCGTACTCTTCTACGTGGTCCTTCTGGCGCTCAATGTCTGCATTTTCCTGGGGCTGCCCGGCGGCTGGATCGCCTACGGCGCCATGTTCGTATTCGACGCCATAACAGGCTTCTCCACTCTGGGCTGGAAGTGGCTCTCCATAATGGGCGCGGTCATGCTGGTTGCCGAGATCATCGAGTCCGTACTCGGTGTGGTCTACGTGGCGGCCAAAGGCGCCACCAAGTGGGGAGTGCTGGGAGCCTTCCTGGGCGGGATGCTGGGAGCTATCGGCGGATCTTTCATTATACCCTTCCTGGGCAGCATCGTATTCGGACTCGTCGGGGCCTTCGCGCTCGCCGTTGCCTTCGAGTACGTTTACTACAGGTCCATGGACCGGGCGCTGCAGACAGGCTTCTTCGCCTTCATCGGCAAGCTCCTGGCCATGTTCGTGAAGTTCGCCCTCTCGCTATTCAATCTCGGGGTGTTCATCTACCTGAGCTGGAAGTGAAGGGACGTGCCGACCCTCCTCCGGCGCGCTCTCTACGGCCTCACACCAAAGCCCGAGAGACTCAGGTACCTCCGGGCGTATCCGGTTCCCACCGGCTCGCCCGTGTGAACGAGAAGGCGCTCGTATGAGGCCACAGGTCCGACCTCTGGGACGTAAGTAACCGTACCGTAGTCGAATGTCCTGCAATAGCCTGCGGATTGCTCACCGATGGGGGGCATAAATGCAACACCGTAGTCGATCATGTACAGGCATTCGAGACCTCTGGGGAAGGTCATGATCTCGGTCTCAACAGAGGCCTCCTCCAGAACGCGGCAGTGCAGGAAAGCATCGTCGGTAAGCCCCGGAACCAGCTGATGCGTAAACTCGTGGCCGGGCGTGAGGTCGGCTTCCAGGAACTTCCAGGCGAGCAGTAGATCTATGTCGCCGTACGTGCCGATCCACTCGTCTGTCTTTTCCCAGACATAGCCATGCAGGAGTATGGGACACTCTATAGAGGCGCATACGGTCAGCAGAGGGCACCGACCGGTGCCCACGGACTCCGCTATGTTGCCAAGAGCGGGGCGGGCGGCGTCTTCCAGCGCATGCCTCAGGTCCGGCCGCGCTATGTAGAGGTGCTGGAGGAACGGATTGCCGGCGCTGCGGCGTCCGCTCAGAAGCGCCGGGTCGTCCTGCTTGTAGAGCGTCTCCCGGAGGTTCTGGCCGGTTGCGCCCGAGTGGCTGACTGTGTCTCCGTCGAATTCCTGTCCGTAATACGCCCCTATGGTCTCCACGGGGTAGCCTATGGGGTGCTCCCTGAGGAGGTCCTCTATCTCATCCAGCGTCGGAACGGGGGGGACCTCCTCCTCGGTTGCATACAGTGAATCGCAGATCGGCTCCGGAGAGCCCCATGTATGTACGGTCACTTTATAAGTCCAGAAGGTCCTGTCGGCGTTGGGCCAGATGTTCTGAATGGTCGGATCGGGGCCCTCGCAATCCGGGCAGACACAGGGGTCGTCGGATGAACAGGAGCATATCGAAAGGACCAACAGGATAATCGCAATTAGGACTGAGCTCAGGCGATAATGTGAATGCATGCCAGCACCTCCCCGCTGAAGACTTGCGCTCCGCCAATTGTGGCCTGGGTGAGTATCATACCAGATTGTCCTGCCCGGCGGCAATCACATTAAGCAGCCCATGGCCGGCAAGCGGATAGTCGGGATTATGGCGGGCCCCGGGACGCCATCGGGTACACGCTCCATGTGGGGAATTGAAAACGCCGGCCAACTGGTGTATCATGGAGGAAAAGAGATCTGCGGCGAGTCCGCCGAGCGCTTCGCCGCATGCTTGGGGAACACAGACCGGGAGGTATTATCATGCTCTGTAACAGGCAATCCGGGCCCGGTTCATACGGCCCGGGCATTCTGGCTGCCGGTCTGGCGGCCGTCCTCACCTTCGGCTCCGTCGCTGTATTCGGGGAATGCCCGGAGGAGGACCCGCTTCAGCATTACACGGGTGCGGGCACCGTGGTGTGCCCGTGTTTCGCGGCCGGAGAGGAGGGGGGAGCGGTGTTCACCGCGCCGTCCGAGCACTATCCCATAGAGATCCTGCGCGTCGGAATCGGCTGGGGGTCTCTCTACGGGGGAACAGGATATTCACTTGAACAGTCCATCCACGTCTATGACGCCGGCCTCCCCAATCCGGGAAGCCCTATCTTCTCGCTGGACGGGCCCCAGCTTCTTGACGGCTATATAAATGAATTCGACCTGGAGCCGCTGCCCGGAGAGATAGTCATAGACTCGGGCGCATTCACGGTTACTCTGGAGTTCATGAACGACAATGCCGGCATACCGTCCGCTCCGAGCATGATACATGACGGTAACGGTTGCCAGAGCGGCAAGAACGTGGTCTATGCCGTGCCAGGCGTCTGGTATGACGCGTGTCTTCTGGGCGTATCGGGGGACTGGATAGTCTACGTGATCTATCGCCAGGACGAATGCGAGAGCGGAGTCCCCCAGGAGATGGTTGTGGCCAACGTGCCTGCGGTTCTCATGAATCCCCAGCCCAATCCCTTCACGCATGAAACCAGGGTCGAGTACGTGGTGGCGAGCCCGGGCGTCGTGAGCCTGTCTGTTTATAATGTGCAAGGGCAGGAGGTCGCCGGGCTGGCCGATGGGCCGGTCGGTCCCGGGTCTTATACGGTGACATGGGAGGGGCGCGCCGATGACGGCTCCCCGGCGGCGGCCGGAGTCTATTTCGTGAGGATGACGGCCGGGACGCACTCTTCCACGAAGCGCCTTATTCTCAGCAGGTGACGTAGGGAAAGCGGGCACAGCGGCGCGATTCTTGATGCAGGCGCGCAGGGGGCAAGCGCGCAGGGGGGCAGTCGCGCAAAGGGGCAGTCGCGCAGCTACATCGCGCCCGTCCCCTTGCGCTTTAGTCCCGGCCCTTTACTTCCCCTTCCGAATGAAGATATCGCCGTTAAAGGTGCTGAAATCGTAGTCGGGTCCGCCGCCGTTGATATTGCCGTAGAAGGCGTCCTCGATCCGCACGCTGTACCTGCCCTCGCCGGCGTCCTCGTTTTCCTCTATGACCTCCGCCGGCATCTTTATGGCCTTGATGTCGAAGTCGGTGTACGCATCGCCGGTGTGCGTGGAGAGCCTGACAGTCGCCTTCACGCTGGCGGGCAGGGTGACGTCCACATCCCCGTTGAATGAGGCGAAGGACATGGCCTTGCCGGGCGTGACGCTCTTCATCTCCGCCTCCAGCTCGCCGTTCTGGACATATGCGACCACGGATCCCGAGATGCCCGCCAGGACGATGTCACCGTTGATATTCTCGGCTTCGATCTCTCCGGTAACGCCGCTCACTTCTATGTCGCCCGCGTTTATCGTGGTCAGGCCGAGGGAAGTGCGGGTGGGCACCTTGATTACAATATCAATGGGGCTCATCCACGATTCGGCGCTTATGATGACGTTGTTGTCGTCTTCCTCTACCTCGAAGGCCGAAGAGGACACGGGAATCTTCTTGAGCCCCTGCCTGGACATGGCCTCTTCTTCCTCTTCATCATCATCCCAGTCCACCCATTCCTCCGTTTCCCTCTTCCGGGCCTGCACCTTGACTTCCTTGCCTTCGTACGCCATTACGGTGATGCCGCCGCTTACGAGCGCGCACTCGACGTAGCAGGGCTTGTCGGGATGCGTGAGTTCCACGCTGATTTCGCCGTCGTTATCGGCAGAGACGCCCGCCGCCGAGGCGACCGGGCCCAGCAGGCATACTGCCAGTGCCGCGATCAGAGTTGCCTTGAAGTGTCTCATTGATGTCCTCCCAGTCTAATCGACAGTCTGAATCGTACATCGCTCGCGCCCATGGCGCTTATCAGTCTCCGCATTCATCTCTTCTCCAGAATGAACATGTCGCCGTTGAAGCCATCGAGCTCGATCTCGGGCCCTCCCCGTCCGGCCCTTACCACAGTACTCTTTCCGGCCCGGTAGACGGTCCGGCCGTTGGTCTCCACTTCGGCGAAAGTCGCGGACGGCACGCTATCCAGTTCGAAATCCGTGTAGAAGCTGCCGTTAAAGGTCTTGAGATAAAAATCGGCCGAAAGCCCGGACTCGAAGTACATATGCACGTCGCCGTTGAGCGATCCGAAGCGGCAGTCGCCGGAGGGGTTGTCTTTGAACTCAAGCGTGACGTCGCCGTTCACAGTGTACACCTCTCCGGAGCCCGATATGCCCTTCATCTCGATGTCGTCATTGACGTGGAAGATCTCGTAGTCGCCCGAGATGCCTTCTATCTCAATTACGCCGTCATTGACGCACTTGATCTCGATCCGGGTATCCGCGGGAACTTTGATTTCGAAGTCATAGTAGACCCGGTAATCCCTGTCGCGCCACCTGTCGCGCCCGCGTTTGCCGTGGCCGTCGCCGCGGAAGGGGCCGTCCACGTAGAGCTCCAGATAGCCGTCTTCCTCGGTTATATCGAGGGCGACCTCGTCCCGCGCTCTCTCGTATTCCCTTACCGAACCGGCCTTTATGGCTTTCTCGGCCACCACCTCCACTTTATCGCCCCGGTGGCCGCTCAACCTCACATAGCCCCATACGTTCTCGACGACAAGCGTCCTCTCGCCGCCTACGCGCCTGAGCGTGAAGGTCTTCTCGATTGTCTCTGTCTCGTAGGTCTTGGCCGCCATGGCGCCCGCGCTCAGTGCGAGCACCGCGGCAGCGATCAGCAGTGCTGTTGCGTTTCTCATCTCTCAACTCCCATGTCTCTTAGAGCCTCTTTTCGATTCTCATGCGGGCATGCTCCCGAACCAGCGGGTCTGCATGCTCGTCCTGCGCTATAGACTGGAGAGTCCGGAGCAATTGCTCATCTTCTGCGCCTGACAGAGCTTCGATAATAGAGACCTGCACCATAGGAGAGGTCTGGCTGACAAGTGCGTTATTCATCTCATCCCGGACGTATCGCTGGTCCAGGAAACCCGAAAGAGCGTCCACCGCCGCCAGCCGCACGTTCACGTTCGGGTCGGATTTTAACGTGAGTACGAGAGCGTCGACGGCGGGCTGGGCCGCTTCCCGGTTGTCGCGTATGCGGTTTACAGCCGCGAGCCTGTCGGCGGACGCGGTCTGGTTGACGAGGGCAAGCGTCAATACCTGGCGCATGCTCTCTAGTTCACCCTTCATCATGGCGATTTCGACGTCGCGGCCGTCGCCGCCCCCGAGGGCAAGGCCGATTGCAAGCCCCGCCGCGAGGACCACCACCGCGGCCCCGAACTGAAGAGCGGGTCGGGCGGGCCACCAGCCCATGAGCCAGCCCTCGAAGCCCCCTGGCTTCTCCCGGCTGGCGCGCGGAACACGGGCCCCGTATCTCAATACCTCGGCCTCCTCCGCCTTGGCTTCTTCAAGCATGGCGTAGAAGCGGGCGCTGAGCTCGGGACTCGGCTCCTCCTCCGGAATGGTTCCCAGGGCCCGCCATGCCTCTCTGAGCTCGGCAAGCTCGGCGGCGCATTCATCGCAGCCGGCGAGATGGAGCTCTATCGCCCTTTGCTCATCATCCGGCAGGTCGCCTCTCAGATGATCCAGTAACCTCTTCTGGCATTCTTCACATTTCATTTTGAAGCTCCCGGTATTCTCGTGAGAGATCTTTGATCGCGCGGTGGACACGGGCCTTTACAGTGCCGACGGCACACCCGGCGACTTTGGCGATCTCCTCGTAACTCATATTCTCGAAGCGGCTCAATACAAGGGCTTCGCGCTTCTCCTCAGAAAGCCTGAGGAGGGCCCTCCGTATGAGGGTGCTCTCCTCGCGCTTTTCGAGGTCCGCCCCCGGAAGCGGGCCGCCGGAAACCACGATTTCATCGATCGGGACCTCGTCTTTGGAGTGACGGCGCTTCCTCTGATGCGTGAGAAGCGCGCTTCTGGCTATGGTGAAGATCCAGGTCATGAACTTGCCGCCCTCCCTGTATGTATGCCTGTATCTCAAGATGCGGTGAAACACGTCCTGCACGAGATCCTCGCTCGTATGGGGGTCCCCCGTCTGTTTGAGGAAGAACCCGTATAGCCTCCTGTTGTAGCGCTCGAATATCATGGCCAGTTTGTCCAGGTCGCCCTCGCGGACGGCCACCATCAGGTCATCGTCAGGCAGGTCTCTCAATTGGCCTCCAATGAACGCTTGCTCCTCAGCCTCTCCGGAATAGTATACAGGGGTTTAATGCAAAGGTTGCGAGCAAAAATGGGTGGCCTCTGAAAGCCAGCAGGTCCGCTGGCCCCCTAATCATTTGACTTTACGGTTATTACCCTTTATAATGATCATCCTCGGAGCTGGGCCATGCATGAGAGAGCAACAAAGTTCACGCACACCTTTGCATCAGTAATGCTGCCGTACCGCGCCACCTTTCACTGGTGGAAGTTGCCGTCCTCACCCGGGCGCATGTCAATACTCACGGAAGGCCGCGTCCCCTGCAATAGAGTGGACGCCTGACAATAGACGGGGCCCGGGCGAAAGAATCCGGGCCTGAGCGCTGGACCATCGCTTCTAGGGGGTGCTCAAATGCGAACCATTGCTATTCCAGTGCTGTTGCTCTCTGTAGTGACCTCGATGCCTGCGGCTATTGCGCACATGCCTGATGAGAACAAGGCCGTGGAGTCGCGGAGGCATGAGGTATCACCTGGAAGCATATCGGTTGAGCAGGCCGCAAAGGGCGTCCGCGGTAACGACATGCTTGGGACGTGCAACCTCACGCCCTACGCTCCGTCGGGCTGGGCCCAGAGGATTGTGCCGCGCGACACCAATGACACGCGGCAGGACTACTGCCCTTGGTCGGACTCGCTCCCAGGCAATGTTGCCGGGACCTACATGAACCTTGCCTGGATCAACGAGGGACCGGACAGCTGCGGCTACAATGAGACGCACCTATTCGTGGACGGCGAGGAGATTGCATGGGGCTATTACTCTGCGATGGGGCCCGGGGGCTGGATATTCGGCCCCAACTGGGGACCTTTTACCATTCGCGGCGGCAGGCATATCGTGAGCGATACCGTGGACTACTACGACCAGGTCGCCGAGACCGATGAGACCGACAATACATGGATGTGGGCGTTCAGCTGGACACCCATGATGCTCACCAATGAGGTATCGATATACAGGTCCGTGCCCCCCGAGCGCGGGCCATACCTTTACCCTGCCTGTGATGGCTTCCAGTTTACGGGAACGTGGTGGAGCGGCGTGGCAATGCTGCCTTTGAATCCCACCGACGACTTCGGGCTGCTTCTCTTCGAGCCCTACGATGGGACATTCACGAGTTTCGACGTCAGCCTGGACTATTCGGATGACGTTGCGGGGAACTCGGAATTCGTTCTTATCAACGGCAATCACCCGGGCGTGGGCTATGGGGCCACACGCGATGTGGGCGTCGTAAGAGATGGAATCGGGGCTGGAAGCGGTTTCTATATAGACCAGTCAAACGCCGCTGTGCTGATCGCGGCTCCCGGAACGACCTCTTATGATACACTTGAAGTCAATGAGATAATGGACTTACACACCATCGAATTCACATCCACCGGACTATATTCCGTTGAGCTCATCGTGGCGGACGGTGACGCCGACCTGGGTTTATCCCTATACGACTGCGCGAGCGACTATATGGACAAGTTCGACCATGTGCCGGACGGCTTCGCCGAGGATAACGGGTCGGGGCAGGGAGAGACCCTGCATGTAGCAATATCTGCAACGGGATTCTACGCCGCCGCGATCTGGAAGACGGACTCGTTTGAACGTAACGAGACCGCGGTCTTCCGGCTTGAAGTCACGAGGTCGCTCCCCAATCTGATTCCTTACACGCCGGTGGGCTGGGACTTTCCGGTGGTACCGCGCGATACGAATGACACGCAGATGGACTATGCCCCGCTGTCCGCGGAACTTCCGGGCAACATCGCCGGTACCTACATCAATTATGCATGGCGGAACGACGGACCGGGCGGCGCGGGGCCACACGAAACGTATTTCTATCTGGACTCGGGCTATCTCTTCCACCAGGGTTTCAGCGGTTTGAATCCGGGAAGCTGGTTCTATGGGCCCAACCAGGGCCCGATAGAGGTCAGGGGCGGCAGGCATACCATAAGCGAACACGTGGACTACCCGGACGCCGTGGTTGAAAGCGACGAAGGCGACAACTTCTGGGAGCATCAGTTTGTCTGGTCGCCTCTCGAGCTTACCGAGGACATACCGGTATTGAGACAGCCGCCGCCGGGGCGTGGGGCAGGACCCCATCCCAACTGCGACGGATACAACTTCCCCAAGCGCAACGACTACACGTACGTTACGGGTCTATGTCCCAGGGCCGATTATGACTACGATCTCTATCTTTATGACGACTATGCCAACAGCCAGTCCGGGTTCAGCAATCTCCTGGCGATGTCGGAAGCGGGCTCGGGCGAGACGGACTTCGTCGGAGTGCGATATGACCACTATGCCAGCTATCCAGCGGCCGTGGTTGGATTTGATCCGGGAACCGGCGGAGTTGAGACCAACATGGTTGTCCACGCCGTGACATCGCAGGGGTATGTCGTCTTTGCCTCCGACCTTCCGACGGAGCTCGTCCACCATATCAGCGCAGGACGAATACTCAGGGTATACAATGTGGAGCTCGGCGCCGGCACATACGACTTCCATCTCGTCAACCAGGCCGGCAATGCCGACCTCGCTGTGGCGTTAATGCCACCCGCTGCGGGTTTCTACGGGCGCGGTGACGCAACGCTGGAGGCGGATGCCGGCGGCCAGGGCGAAGACGAGGCGTTCTCGTTCACGTCTGGAGCCCATTACTGGTATGAAGTTGTCGTCTTCAAAACGGGGTACCAGGAGCTGAACAAGTACTGCACGTACCGCCTGAGAATCGGAGATGAGGGTACGGCGGGCGCACGTGATGATGTCGCCCGCAGCATACCAGACGACCTGGTGATCGAGCAGAACACCCCCAATCCATTCGGCGCCTCCACATCCATAATCTTCGGCGTGCCGGATGGGGGTGCGCACGCGAGCCTCATGGTCTTTGACGTTTCGGGGAGATACGTCGCAACCCTCGTAGATGAGTTCCGGGGGGCTGGCTACCACAGCGCTACATGGGACGGTACAACATACTTGGGCCTTGAGGCTTCCACGGGAGTCTATTTCTACAGGCTGGACGCAGGGGCCAGCTCTCTTGTGGGGAGGATGCTTCTACTCAGATAGGTTTATGCGTCAGATAAGTCAACGCATCGGGCTGCACCGCTGATAACGGCGCTCTCAGGCGGTTGAGCGACGCAGTCCGAGCCGCCCCTATTTCCAGAGGGTCTTTATTCTGCCCCAGGTCAGCGGCTCCGACTGGATTATCCTGGGTTCGACCCCGGCGGTGGGGTCGATTGTAAGCGAAAGCCAGTCGAGCCTGGTCCTTCCGCCGTCCAGCATTTCGATTCTTATTATTATGGTGTCCGCAGGCATCAGTATCGAGCCGCTCCCGGCGACTTCAGTGTACGACGCGCCCGATCACCCGAGGCCGTAGCCGTAGGTCATGTAGCTCGAGTACGCGAAGGTGGCTGAGCCCTCTCGCCTGAACCTGGCCCGGTGCTGGCTGAATTCAAAGAGCTCGCCGGCCGACCGGAGGGTATCGTCGTATTCGGCGACCATGTCCAGGACGACCCTGAGCTCGATAAAGTCGCCTGCGGTATCGTAGCCGTCCACGGCGTAGCCCCCGCTGGCGCCGCTGCAATATGTTACGTAGATCGGGTCGCCGCCCGCGTTATATGAGGCGACGTAGTCTTCGGCCTCAAGGATTATGGTCTCCGCGAAGGCGACAGAAGCAAGCATGGAAGTGAGGATCAGGATAAACCAAAAAACGAGCACAGATGTTCGCACGTGTCTTGCCCCCTCTGAAAGGTCAGCCATAAGCTTACCAGCCCGAGGCCGCCAAGTCAAGGAATTCGGGGGGTGTCGTCCCTATCGCCGGCCGGAGGTGAAGCGATATCCCACCCCGTGGACGGTGAGAATGTGATGGGGGCTTGAAGGGTCGTTTTCGATCTTGCGGCGCAGCCGCGCGACATGCTGGTCCAGCGTGCGCGTGGTTCCCTCGTACTTGAGTCCCCACACCTCATCCAGTATGACAGAGCGGTCCAGAACCTTGCCGTCATGCTCGACGAAGAATTTGAGAAGCTGCACCTCCCTCAGCGTCATCGAAAACCCCGCGCCGCCCTTGCTGCCCTTCAGTGTCCCCGCGTCTATTCTAACGTCAGCGAATTCTATGGGCGTGTCGTCCCACCTCTTCCCGGCCCCGGCGGGCTCGCCGGAGGCGCGTCTCAAAGCGGCCCTTATGCGCGCAAGCAGCTCCCGGACGCTGAAGGGTTTTACGATATAGTCATCTGCGCCTATCTCAAGCCCTACGACCTTGTCCACCTCCTCGCCCTTGGCGGTGAGCATTATGATGGGGGTCCTGCCGTCTGTGCGCCTTATTTCCTTGCAGACGTCATAGCCGCTCTTCTCGGGAATCATGATGTCGAGGAGGACGAGGTCCGGTCGTCTTTCGGTGTAGACGCTGAGGGCCTTCTTTCCGTCTCTTGCCGACCATACCCTGAAGCCCTCGCCTTCCAGGAGGTCGATAAGCCCCGAGAGTATGGCCGCGTCGTCTTCAACGACCAGGATCACTTGACTCATCTAGAACCTGTCCTTCATTTCAATCCTGTCCTTCAACCCCGGCCAGCGGCAGGACGATAGAAAACGTGCTGCCGCCGCCCTCACGAGCAGCATAGCGGATGTCCCCGCCGTGGTCAGCAATGATCTTGCGTGCGATCGTAAGCCCGAGACCTGCGCCTTTGACCTCCGATGTCAGCGAGTCGTCGACGCGGTAGAACTCGTCGAAGATGTTACGTACCTCTCCGGACGGTATGCCGATGCCCCTGTCGCTTATGCTGACAACGGCACGTCCTTCGTCATGCCCCACATCCATTTCTATTTGCCTGACGTCGGGCGAGTACTTCTCCGCGTTGGAAAGCAGGTTGACGACGGTCTGCTTGATGGCCTCCTCGTCGGCGCCGACCTCGAGTATGCCGGAGCGCGTCGTGAATTTCACCTCGAAGCCGTTCTGCTCGAGCCGGGCGCGCTCGCTCTCGACAACGTCGCGGGCGAGGGCGACCAGGTCGCAGGTCCTCATATTGTACCTTTTCTCGCCCCGCTCCATTCGCGAGAAATCCAGGACGTTGTTTATGAGCCGGGTCAGCCTCTCTGTCTCGGCCGTCATGACTTCGAGGTAGTGTTTCTGCTTCTCGGGGTCGGCCTGGCGCCCGTCCCGGAGCATCTCGGCGAACATGCGTATGGAGGTGAGCGGCGTCTTGAGCTCATGGGAGACGTTGGCGACAAAAGACGTTCGCTGGCGGGCGAGCCTGACCTCCGCATATGCGGATCTCAGGACGAGCACGCTTCCCGTGAGAATGGAGACGAACAGGATCAATATGAGTATCCACATCACGGTCGTGGTCGCCCGCGCCCTTGAGGTAATTGCGTCGGGCGCGGTAAGGTACGCGGCGCTCTCCCAGCGGGGGAGAAGCTCGCTGATTTCCACGGCGACGAATGGTCGCTGCCAGTCGCGGCCTTCCTCGCCCTGCGGCAGTATAAGCGGATTCCCGCTCTCATCCAGAACCGTGAGGATGCGGACGGGCGAGTAGATATTGGGAAGAGCGCCCACTATGCGCTCCCTGAAGGCCCCCGAATCGATCAGGCAGCCCATGATTCTGCCGCCCGGCAGCCTCCGCCAGTATATATGCCTGAGCGCGCCGTCTATAGTCCTCGGGATGATGCCGCTCTGCCGGTCGGCCACGATTTCGCTGAAGCTGAGGGGCTGCTCGACGAAGATCGACCTTATCCTGCCGGCCCCCGCCGGCCCCACGGCCCCAGCCTGGCCTGCCCTGGGCGCCTCCGGGCGCTTCTCATCGGAGTCAAGACCGGACTCCCGCGTTGCCGGAACCTCCCGCCCCTTATCTCTCGTGTCTCCCGCAGCCATATCGTGCGCCGGGGCTGTCGGCTCCACCGCTTCCTCTTCCGCCGCGGCTCCGGCTTCCTCGGCAAGGTACTCCTCGCCGACCTGGGAGGGGGCGACATTCCTCAACATGACTTTCTGGCCCTCGTCATCGGCCCTGTCGAACACCTTCTGGCGCACTTCTTCGCTTCGCTGGAATTCCGCGATTGCGCTCTGCTTCTTCGTTTCCACGCCCTTTGCCTGAGGCGCGGCGCGGCCCGTGACCTCGGGCACGCTCCCGGGCAGGGTCGGGTCGTAGGCGCGCTCCCGCTCTGCCGCGGCCCTCTCGCCGGCCCCAGCCACCGATTCGGCCGCGTCCACGAGCGCCTCCGTCCTGGCGGAAGGCGCCTCCTCACTCTCGTACACCGTGCTCTCATCAGCTTCTCCCAGGATCTCGTCCTGGAAGGCCACGGCGATGTTCTCGTAAACCAGTATTTCTTCCCTGTCGCTGAAGAAGGCCTCCTGCTCGGCGGCGAAGGAGTCCTCCTTTGTTTCGCTTTTTTCAGCAGCGCTGCGGGTAGCCGCGGGCCAGAGGATATGGTGTTCCGGTGAGAGCAGGAATGGAATCTCCACAAGCGCGGAGGTCCGCTTCCAGGCCTCGAAGACATTGGACGGGTCGCCCGTCTCGGGTGGCGCGTCGGCCGCCGCCAGCTCGTTCTGCATGGCGTCCATCTCCGTTGCCACAACGGAGGCCACATGGGTGACATCGGCGGTGAGCGTGCCCTCGAGCTGCTTCTCTATATATGCCTCTTCGTGGCTTATTGCTCTTATGGCGAGGAGACTCAGTATTACGGCAGGCACTATTATCGCGGCCATGAAGACTATGCCGATATACTTCCTGATCCCGTATGCCGCCACCGGTCTCACCCCCGCGGGACGGCGGGAACGGGAGACGAATCGCCCCCGCGCCCGCTCGCCCCAAGAGTCTCACTTACTGTCTTCTGCATCCTTGTCCTTGTCTTCCTCCGACACGTAGCCCTGCTGCGTGGACTGCGTAAAGGCGTCGTTCATGACGCGCTTGCGCTGGAACTTGCTGAAGCCGACGTTGGCCTCGACATCGACCGATATCTCGTCGCACTCCTCAGCTTCTTCCAGGAGCTCAACATCGTTATCGCACCGCGCGGCCGCCTTTTCAAGCTCTAAGGCGTTCTTCTTCAATACGGCGGCGGCACCCTTGTGATCGCCCTCATCCGCCAGCGCGATGGCCTCGCGCTTGGCTTCGGACGTTCTGGTCAGCACGGCCTGCTTTGTGACCTCGATATTCTCCTCCTCGAGAACGACCTTCTCGTCGCGGTCGAATGTGACGCTGAGGCTCTGCCGGTCGTTCCTGGTCTCGTTGGTATAGGGATCCACATATTCGACGTCCACCCTGGCCACCTCGAGCGCTTCGCGGCCTTCTTCACCTGCTACTTCGACTTCAAACAGGGCGTATTTCTCATTCTTGCCGTAGAGCTTGCCGACCTTGACCGACATGGTCTGGCCCGATGTCTCGCCCTCCCGGCCGATTACGCGTATGGGCTTCACGCCCCCGGGGCAGTCGACCTTGATCCGGATGTCCCTGGCCGTAAGCGTCATGGCCTCTCCGATCTCCTCGGCGAATATGGTGGGAAGCTCCCGGCCTGTGCTCGCGAAGTAGGCGTTGCCGCCGCTCTCGGCCGCCAGCGCCGTCATGAGGTCCTCATTGTAGTCGAGGCCCACCCCTATGGTCGTGACCGTGATGCCCTCGCTCTCGAGCTGGCG
>JASFEA010000016.1:0-31995 GCA_050125095.1 bacterium
CCCCGCCTCTCCAGCCGAAGTACTCTGTCTCGGGGGAGATACCCTGCCATGCGGCGTCGTCAGCCTTGCCGTCGATGACCGGGGCAGCCGCCACATGGGCTGCATGTCCTGTCCGCCTTACGTTAAGGTACTCCACTATCTCGAAAGGCTCCTCGTCGCGATAGGGCAGGCTTATCCTGAGAGAGGGCACGGGGAACAGCAGCCCGTCGGCCGACACGATTGCCGTGAGCTGGCCGACCTCGCCCGGCGGCACCTCTATATAGTCCTGCTCCGGCTCAATGCTCCAGCCCTCGCGGAGGTCCCAGCGGGCCGTGTCCCGGAGCGTCTGCTCGCTTGTATTGTTGATGGTCACGGACACCTTCGCGGTTCCCGCGAGCCGCGTGCCGTCCACCCGGATCTCGGAGAGGTTCACCGATTCCTTCTTGAACCTCGTAAGGTCCATCACGCCTTCCATGGTGACGAGATCCACTGGCGGGAAGGACTGCGGTCTCATGAGCTCGATCCTCAGCGAGTCGCCCACAACCTGGGCCAGCATATAGCAATAGAACGAGCCCTCCCGCTCGCTCGACCACATGCTCCCGCCCGATGACCCCACGCAGTAGTAGTCTATGCCGTCCCGCTCGGTATAAAAGTAGCGGTGATAGTGGCCGCTGAAGACGGCATCGACGCCGTACTCGAGGAATAGGTCGTGGAGCCGGCTCTCCCGGCCGAAAGAGAAGTCCTCGCACCAGAAGGGTTTGTGCAGAAAGACCAGAGTATGCGCCGCGCCCTGGGACTTCTCGAGTTCCTTGACAAACCACTTGAGCTTGTCCTCCTGGAAGTCATCGATACTGTAGTCCCTCGATACATCCAGTATTATGAAACGCGTGTTCTCTATCTTGAAGGCCCTGTTGACATCTCCGACCCGGTCCCTGTATATCTCCTCGCTCTGGTCGTCCCAGATGTCGTGGTTGCCGGGCGTCAGGTAGTACTTGATGGGGACGGAGTCCATGATGGCCAGAAACTCGTCCCACTCATCCTCTATCTCTTCCTTATCGAGAGTGTAGCCCTCTATGTGGTCTCCCACGGTGATAATGAAGTCGGGGTCCAGGAATGCGGCCTCGGCCACGACGCTCTCGAATACGCCGGCCCTGGCGCCCCCCGTCCTGTCGCCGAGTATGGCGAAGGTGAAACGGTCCTCCCCCGCCCCAGCCGGAGAAGCCATTGAGAGAAGCAGAAAGGCCGCCAGAACGGCCGGCCCTAAGCGTGATATCGTCCTGTCGGGAGGCATCTTATTCCCCCTTATCCGGCCCCCTCCCGCGCCCTTCACCACCCCTTCCGGGGGCCCAATTATCGCTTGCACACCCCAGGGCCCTATGCTATCGTTTGTGGGATTGATTTTCCATAGGATTCTTTGTATCTTTCAAGGGATATTCCAAGGGTTTCCTAGGGCGAATAACTACGGGGGTATTCTAGCGTGGAGTTCTGGAGAAAACCGCTCGATGCCGACCAGGTGAAGGTCCCGCACGGGCAAATCTACGTCATTAAGGAACGATGTAAGGGATGCTCATTCTGCGTTGAGTACTGCCCCAGGGACGTACTCGAGCTCTCGGAAGAGTTCAACAAGAAGGGCTATCACCCTCCTTACGCAGCAAGGCCTGAGGACTGCGTGGCCTGCGGGCTCTGCGAGCTCATATGCCCCGAATTCGCCATATACGCCGAACTCATCGAAGAAGAAGAAAAAGAAACACAGAAACCGGAGGTGTAGGAATTGGGTGAAGATAAGAGAGTGCTCACCGGCGAGCACTTCCTAAACGGAGATCACGCGAGTGCCGAAGGCGCCATGGCTGCCGGCTGCAAGTTCTTCGGGGGCTACCCGATCACTCCATCTTCGGAAATCGCCGAGAGGATGTCGGAGAGACTGCCCGAAGTCGGCGGCATTTATATCCAGATGGAAGACGAGCTGGCCTCGATGAACGCCATTCTCGGCGCCGCATGGGGCGGCTGGAAGACCATGACATGCACGTCGGGCCCGGGCTTCAGCCTCATGATGGAGAACCTGGGGCTGGGCATCGTCCTCGAGACGCCGACTGTGCTCGTCAACATCCAGCGCGGCGGCCCGTCAACGGGGCTCCCCACGCTGGTGGGACAGGCGGACATGATGCAGGCGCGATGGGGATCGCATGGGGACTATGAGATCATAGCCCTCGCGCCGAGTTCGCCGCAGGAGATGTTCGATCATACATACAAGGCCTTCGGCCTGGCCGAGCAGTACAGGGTTCCCGTGCTCGTCATGAGCGACGAGTGCGTGGGCCACATGACCGAGAAGGTGGTCATACCGCCGGCCGACGAGCTGCCGGTCTACCCGAGAAGATACACCAAGAAGAAGCCGGGCGAGTACCTTCCATTCAAGGTCTCCAAGGACGGGATTCCGGACATGGTCAAGGCGGGCGACGGCTACAATATACACGTGACGGGACTTACCCACGACGAGCGCGGCTATCCGGTGATTAACGCCGAGGCCCAGGACGTCATGGTAAGGCACCTCATGGACAAGATAAACGACAACCGTGACAAGATCATCGAGACCCAGGAGATCGACATAGAGGGAGCGGACGCTGTCATTGTCTCCTACGGCATATCGTCGCGAACCTGCTACCGCGCGCTTGACATGGCCAGGGAAGCCGGGCTCAAGGTCGGCATGTACAGGCTCGTGACGGTCTGGCCCTTCCCCGAGCGGCAGATACGCGAGCTGGCCAAGAAGGTCAAATCGCTGGTCATGGTCGAGCTCAACTTCGGCCAGGTCTATTACGAAGTCGAGAGATGCGCCTGCGGGAACGCCAGAACATACCTGGTTCCTCATGCCGGCGGCGACATACACGATCCCGCGGACATACTGGCCGTGCTTAAGGAGGCGGTGAAATGACAAGACCCGATGCGACGACAATAGTTGACCCCATGGATGCCGAAAAGCATCCCATGTCCCGCTTCCTCCGGGAAGACCGCATGCCGCACATCTGGTGCTCGAGCTGCGGCCTGGGGACCACGCTGACCTGTTTCATCATGGCCGTCGTCGAGACGGGCATAGACCCCCAGAAGATGGCGGTGGTATCCGGCATCGGCTGCACGGGCCGTGTCGCGGGCTACCTCAACTTCGACTCGTTCCACACCACGCACGGCCGGGCGATACCCTTCGCCACAGGCCTGGCGCTTTCCAATCCCGAGCTCAAGGTGGTCGTCTACTCCGGCGACGGCGACATCGTCGCCATAGGCGGCAACCACTTCATACACGCGGCGCGGCGCAATATGGACATACTCTGCGTATGCGTCAACAACTTCACATACGGCATGACGGGCGGCCAGGTCGGGCCGACCACGCCTCTCACCGCCAAGGCGACCACGGCGCCTTACGGGTCCTTCGAGTTCCCGTTCAACATCCCTTACCTCGCCGTGGCGAGCGGGGCCAACTACGTCGCCAGATGGACCGCTCTTCACATGAGGCGCCTCAAGAGGTCGTTCCAGGAGGCCCTCAATAAGAAGGGGTTCCGGGTAATAGAGATCATATCTCCCTGCCCCACCGCCTTCGCGCGCAAGAACCGCCTCGGCACCGGGCTCGACGTCCTCAAGTACTACCACGCCAACAGCATCATTCAGCACGGCGCCGATCCCAGGGACGCGACCATCGACCTGGGAGGCAAGATCATCGTTGGCAAGTTCCTCGATGAGGACAGGCCCTGTTACAGAGATTACGTGACTGAGAATGTTTCAAGGCAGTTAGGAGGAAAGTGATGCCGGCGGCTAAACCAAAGAGAGACGAAGTTCGCTTCACCGGTTTCGGCGGCCAGGGTATGGCCGTTCTCGGCTACATCCTCGGGCGGGCCGCGGCGGTATATGACGGAAAGAACGCCACCATGACCCAGTCCTACGGCCCTGAAGCAAGAGGCGGCGCGTCGAGCTCGCAGGTGATCATCTGCGCGGGCCCCGTCTACTATCCCTACGTGATTGTTCCCAACGTCCTGGTGGGAATGTCACAGGAGGGCTACACCAAGCACAGGGAGAACCTCACCGATAAAGGCATTATGCTCATCGATGAGGACCTGGTATCACTGGTTGAGGACGAGAATCTCAAGAGGGTCTACAGCATACCGGCAACGCGATTCGCCGAGGAGCTCGGCAGGAAGATCGTCGCAAACATAGTTATGCTGGGCTTCCTCTCCGCGCTTACCGACTTCGTTAGCGATGACGCGATCAGGAAAGCTATCGCCGATTCGGTGCCGAGGGGAACCATCGATCTCAATATGAAAGCCTATGACAAGGGAAGGACCTACGGGCAGGAGATGGCCAAGGCCAAATCCTCCAAGGCCAAGGCCTAGCGTCCTTGACTTCATAGCGCTTGCAATCGCGATTTCATGGAGAAGAGGTTAGTCTATACCCAGAACGGAATCGAATGAGTAGCGCGAACGCCAATAAAGCCAGAGCCCTGTCGAGAAAGGGAGTATTAGTAATCGGCGGCGGCGTCGCAGGCATACAGAGCGCCCTCGACCTTGCGCACGGGGGCGCTCAGGTTTTTCTGGTGGAGCGCAACCCGTCGGTGGGTGGCCGCATGGCGCAGCTCGACAAGACCCTGCCCACCAATGACTGCTCCATATGCATTCAATCCCCCCTGCTGGTCGAAGCCCTGAGGCATGAGAACGTGGTCATGCTGACCTACAGCGAGGTGATCAGCCTCGAAGGGGAAGCGGGTGATTTCGAGGTCAAGGTCTTGAAGCACTCGCGTTATGTCGACGAGAACGAGTGCATAGGCTGCGGCGTATGCCAGAAGGCCTGTCCGGTGTCGGTACCCAATGAGTTCGACATGGGGCTCGGCGAAAGGCACGCCATATACATCCCGATGGCCCAGTCCACTCCGATGCTGTACACAATCGACGACGGCGCGTGCCTCAACTTCGCCTCCGGGGAATTCAAGGACGTCTGCAGCAAGTGCGCCGCCAAGTGCCCCCGCAAGGCAATCGACTTCGAGCTTAAGGACGAGGTCATCGAGCTCAACGTGGGGGCCGTGATAGTCGCGACGGGATTCGACGAGATGGACCCGTCGCCCTTGAAGAATCTCGGATACGGCGAGCATGAGGACATACTGACCGGGCTCGAGTTCGAGCGCATGCTCAACGCCGCCGGCCCCACGGGCGGCCGGGTCCTCAAGAGGTCTGACGGCTGCCCGCCCAGGACCATGGCCTTCGTTCAATGCGTGGGCTCGAGGGACGAGCGCTACTCTCCGTGGTGCTCGCGCGTCTGCTGCGTCTACTCCATAAAACAGTGCATGATCGCGAAGGACCATGAGAAATCCATAGAGGACTTCTATTACTTCTACAGGGACATAAGGGCTTACGGCCGCGGGTTCGAGGAGTACTATCACCGCGGCGAGGACGAGACGGGCATCACTTTCCTGAGGTCTTCCCCGTCGGACATAACCATTAAGCCCGGCGGGACGCTGCTCCTCAGGTACGAAGACGCGGAGACGGCGCGACCGGCGAGCGTTGAAACCGACATGGTGGTACTCACGTGCGCCATGATCCCGAGCTCCGGAACGCGCGACCTGGCGGGCATACTTGGAGTCGAGCTAGGGGGCGACGGCTACTTCAAGCTGGCCGACCCCCTTACAGACCCGGTCTCGACGACGCGGCAGGGCGTCTTCGTCTGCGGCTGCGCCGCAGGCCCGAGGGACATACCCGACTCGGTCGCCCAGGCCTCGGCCGCGAGCGCCCGCGCGCTGCCCTACGTCGGAGAGGCCAGGTTCTATCCTCTGGTCAAGCCCCTGCCCGAGGGCGACGCCGACGAGGAGCCGCGAATCGGGGTCTTCGTCTGCCACTGCGGCCACAATATCGGCGGGGTAGTCGACAGCAAGTCGGTCGCCGAGTACGCGCGCGGCCTGCCCAATGTCACTTTCGCCACCGACAATCTCTACACGTGCTCGGACGATACCCAGAGCAAGATTGCGGACATCATCGTGAAGCGGAACCTCAACCGGGTGGTGGTGGCCGCCTGCACACCGAGGACGCATGAGCCCATATTCAGACAGACCTGCGAAAGCGCGGGCCTCAATCCGTACCTGTTCGACATGGCTAACATCAGGGACCAGTGCTCCTGGGTACACTCGGAAGAGCCCGAGGAGGCGACCCGGAAGTCGCGGGACCTGGTGCGAATGGCCGTCGCCCGCGCCAGGGACTTGAGCCCGCTTCAGGCCAGGGTGGTGGACGCCGAGAAAAGCGTGCTTGTCATCGGGGGCGGCATATCGGGAATCCAGTGCGCCATCGATCTTGCCCGGATGGGCCTGGCGGTGCATCTCGCCGAGCGCGAGACGGCCCTGGGCGGCAAGCTCAGGGAACTCGACCGGCTCTTCCCCACCGGGGATAAGGCGTCCGATGTTCTCGAGGCCAAGATCGCCGAGCTCGAGGCGCTGCCCGTGGACATAATTACGGGCGCCAGGATAGAGTCCGTAGAGGGCTTCGTGGGCAACTTCGAGATAAAGGTGAACGGCCGCGAGCTCAGGATAGGCTCCATCGTGCTGGCGACCGGCGGAGAGAACCTCGTGCCCGAGGGCAAGTTCGGCTATGGCGACCTCCCCGCCGTGATGACTTCGGCCCAGTTCGAGGAGTGCCTGGGGGACACGGACTCGTTCGGCTCCCCCTATAGAATCGCATTCATACAATGCGCGGGCTCGCGCGAGAGAGAGGGCTATACCGGCTGCTCTCGCTACTGCTGCCAGGTCGCCCTCAAGCAGGCGCGCGAGTCCATCAGGAAAGGCGCCGAGATAACCTTCATCCACCGCGACGTAAGGTCGTTCACCCGCCAGGGCGAGGAACTCTATAGAGAGGTGAGGCTCGAGGGCGGGCGATTCATAAGGCGCAAGCAGGACAGCGTCATAAAGGTAAAGGGCAACGGCTCCGGGGGCACGCTCACGGTTTTCGACGAAGGCGTCAGGGAGGACGTTGAGGTGCCGTTTGACCTCGTCGTGCTCGCCGTGCCCATGGTCGCGGCCAGCGGTACGCACGAGCTGGCCGAGAAGCTCAGGATACCCCTCGGGCAGGACGGCTTCTTCCTCGAGCGCCATGTCAAGCTCGGGCCCCTTGAGACCAACACGGAGGGTATCTTCCTATGCGGATGCGCTTCGTATCCCAAGGACATACCCGACAGCCTCGCGCAGGCTTCGGGGGCCGCGGCCAAGGTGGGAAGGCTTCTCAATAAGGGCTACGTCGCCCTGGAGCCCGCGACCGCCGCAGTTGCGAGGCATCTATGCAGGGCATGCGGAACATGCGTTGCCATATGCGAATACAATGCACCCGGCCTCGTAGAGGAAGAAGGCACAGCGTATGCCGTCATAAACGAGGCGCTGTGCAAGGGCTGCGGAACTTGCGCGGCCCATTGCCCCACGGGGGCGATCACCGCGAAGCACTACACGGACAGACAGATAGACGACATGATGGAGGCATTCCTGCTGGAGTGGGAAACCTGATGGAGACGGAGGGCCCGATGGCCGGGTTCGAACCCAGAATCGTAGCGTTCGCCTGCAACTGGTGTTCATATGCGGGAGCAGACCTGGCGGGCGTCTCGCGCCTGCAGTACCCTCCCAACATAAGGACAATAAGGGTGATGTGCTCGGGGCGCGTGACTCCGGGCATGATACTCAGGGCGTTCGCCGGCGGGGCGGACGGAGTGTATGTCTCGGGCTGCCACATAGGCGACTGCCACTACGGCTTCGGTAACCGCCGGGCCGAAGAGCAGATCGCCGAGGCCAGGAAGCTCGTGGAGATGCTGGGGCTCGAACCCGAGAGGCTTCACCTCGAATGGGTATCTGCGGCCGAGGGCGAGAAGTTCGCCACGTCGGTGCGTGAATTCGTGGAAAGGGTCAAGAAGCTTGGAAGAAGCCCGATCACAGAGAGATCTTAAGGAAATAGCTCTCGATACGCGCGTATACATGTGCGTCGACTGCTCAAAGTGCACGGGCAGCTGCCCCATAGGCATCGCTGGCGAGATCTACTCCCCCAGGTCCGTGGTGCAGCACGCGCTCCTGGACGGCAGGGACCCCGTGCCCGGCGAGATATGGCGCTGCCTTACATGCGGGACATGCAGGGTGCGCTGTCCTTCCGACGTCGACTACCCCGAGTTCATAAGGAGCATGAGGGAGACCGCGCTACAAAAGCACCTCCTCCCCCAGCATACGCACGGCGGCGTCATACTCGAGATGATGCGCATCATGAGCAAGTACCCCGGCCGGCAGAAGCGCACCGGCTTCCTTCCCGAATGGGTGCAGGTGCTCGGACCGGACGACCGCGACAGGACAGCCGAGGACATATACTTCGTCGGATGCGCTCCCTACTTCGATGTCATATTCGACCACTTCAATCTCGACATGGCCGCGACTCACACGGCGGCCCTCGAACTTCTCAAGGAAGCCGGCGTCACCTGCGCCGTGCTAGCCGACGAAGTCTGTTGCGGCCACGACGCCCTGTGGTCGGGCGACACCGACCTCTTCTCGAAGCTGGCCCGCCTGAACGCAGCCGCCCTCGAGAGAGTCGGAGCAAAGCGCGTGTTCGTTTCGTGCCCTGAGGGTTTCCACACGCTGGCCAACAAGTACAGCCGCTTCTTCGGCAACCGGGAGGTTGAAGTCGTGAACACGCTGGGCTTCCTCGCCGCCAACGGCGGGGGCATCCGGTTTCGAGAGAAAGCGCCCGGCGCCCGGGAGGCCGAGGGCATCCCGGACGATGCCTGGGAGACGGATCGGCCCGGCCGGCAGAGCAGCGGACGCGACTACGTGGCGGATGACGGCGAGCCCGAGACCAGGGCGGACCGGCGCGAGTACTCCCTGGCCAGCGCCAGGCCGTCGGGCGGACGCGCCGGAGGGCCCGCGGAGGATTCACGGAGAAGACCGGCCGACCTCGTCGTCCTGCACGATCCCTGCCGCATGGGCAGGTTTTCGGGCCTCTACGACGCTCCGAGAGACCTGCTCGGGCGGATACCCGGCCTCGAATTGAGGGAGATGGAGTTCAACCGCGACTCCTCGCCGTGTTGCGGCAGCAATCTCTGGATAAACTGCGACCACATCTCTAAACGGCTCCAGTCGGGCCTCATAGCCGGGGCGGAAAAAACGGGTGCCGGAGTGCTGCTCACGTCATGCGACAAGTGCAGGATACATCTTGCATGCGCTGATATGGTAATGGGCGAGGTCAAGCCCAGGATGGAAATAAAGAACATACTTACCTTTATCAATGAGAGGAGGTGAGACAGTCCTGGATGCGAGAATAGGTGTTTTCATCTGTCATTGTGGGATGAATATCGCGGGCTCGGTGGACTGCGCCGCAGTGGCCGAGTACGCCGCTACACTTGAAGACGTCGTGTTCTCCACGGCCAACCTGTACACATGCTCAGACCCCGGTCAGGAGGAGATCAAGAAGGCAATAGCCGAAAACAATCTCGACCGGGTGGTAATAGCGTCCTGCACGCCACGCCTTCACGAGCCAACCTTCAGAAAGACCCTGATAGCGGCCGGGCTCAATCCCTATCTCATGGAAATGGCAAACATCAGGGAGCAGTGCTCCTGGGTGCATCTTCATGACAGGGAAGGAGCCACCGAGAAGGCCAAGGACCTGGTCGCCATGGGCGTGGCGCGGGCTAGAAAGCTCGAGCCCCAGACGGAGACCGTGGTGCCGGTCAAGAAGGCGGCCCTCGTGATCGGGGGCGGCGTGGCCGGCATACAGGCCGCGCTGGATCTTGCCGACAACGGATTTCCCGTTTATCTCGTCGAGAAGGAACCGTCCCTCGGCGGCATCATGGCGCAGATAGACAAGACGTACCCCACAATGGACTGCTCCATATGAATTTTGGGGCCTAAGATGACGGATGTCGGTCGACATCCGATGATAGAACTCATGGCCTACAGCGAAGTCAAAGAGGTCAGGGGTTACGTAGGCAACTTCAAGGTCAGGGTGCTCCGCAAGGCGCGCTACGTTGATGAAAAGGAGTGCACCGCCTGCGGCGACTGCACCGAGGTATGTCCGCAGGCGAGGCCCAGCGAGTTCGAGATAGGGCTCGCGACGAGGAAGGCCATTTACCAGCCCTTCCCGCAGGCCGTCCCTCCCGCCTTCGTCCTGGACGTGGAGGCCTGCCTCGGCAATATGCCGCTCGCCTGCGAGAAGTGCAGGGAGGCATGCGAGAAAGACTGCATCGACTATGACATGGAAGACAAGGAAGTGGAGCTCGACGTAGGCACGATCATAGTCGCCATCGGCATGTCGGTATACGACGCCACCGAAATGAGCGAATACGGCTACACCAAATACCCCAACGTAATAACCAGCATGGAGTTCGAGCGCCTCATCAACGCCGGCGGCCCGACCGCGGGCCACATGGTGAGGCTGGATAACGGCGAACAGCCCCGAAACGTGGGTTTCATTCAATGCGTGGGCTCCCGAATGGAAAAACGGGGCCAGCCCTACTGCAGCAACATCTGCTGCATGAACACGGTAAAAGACACCATCCTCCTTAAGGAGCATTACCCCGAGATGGAGATCGGTGTTCACTATATAGACATACGCGCCTTCGGCAAGGGATTCGAGGACCTCTACAAGAAGAGCAAGGGCAGCGGAGTAAAGTACATCCGCGCGCTTCCCGGCGAGATACGCCAGAAGGGCGACGGCACGCTCGACCTCTATGTCGAGGATGCGGAAACGGGTGAAGTCCGGCCGCATAACTACGACATGGTGGTGCTCTCGGTGGGATTCGTGCCGCACAAGAACTTCGATGAGGTCCGGGAGATGCTCAATCTGTCGAAAACGGCGGACGGCTTCCTCCTGGAGGCCCATCCCAAGCTCGAGCCCGTTGACGCCCCCACGCGCGGCATCTTCTTCGCCGGCACATGCGAGGCGCCCAAGGACATCAAGGACTCGGTCACGCAGGCATCGGGCGCGGTCGCGAGGGCCGGGGCGCTGATGCAGAAGGGAGAGATCGCGGTCGAGGCCATAACCTCAATGGTCATCGACGACAGGTGCACCTCCTGCGGCATCTGCGCCAAGGTCTGCCCGTACAACGCGATCTACGTCGATACCAAGTCCAAGACGCCCGCCAGGGTCATAGAGGCCGCGTGCTCGGGCTGCGGCACATGCGGAGCCGAGTGCCCGGCCGACGCGATAGTCATGAGGCATTACACCGACGAACAGATAATCGCGCAGATAGATTCGATACTGGACGAGAACCCGATGGACAAAGTCGTGGTCTTCGCCTGTAACTGGTGCTCATACGCGGGCGCCGACTTCGCGGGGATCTCGCGGCTCCAGTACCCTACCACTCCCCGCCTCATAAGGACCATGTGTTCGGGCAGGGTTGACGCAGACTTCGTCCTCCATGCATTCAAAAAGGGCGCCCCGGTGGTGCTTGTCTCGGGCTGCCACTTCGGAGACTGCCACTATATCGACGCCAACCGCTGGACGGCCAGGCGCATAGAGAAGCTCAAGAAGAAGCTCGACAAGCTCGGCATCCGGGCCGAGAGGCTGCAGCTCGAGTGGATAAGCGCGGCAGAGGGCATGCGCTTCCAGGAAGTCATGCGCAACATGGAGGACCTGCGCAAGACCGTCACCAGGGAAGAGGTGGACGAAACGGTGGCTATTCTGTCCGGGGAGAAGTAGGCCCGGGTCCAGCGTCGCTGTCCTTTTCGTAAAGAACCCACTTCCCGGCACTGCGCTTCTGCCTGAAGCCCCTCAGATAGACGCTGGCCCAGGGGCCGGACACGCCGCGTGTCAGAATGAAGTCGCTTGTCGAATACGGTCCCAGCCGTTCGCGGGTGTTGGGTTTGCCCCTCCATTTGGGCCGGGGCCACTCTTCGGGCTTGCGGGGCGACACGCCGAAGAACTTGTACTGCGCAAACAGGCCCTTGGTAATACCCAGATTCCATACGACGTGGTAGTCACCGAAGTTGCTGTACACAGGCGCTCCGCGGAAGTTGCGATTGTGAACGAGACTGATAAGCGTCTTGCCGCTCGATTCCCGCGGCAGGAACTCACGCACAAATAGCTCATTCTCTCGCTCGAAAGCTTGGAAATAGCTCCCCCAGAGCGCCGCATGGGCGACACACAGGACGCACAGAGCCGCCACCCAGGGCCGGGACAAAGACCTCGGGAATATGGAGGCGAGCAGAACAACCGACCAAATCAGCACGAAGACCGACAAACGCCGGTTAATGAAATATACGCCCCCCGCTCTCGCCGGCAGCAACAGGTAGCAGGCGAGCGTAACGAGAAGAAAGAAAAACACGCTCTTGACCTCTGGCCTCCGCAAAGACTTTCTGAACGATTTCGCCCTGACGAGAAGCCCCGCGACCAGCGGCCCGACTATGCATAATGAAAACAGCGTGCCGACGGTCCTCCCCAGCTGGCCGCCGAAAAGGTGCCTGTGGTCATTAAAGAGAATCCCTGATCTCCCTGCCAACGACCGCAGATACTCGCTGCAGTAGTATTCAAGAACTTCACCCAGCATATTGCCGCGGCCGGCGGGAGAGCTGATAGCCCACCATAAAACGAGGGCGGCGAACGGCACGACCGGCAGCATTTCGCGAAGGCCGGCCCGGAACGAGCGCCTGTTGTGAATAACGACTGACATGACAATCAGCAGAGCGCAATACAAGCCGGCCATGGCGTGTGTGAAGAAGAGCCCGGAAAGCGCAACGGCGACAATGGCCTTGTCGCGCGCACGGCGGCTCTCGAGCGAAACTAGATAGATGTACAGCGTAAGCATGGTAAGCGGAATCGCCATGGTATATCCGGCAAAGCCCCAGCGGAAGCTCATGTTGTAGAGAAGGAGCAGGGCCAGAAGCGCGAGCCAGGCGTTACGCCCGACTCTCCTGGCTATGAGCAGAAGTGAAAGGGGCAGGAGCGCCAGGTACAGGGCAAAATAGACTCTGTTTCCGGCCTCTACGTCCGGGAAAATCCTGAGACCGCAGAACAGCGGGTGCAGGCAATTGGGGCCGGGGAAGAGGTCGATATTGTAATACTCCGCGAAATGATCCGAGGGACCTCCATAGTGCCTATGAATCGTGGAGACGGCAAGGTGGCAGGGCAGGTCGTTCATGGGATAGATGCGTATCGTCGATAGCATCAGTATGTGGACAGTCACGAGAACCGCGAGAACGGAAAGAACCGCCTTCATTAAACCGGGCCTTTCGCTGAGTCGTCATGCCGTCCACGCAGACGTGCAAACACCGGCAGGCGCATTGCTCCCGTGGTCCGAAACGCAGGTCCAGTGTCAGGTCACGGCCCTGACCCTAGCGAATACCCGCTACCTGTACATCCCCTTTATCCGTCCCCATGTGGAGGCCTCTGTGGCCGACGGCCCGCCGCCTGCGATGGCAACGGCGTAGTTGATCTCCGCGTTTATGCCCGGATAGAGCGGCGTAATCACCCACTTAATCCCGTTATAATTGTAGGGAACAGTTCTCGGCCCCACTCCGGCGGGCGGCCCGCCGAGTATGCCGATGTCGTCGGAGTCGGTTATGGTCAATAGAAGATTGGCCGTGTCGATGTCCCATAGCGTTATGGCGTGGTAACCGAAGGCGTTACTCAGGTCATAGGGACCCGGCGCCTCTTCGTATGGCGGCACAGGCGTCGAGCCGTCAGCCGCCTGGAACCAGCATGTGAGCCCGACGGGCACGCATTCGGTATCCAGCCGCGCCTTGCACCACTGGATGGGATTGATGGCGTTGCCCATGCCGTCGAACCAGTTGCCGCCGAATTCCGGAATCGTCCTTATGGGTACCAGGAATACAACACCGGCATGAGACAGGCCCCAGTCCTGCCAGCCGCCGTCATCGACCGTCCTGGCTCCCGGGCCGGCCGCCCAGTAGGTCAGTCCCCACACGCTGACGTTGGGATCGGGGGGAATGCCGTTCACAAGCCAGTTCATATAGGGATTAGCGAAACCCGAATAGACAAGCAGGTTGGAAGTGCTGGCTATCCAGCATGACAGGTCGGCCCTTATGACATTGTGCACCGAGTCGCCACCGGCGAGTATAGGCTCGCCCGGATCGTGAACGAGGTTGCCGTTCAAATCGTTGAAGTGCATGTTGTATGCCCCGGGTGGAAGCTGCCAGAAGAGCTTGTTCTGGTCCACCGCCGGCGCGGGCCCGGCCCAGGCCTGAGCAGCCAGGAGAACGACAAAGGCGGCCGCCGCGACCGCCTGTAAAGCCCTATTGCGGAAAGCCATAACTCCACCCCCTTGCTTTAAAGAACCCGCGGAAAAACACAAGACCGCCCGAGTAAAATGGGCATCTCACAGCATCTCATAACCAGAGGCAGTATATCACAGAATGCCCGCTCAATCAAGTCCGCAGCTTTCAGAACGAAAGAAGCTGTTTCTCCTTAAGAAGATCGGTGGCTGATACATAATGGAGGTCGGCGGCCGAGGCTTTCGGCTTTAGGCCGAACGCAAGGCCCATCAGCTCGGTGAAATAGAACACGGGCATCTCTTCGAAATCGGGATCGAGCTCTTTGACTTCCCTCTGGCGGTCGTCGAGGTTGTGCGCGCAGAGCGGGCACGAAGTGGCTATGACTTCGGCGCCGTCCTCGCGGGCATGGTTGATTATGTCGCGTACCAGGCGGGCCACGGCGTATTTGTCGTGCATCACCTGATAGCTGCCGCAGCAGACCTTCATATAGCTGTTATAGATGACGCGTGCGCCGAGGGCGCCCAGGATGCCGTCCATGATCTTGGGCTCCTCCGGGTCGTCGATACCCACTTCCTTGGGCCTCAATAGCATACACCCGTAATAGGCAGCCACGTTGAGCCCCTCAAGCGAATTAACCACCTTCTCGGCTATGGCCTCCGCACCGAGATCCCTGAGCACCTCCAGGAAGTGGACTACCTCGATCTCTCCCCTGTAGTCCTCTTCAGTGTCCATGAAATCATTGACGGTCTCGAGGTCATCCGGGTTCTCCCTCATGCGCAGGTTCGACCTCTTGAGTGTGTTGAAGCACATGGAGCAGAGCGTCAGCACCCTGTTTTCATCCTCGGGAACGCCGTTGCCGCTCATCTCCTGCACACGAATCAGGTTCCTTATCGGCCCGACGTGATGAATGAGGTCGTCACTCGTCAGAGAAAATACCGTGCCGCAGCAGTTCCACTCGGGTATTTCGACCATTTCCATGCCCAGTACCCGGGCACATTCGATGGCCGACGACTCGAAATTGCTGGCTTTTGTCTTCAGGGTACATCCGGGGTAGTAGGGTATATTGCGCCTGGGAGCGCCCATTGCGATTTCCTCCTAACCGGTGAACTTCCTCATGCCGGCCACCAGAGCTATCTGGGGAAGCCGGGCCAGTTCGTCCTTGGGTATCTTATTGATATTAACGTGGTCTATGGCCTTTCGCAGTGTCACCTGCCTGAGCGACTCCGCCACCTTCGAGAGGTCCAGACCCCTCGGACACCGGACGGTGCAAGTGAAGCACGATGCGCAGAACCAGATAGCCTTGCTTTCAAGCACGTCCATCTGGCCGAGCTGTACCAGCCGCATCATCTGTGACGGCGTGATGTCCATGTCATCCACCATGGGGCAGCCGCCTGAACATGTCCCGCACTGGTCACACAGCGATATCACCTGGTCGCTCATCTCGCTGATCTTCTTCATGAACGCGTCGCAATCCGCGGATACTAAGAGCTTCTCAGTCATGCTACCTCCTGCTTCTTCTGGGCTGCAAGATCATCCACCAGCAGCGCCCTTTCCGCGTCGGGTATGGGGCCCGACGCTTTCGCCAGTTCCGTCAGGGTGTTCATGTGGTTGACGAAAGCCCCGAGCATCACAGTCACGAATTCCACAAAACGCACTCTGTCGGGTTCTATTTTGTGCTTTTTCAATATGTCCTTGACCGCCGCGACATTCTGCTTTATCGCGGATACACTGTGGGGAAACGGCGACGACTTCTCCTCGCTCTCACCTATGAAAATGCCGTCCGCGCCCAGTTCGAAGCACTTGAGCATGAGCCGCGGGGTGATCCTGCTGCCGCTCGGCACCCGGAATATGCGGACATTGGGCGAGTAGGAGAGCTTGCCCGTACCGACATTGTCGGCCAGCCTGTATGTAGTCTGATCGTCGGCGAAAACGAGTACCCTAACCTCGTCGTCCCGCTTGCCCTGAAGCGCAGCCCGAATCTGCTCCAGGAGCTGCTCATTGGTATAGCAGTGCAGGTCCAGGGCCTCTTTCGGGCAGGCCGCGAGGCAGCTTCCGCAGCCCGAGCACACGGCCTCGTTTACCGAAACCAGCTGCCCCGGTATCAGCGCCCCGGTCGGGCATTCAGGAACACAGAGCCCGCAGCCGTCACACAGGTCTTCGTGTACAAAAGCTATTACCGGGTCTATATCGTACTCGCCCTTGTTCATGAGCCTCACCGCCCTGGCGGACGCCGCGCTCGCCTGGGCGACAGTGTCGGGTATGTCCTTGGGGCCCTGCGCGCAGCCGCAGATGAAGACGCCGTCGGAGAGGGTATCCACGGGCCTGAACTTGGGGTGCGCCTCCTGGAGGAAGCCGTCCGGGCTCCTTCCCAGCTTGAGAATATCCGATACGCGCTTGCCGGCTTCGCTGGGCCTGATGCCCACCGACAGCACGACGAGATCGAATTCGTCCTGGATGATCCTGCGCGTCAGCGTGTCCTCGACCTTCAATATCACTCTGCCGTTGCCGTTGGAGTTGCCGTTTACCTCCGCAACGCGCCCCCTCACGAACTTGACGCCCGTGCGCTGGGCCCTCTTATAGTATTCCTCGAAGCCCTTGCCGTATGCCCTGAGGTCGGTGTAGAACACGTAGACATCGCGCGTCGGGTCGGAGCGTTTTAAGAGCTGCGACAGCTTCGTGGCGTACATGCAACAGATCCTGGAGCAGTTCTCATTGCCCACCTGCTCGTCCCTTGAGCCGACGCATTGGATGAAGGCGATCCTCTTGCCCATCGGCCGGATGGGATTACCTTCCGCCGCGTGGACGATCATGCGCTCCATGTCCAGCGCCGTGATCACGTTCTTATAGTGGCCTATACCGTAGACTTTCTTCTCTCTCGCGTCGAAGGTGTCGAAGCCCGTCGCGACTACTATGGTGTCCACGGTGAAGGTCATGCGCTTGGGCTCCATGTCATAGTTGATGGCGCCGGGCTCGCAGGCCTGGGAGCAGCGCTCGCAGGCCAAGGGAAACAGCCCCAGACATGCCTCGTAGTCGAGAACATATGTATGCGGAACCGCAATGGGAGAGGGCAGGTATATGGCCCTTCTCGACGTGAGACCCTCTTCGTACTCGTTGGGGACCACTACCGGACATACCTCCGCGCACTTATTGCACGCGGTGCACTTGTCCTCATCCACGAACTTGGGCTTCCTCACCAGGGTCACTTCATAGTTTCCCAGGTAGCCCTTGATATCCTCAATCTCGGTGAATGTGAGCAGCTCTATATTGGGATTCGCGGGGACGTCCGCCATCTTGGGGGAGAGTATGCACGCCGCGCAGTCCTCCGTTGGAAACGTCCTCGAGAGCTTGGCCATTTTACCCCCGATGGTCGGCTCTTTCTCTACGAGGTACACCTTGAACCCGGCGTCCCCGAGGTCCAGCGACGCCTGGATGCCCGCGATGCCGCCCCCCACCACGAGAACTCTCTTTCCTATGGGCATGGTCCTCTTCGCGAGCGCCTCATCAAGTCTCGCCTTCACTATGGCCATCCCCAACAGGCCCTTGGCTTTTTCAGTGGCGAGTTCGGGTATGTCGAAATGCGGCCATGCGCATTGCTCGCGGATATTGGCGATTTCCAGGACATAGGGAGACAGGCCGGCTTTTTCCATGGTGCTCTTGAACGTCCGTTCATGGAACTGCGGGGAGCAGGCAGCTACCACGACTCTGTCCAGATTGTTGTCGCGAACATCCTCGAGTATGAGCTTCTGCCCCACTTCAGAGCACATGTGAGAGTAATCGCGCACAAGAGTTACATCCGGCTGCTGCTCTGCGAATGCCGTGACCCGGCCGATGTCGACGGTCTCCGAGATGTTTCCTCCGCAGTGACATACATACACTCCGATTCTCACACTTGACTCCTTCCTCTTGGTCCTATGGTGTCATACAGTGCGGCATCCGCCATCGCCCCCTGGTCAGGCACATGCGGACGGGAATCACCGGCAGGCAGCCGGCGACTTCGATCCGGGTATCTGGCGGCACACGCCCCATATTGTTACACGCGGCCTTCCTCACAGGAAGTCGCGTCGTCTCTATAGAGTTGCAGTTTCCTTTCCGCACCTGTCCGGCTCGCTACCGTCGCAGGTCGGCTAAGGTCACAAGGCATCCGGTTCTTAATGGCCTATTCCCTTACCATTCGCATACCGCAGTAAGGGCAGGTCACCCGGTAACAGTGCACGCCGGCGGGATGCACGACTCTGGTGTTACACTTCGGGCAGATGCACGTCCCTGCCGGGCCCTTACCTTCTCTCGCGTCAGCCGGCCCATCGTCAGCGCCGCCGCGCCCTGCGCGTGGCCCACCGCCGGCGGGACCGGTTCCATCTCTCCCGGGCAATTGAGCGTCACCTCATTCCGGGCCTGCTACCACCATCTGCCGCGGCCGCCTCTGCGTCCCCCGCCGCGGCCGCGCCCCCGCCGCGGCCACCTGAAGAACGGGATAGAGGGAAACCACGCGCCGGCATACGGCGTCCATCCGGCATATCTGAAGCCGGGCTGGTAACGGGTTCCTCCGGTACCGACGCCCCCCCTGACTGCAGCCAGTTCGCCGACAGGCTTCACGCAGTATCCCATGCCCCTCCCGGTCATTGAGCCGAGTCCTCGCGGACCTGTTCCGTCAAAACCTGGCATTTACACTTCCTCCTCCACAGAATCACTTAAGCTGCCCGGTCACTCAGCGGATGATGCTCCTTCGATCTCCGCAAGGCGGCTTCTTATGGCTTCGATCTGCTGCTCCATATAAGCCAGCTCGTTTTCCAGGAATGCTCTCTCATCCGCAGGCGCAGCTTCCTGGCCTGCCGGGTAGCCCCAGTACGGACCGGCCCCATACGGGTAGGCGGCCCTCCACATCCATCCGCGGCCACCGCCGAATGCGCGTCCGCGGCCGCCTCCCCAGGGCCTTCCGCCCCGGCCGACTCCATAGCCGACTCCCGGCCCGGACCTGTAAGGCACAGGCCCCGAACCCGGGGCGCAGAAACCGAAACCACCACCCGTCCTGGGACCCATCCCCCACGGACCTGTTCCGTCAAAGCCTGGCATAATATACCTCCAGTCTACTGCGATAAGACCCGCGGCCTTCCCATATGCGCCATGTGCCCTTTGTCTCTTACTCCCATATCCCCATCACACCCAAGAGCATAATTGGTGCCATGTTACCTACCGTCCAATCTCATTCTAATTTATTGCTTATCAATAGGTTGCGGCGCCACCATGAGTGGAAGCAGCGGGAAGCCGAGCAAAGTACTGTTACAATATGGAACATACGTCCTAGTATGAAACGTGGTCTGATGCAATATGGGCCATCTGAGGCTGCCGGGTTGCGCCTCCTGCCGGACAGGCCCGGCCGGATTAAGAGCCCCGGGGCCCGCTCAAGAATAGGTTGACGAAACGGGGGCCATACTCTCAGAATTCAGAAGACGCCCAATACACATTCCCGTTGGCTCCGGGGAGAAGCCAAGTGGTGAAAGCGAAGTGGTGAAAGTAAGAAGCGGACTGCCTGCCATACTCATCATCTTCTCCGTCTCAGTACTTGTGCGCCTGATCCTGCTGCTTGAGCTTAAGGGCACCGTCTATTTTGCGGCTCCCATAATGGACTCGGCCATCTATCATAATGCGGCGTCCTATTTCTCGAGCCACGGGCGCTTTGATGGCACGCTATTCATGATGAGTCCCGCTTACAAGGTGTTTCTTGCCGGGCTGTATTCGGTTGCGGGCCCGAGCCCGACGGCGGTGTATGCCGTACAGATCCTTCTGGGCTCTTTCAGCGCCGTACTTCTATATTCGATAGCCGACAGGCTTTTCAACCGCACCACCGCCGTAATCGCCTGTGTTCTTTACCTGCTGTACGGGGGCCTCTCGGTATATAACCTGATGCTCCTGCCTCTCACCCTGATCGTATTCCTCAATCTGGCAGTGATACTGGCGCTGCTGGCCGCCCGGGAGAACGGGTCCGGATTCCTGTATGTGCTGGCGGGGGTGGCATTCGCGCTTTCGGTGATGGCCCGCCCGAATGTGCTGCTCTTTCTCGTGTTCCTTGTGCCCTGGTTCTACTCAGGACCGGGGGACGGCAGGACCAGGACTCTCAATCTCGCTGTCTTCGCTCTCGGCCTTATGCTCGCACTGCTTCCCTTCAGCTTGCACCGCCACCGCACGGAAGGCCAATTGAGCCCTCTCACTTCTTCCATGGGCATCAATCTCCACCTCGGGAACAACCCTGACGCCGACGGGATCCAGTACATCCCCTCCCCCGAGCTCAACAGCCCGGACAAGATATTCGAATACGCCAGGACAGCGGCCGAGTCTGAAACGGGCCGGGACATGGACCCGCAGGCCGTATCCAATTTCTGGATGAAAAGGGCGCTCGGGTTCATCTTCTCCCGGCCGGGCCAGTCCATACCCCTTTTCATAAGGAAGTTTCGCCTGTTCTGGAACGACCACGAGGTCTCCAACAACTACAACTACTACTTCCTGAGAGAGGCCCTTCCTGCGCTCAAACTCATGTTCGCGAGCTTCGCCCTGCTGGGCGCGCTCGGGCTCGTAGGCATGGCAACGGCCATACGCAGGTACCGGGACCTGCTTCTGATATACGGGATGGTGTTGACTTACAATATCGTCCTGGTCGCCTTCTTCGTGCTTTCGAGATACCGGATGCCCGCTGTGCCCTTCCTGATACTGTTCGCGTCCAGGGCCGCATACGGCATCATCTCCGAGAGGAGGCATTTGAAAGCGGCCGTCATGGCCGCGGTCTTCGCCGTGCTCTTCCTGCTTCTAAACACGAACATAATAGAGCAGGACTTCAGCACGGCATATGTGAACGAGGGGATCCTCTACCTGGAGAGAGGAGATCACCTGCGGGCGGAAGAGAGCTTCGGGGCCGCCATAGAGGCCGACCCGGGCGACGCTACGGCATATTACAACCTCGCGGTGACCAATCTTGAACTCAAGAAGTACGCGCCCGCCGAGGAGAACCTGAAGGAGGCCCTGAGGCTGGAACCCAGGTATCACAAGGCGCTCAACGGGCTCGCCGCCCTTTATACCAGGACAGAGAGGTATCCTGAAGCCGAAGACCTCTTCCTGAGGGTTCTCCACCTGAATCCCCGCGACGTGGACGCCATGAACAACCTCGGAGTCCTATACGGCAGAATGGGGGATTACAGTAAGGCCGAGCGGCTGTTCCAGAGCGTGCTGGCCATCGACCCGGACAACAGGGCCGCCCTTGATAACCTGGAGTACCTGGACCGGCTGATCAGGGGCGCTCCCTGACAACGATAGGCCGCTCATGACGCTGCGATTCCTCTTCGCCGCCTCCTCACGGGCGCTTCCTCCGGGGCGCTTCCCCCGCGATGTTTCCTCACGGGACGTCGAGCCTGTCGTATTCGTCCTTGGTTATCTCGGCCCTCACCTTGCCGGTATGGGCTATTCCAGCCGGCTCGAACAGCATCAGCTTCACATGCCCCAGGGGGACCACGCGGTGCTCTCTTCCCGCGGGCACTATGCAGAACTCGCCGGCCCCGAGGGTCACTTTCTTTTCCCTGTCAATGACGTCGAGCGTGCCGTCCAGAACCAGGAACATCTCGTCTTCTCTATCATGCGTATGCCAGGGGACCTTGTCGCCTTCCAGCCGGACGAGCTTCACATGCTGCCCGTTGAGCTCGCCGACTATCTTCGGCGAGAAGGTATCATTGAAGCGATCGAAGCAGCGCTCGATATTGACTACTTTCGCCATAGGTCCGTCCTCCTCGCAATTACCCGGGATGACCTCCCGGCGTCACAGGGGGCTTTTACTCGCAGGCTATAGACTACAGGGGCTCCTGATTGCAGGCTACAACATCGAGAGGCAACTCCGCAATCCCATTCCGACAGGGTCTTGACAGGTGGGTCAAAATTATGTAGCTAGCTACTAGATTTTTTCACATTTTCGGGAACCTGAATCTCCCGATCCCATTAAATAATCTGGATGGAACAGGCGGCCGGTTTCGGTTCCGGCCCCGGTGCGAATTGGACGGCAACCCCATGAGGAGGATAGCCATGCTGAAGGGACATAGAGACAGCTTTGCCGCTTCTCTTCTGATTCTGTGCGCCGCTCTGGTCCTGCTGCTCGCGGGACTCCAGACAGCATGTGCCCAGAGGCAGGTCGTCGTAAGGCGCGCCGGCGGCGGCGACCCTATCGACGAGGCGGCAAAGGCGGCGGTCGTGGACAGCCTCACGAACGCTCTGGACGACATATATGTCTTTCCGGACATAGCCCAGAAGATGGTGAAGACCATCAAGAGCAATCTCAGAAAGGGCAGGTACAAAGATGCTGCCACGGGCGGCGAGTTCGCCGGGATGCTCACCGAGGACATGTTCGAGATCGCCCATGACAGGCATCTGCATATCGACTATATGCCCGAGCCCCCCCGTTTCGCCTTCCGGGACACGCTGACCGAGGAAGATGAACAGGGCATTTTCGATATCCTTGCCGCCGACAACTTCGGGTTCTACCGGCTTGAGCGCCTCCCCGGGAATATAGGCTATCTCGATCTCAGGGGATTCAACGACACCAGATGGGCCGGACGGACGGCCGTCGCCGCCATGAACTTCCTGGCCTACTGCGACGCTATCATAATCGACCTCAGGCGGAACGGCGGAGGCAGCCCGAGCATGATCCAGCTCATATCGAGCTATTTCTTCGATGACCCCGTGCACCTTAACGACTTCTACATCCGGGCCACCGATAAGACCAAGCAGTTCTGGAGCCAGACCTATGTCGAGGGGCCCAAGATGGCCGACACAGACCTCTACATACTCACAAGCTCGTACACCTTTTCGGCCGCCGAGGAGTTCACCTACAACATGAAGAACCTCGAGCGGGCCACCATAATCGGTGAAACCACCGGCGGCGGGGCGCATCCGGTGGAGCTCCATGCATGGCCGGACCTCAAGATGAGCCTCAGCGTGCCATTCGGCCGCGCTGTGAATCCGATCTCCGGTACCAACTGGGAGGGGACCGGAATCGAGCCCCATATCCAGGTGCCGGAAGGTGAGGCCCTTGAAGTGGCGCATCTGACGGCCCTGGAGAAACTCGCCGAAAAAGCCGGGGAAGGGCCCGAGCAGGCCCAGCTCCTGTGGGACATCGACAGGCTCAAGGCCATGACGAACCAGGTGGAAATCGATACGGACACCATGCGGAAGTACGCCGGAAACTACGGGGCCAGGAAACTCACGCTCGAGAACGGCGCCCTGTACTACCAGAGGAACCAGGGCCCGAAGATGAAGATGATCCCCATGACCGGTACGACCTTCATGTTCGAGGAGATCGACGGCTTCAAGCTTGAGATAGAACTCAACGGCGCAGGCAATCCGGTTGCGGCGCTCGGCCACTACCGCGAAGGGCGGATAGACAGGACCGACAGGGACTGAACAAGACAGGGATTGAACATAACATAAAGGCCCGGGCCCCGCTGAATCCATCTTGAGGCCCGGGCGTTTAATTGATAGAATACAGAGGCAAGAAGTAACCCCCTGTCGCCCTATCACTTGATTCTGAACGGGAGGTGGCCTATGTCCAGGCTTGTTGTCGTTCTCCTGGCTATCTTGCTGATAGCCTCGTCCTCACTTGCTGATACACCCGAGGCCCATGAGGGCCCCTACCTGGGAAAGAAACCTCCGGGCATGACGCCCCTCGTGTTCGCGCCCGGCTTCGTCTCTACCGACGAACACGAGTTCGCCCCCTCCTTCTCTCCCGACGGCAGCGAGTTCTACTTCACAAGAGGCGTGGGTGAGTACCGCAGGAAATCCGTAATGGTAACAAGGCAGGAAGAAGGCGTTTGGTCCGAGCCCGACAGGGCACTTTCATTCGACGCCGAGCATTTCGAGGCCCGGGTGCACCCTGACGGAAAGAAGATATTCTTCATGGGCTTTCATGTCGTGCCTGAAGAAGAGAGGCCGGACCTGGACATGTTCTTCGCCGAACGGGCGGGGGAAGGCTGGGGAGAAGCGACACACCTTGGCGCACCCTTCAATCCGGCGGCCTCAATGTATGTGTCGTTTGAGAATAACGGAACCCTTTACACGACCGGCGTCACCCAGGAAGGTATTGTGAAATCGAGGTTCGAAGACGGCCGCTTCTCCGAATACGAGCTCGTGGGTCCGCCCATCAGTACCGATGGCGCCTATCAGATGTACCCCTTCATTGCTCCCGATGGATCCTATCTCATATTCAACGAGATGGGTGGAACCCGCAGCGGCGAGAGCTCCCTGATTGTATCTTTCCGGCAGGACGACGGCTCGTGGACCGAACCCGAGGAGATCCCGCTTGGAATGCGGGCCGGAACCGCCGCGGTATCACCTGACGGCAAGTATCTCTTTTTCACAGCCGGCAGGCCCGGGGACATATACTGGGTGGACGCCGATATCTTCAAGAACCTTCGCAAGACCGCGGAGGAGAAGTCGGATGCAGATGCGAGGTCGGATGCAGGTGCGAGGTAAGATGAGAAATAAGGGAGGCTCGACATGCCGGCTTACATGATAGCCAGGATAAACGTGACAGACCCCGAGCGGTACAAGAAGTACATGGCCCAGACCCCCGGGATCATAGAGAAGTTCGGCGGCAAATTCGTCGTCCGGGGCGGGGAAACGGTGTCGCTCGAGGGGCCTGAAGAGACGCGCAGGATAGCCGTGGTCGAGTTCCCGGCGCTTGACAGTATCCGCGCCTTCTACACGTCGCCCGAATACCGGGCCGCCATGAAGCTCCGCGAGGGCGCGGCCGAGCTCGAGCTATTGGGAGTTGAGGGAATCTAGCGACCGCGGCCTTGCCGGACGCTTTCCTTGAATTCACGCTGCAGGCTGCTTACTGCGCGCTGACGGTGCGCTCCTTCGCCCAGTCGCGAAGCCAGGAGATGTACTCGGCGCGAACGACCGAAAGCGGTGTGGTCTTCCCCGCTTCCTCGAGGAGGACTTCAGTTGAGAGTGACGCGCTGGCGGAGAAGGTGGTGTAAAGCGAGGATACCACGACCTGCTCGATTTCTGCGCCCGTGAAACCTTCCGTGGCCGCCGCCAGGACGCCGAGGTCGAAATCGGCCGGGTCATGCCCCCTGAGATTAAGATGTATGCGGAATATCTCCGCCCGCGTCTCCGAATCCGGGATATCCACGAAGAAGATCTCGTCGAAACGTCCCTTCCGCAGAAGCTCGGGCGGGAGCTTGCTTATGTCATTGGCCGTGGCCGCTACGAAAACACTTCCCTTCCTGTCCTGAAGCCAAGAGAGAAACATTCCCAGCACACGCGTGGACACGCCCCCGTCGTCTCCCTTCTCCGACGCGAACGCCTTTTCGATCTCGTCTATCCAGAGCACGACGGGCGACAGCCGTTCGGCCGTCTCCATGGCGCGCCGGAAGTTCTTCTCGCTCTCGCCGATATACTTATTGTAGAGACGCGACGAGTCCATCTTGAGCAGAGGCAAACCCCATTCCATGGCCACGGCCTTGGCGCAGAGGCTCTTGCCCGAGCCGGGAACGCCCAGGAGCAATATGCCCTTGGGAAAAGTGAGCCCCGCCCGGGCGGCGCCCTCCGGGTCGGTGATGATGTTCCTGCGCTTGTCGAGCCAGGTCTTGAGACTCACGAGGTCTGCGATGTCCCGCATGCCCCTGTCCACGGGCGTGAACTCCAGCAGGCCCTCGCGCTCGATGATGGCCTTTTTCTCCTTAACGACAAGTCCTATGTCCTCGGCGCTGAGCCGGCCGTCTTCGACAATGGCCTTGGTGAGAACCTTCTCGGCCTCCGTTAGCGTGAGCCCCTGGAGGTTGTTGAGAAGTCGGTTCATGTCCTCATCGCTCATCACTATTTTCGGATGCGACCTCTCTTCAAGATCGCGCAGCACGCCCTGGAGGAGCTCTTCGAACTCCTCGCGCCCCGGCGTCGGGAGCGATACGACGGCCGAATGGGATTTGACGGCATCGGGAATGGCCACCTCATTGCCGGTGACGATGACCGCTCCCCTGCGCTCGGTGAAGCAGCGCACCACGTCAACGAACTTGCTCGCCACCACGGGATCCTTGAGGAAAGGTCCCAGGCCCTCAAAATGGTAGAGCGCGGCGAATCGGGATGAGAGAACATGATCGAGAGCGGTCTTGGGGCTGCCCGACTGGTAGACGGGCTTATCGAGATCGAATCGCCTCAGGCCGCCGTTCAGGGTCCATGTGAAAAGCGGCAGGTCGAGCGAGTCCCCGAGATACCAGAGAAGGCTCTCCATCTGTTCCCTCTCCACGGTCTGGACCCAGATGAGTCCATACCGCGAGCGGATGAGCAGACTGAGTTCCCCCAGGAAATGATCCTGCTTCGGTGTTCTATGCCCCAGCCTCATAACACTTAAATATCGGCAGGACGGGATTGCGGCATGAGATTATGGTGAAAGGGGAAGGCGCTGACCGACGCTCCGGCAGCACACCCGCGGCAGCGGGCGATTCGCGCGGGCGTTCGCCGGCAGGCGGAGCTAGATTCTCTCGATGTCCGTGTCCCTGAGCCAGCCGACCTCGCCCGTGGGAAGCTCCACCTCAACCCACATGGCGCTTCTCGACTTGAGCCTGACCTCCACGCCGTCGCGAAGAGTCGCAATGCGCTCGAAGGCGTTGCCCGGGCCCGAACGCAGGTCCACTTCCTCGTTTATGACGACGGCTCCGGAGGAATCGCGGAACCGCGACTGGGCGTGGTTGGAGAGACTCAGCGAGACGACGGCAATGACGGCGAACGCAACAAGGGCATAGAGGCTCACGCGCCTCGTGCTGCCTCTCAAGAAGAGAAGGCCCAGAAAGGCGAGCGCGGCTAGATAATAAGCCGCATAGAAGAGCGCCTGCACTTCTTTCGGGGAAAGCCACTTAAGGGGAACGTCCGCCGGGCTTTCGGTCCCAAGGGCCGCCAGCGTATCCCTTGTGCCAACCATCGTCCGTACGAACTCGAGATTGGCCCTGGTGTCCTCATCGCGGGGGTTGAGCATCTGGGCGCGGCGGTAATTGGCGACAGCCCTGCCCAGCGAACCCAGGCGGTAATTGGCATTGCCTAGATTGTAATAGAGAGCGGCGTTCTCGATGCCACCATGGCCGGCCGCCTGGAAAGCGTTGAGGGCGGAGACGAAATCGCCGGCTTCATAGAGGTCGCAACCCCGGGTGAAGAGCGAGTCCGGAGACTGAGCCGATGCCGCGACGCCGGTCAGAGCGATCAACAAAATCCCTGCGAATATGCCAGCGACCTGTCTCACTTTCCCCACTCCCTGTTCACTTCATCCAGAATACGTCCGGCTCCGCCTATGATGTTCTCCATGTCGCTCTCACCCATCCCGCCCGGCGCGAATCTCACCTGGTCGAGCGTTGTAATGAGACCCAGAAGCTTGTTGCGCGTATCCCCTGTTATCCCGGTAAGCGATCCGACGAACTCAACATTGACGGCGCTCTCGCGGCAGCCGCCGCGCACGCCTATATATCTCGCGATTCCGCGCGAGAGAATGGCGGCAACTTCTTCGGGCCGCTCGCCTTTTCTGACCGCGGCATGCGCGTGCTTCACTTCCGCCAGGAGGTCCTTATACGCCTTTCGGGCCGACACCTTGACGCATGCTGCCCGCCGCTTGCGCTGGATCTTGACAATAAGGCCGGCGACTCCTATGAGAACGGGCATCGCCCAGAGTGCAACGGCCCGCGAGCCGACCACCAGAGTGAGATCATCATCGAGTTGCCGCGGCCGAACAATATGCCGGATATCTGTGCTCGCAAGGTCTATTCCCGGGATCCGCTCTCCCGGAGCCGCGGTCGCGGCGATGCCGGGAAGCACGCTTATGGCGATGGGAGCCGCCTTGGCCGTTGTGTATCGCTCCCTGGCTGTGTCGAAATAGGTGAAGCCAATGCCGTCGATGGTGAATGTCCCCGGCTCCTGCGCTACGAGCACAAACTCGAACCGCTTCTCGCCGCCCACCACGCCGCGCTCGGCGCTCAAGGTCTGCTGGGACTTGGGCGCGAATACCCTGAAACCCGGCACTTCCGGCTCAGGAAGGTCGGCCACTGACTTGAGGTTCCCGCTTCCGGACACCTTAACGACGAGGGTGATGGACTCGCCCACCTTGACCTCCCGCCTTGTGGCCCGCGCGCTCACCTCGAAACTGCCTACGGCGCCAGAGAAATCACCGGGCCTCCCGACCTCCGGCAGCGGCAGAACCTGTATGCTTACCGGGTCGGCCATGGCCACCCCCTCCCGGCCGCGCAGCCGGCCGAAGGGGTCGCGGCCGAAGAGACTGAAGGGGTCGCGCGAGAAGGCGTCTCTCGATTCGGCCACGTAGCGTATGCCCGACTCGCCTATGACATGTTTGCCGCTGGATATGGGAAAGAAGGCGAGTTTCTTTGTCACGACGTAATACTGCCTGCCGTCGATCACCTCAATAACGGGTCCCTCATCGCCCAGGTCCTCGAACCAGAACCCCGTGTGCTCGGGAGGAATGAACTCCATGCCCTGCAGCATTCTCAGCCTGTATGCAAAACGCAGCGTGTAGGTTACCTGTTCGCCCACATAAGCGCGCTGTCTGTCCACAGCCGCCATGGCGAACGCCGCATCTTCATCCGCGGTTTCGCCCGCGCTGCCCGACTGCCCCCCCGCCTTAGCGCCGCCCGACGCGGGAACGACCCTTACGTTGATGGGCTCGGTTTCCCCTATATTATCGCCTGCGCGCACCGTGAAGGGGCCTAAGATGAAGTTGCCCTCCCTTATCGCGGCAAGCGTGTAGGTGATGCTCAGGGAACGCGTGACTTTGAGGTTCACCATGCTGATGTTCTGTGAGCTCGAAGACCCCATTACTTCGAAGCCATCGAGGTCGCCCAGGTCGGGCCGAGTGACGTCCGTCGACCCGAACACGGTGATGGTGAGGTGCAGGGTCCTGCCGACATTTACCACATTGCGGTCAACCGTCGCCTCAACGCCGAAGTCTTCGGCATGTGCCGCCGGGAGCCCGAGAAGGACAACGCACATAGCCGCGCAGACAGCGACTTTGCATCGCGCCCACTCCGCGCTTTTCAATGACATCCGTCCTCTCATATGTCCTACCAGTCTTTGCCGCTTACCCTGCGGGTCCTCGAGGCCTGCCTGGCGATCTCCTCCTGCGTCTCCTTGTCACTTGCGTCTATGGCCGCCAGTATTCTCTCGAGCTCGTCCTGGGTTATTTCCTTCTGCTCGGGCCGCTGTTGCTGCTGGTCCTGCTCTTCTTGCTCCTGCTCTTCCCGCTGCTGTTCCTGTTGCTGTTGGTCTTGCTGTTGGTCTTGCTGTTGGTCTTGCTGCTGGTCTTGCTGCTGGTCTTGCTGCTGGTCCTCATCCTTCTCTTCATCGCTCTGCTGCTGTTGCTGCTGTTGATCCTGCTGTTGCTGTTGATCCTGCTCCTGGTCCTGCTGCTGGGGCTGCTCCTCTATGAGTTTCATGACGACCTCTAGATTATGCTTGGCGTCTTCGTCATCGGGGGCCATTAGTAACGACCGCCTGTAGGCCTCAGCCGCCGACTGCAGGTCTCCTTTCTGGTAGAACGTATTGCCGAGATTATAGTAACCCATCGCCGCCACGCTTTCAGCCGGAGACTTGGTTGATCTGAAAAACTGCATGGCCCCTTCATCATACTTGCCCATCCGGTAGAAAGCGTCACCGGCGTTGAAATACGGCACGGCATGCGTGCTGTCCTCCCGCTGGGCGCGCATATAGGAGTCGAGGGCGCTTTCGTTTTCCTCCTCGCTGTAGCGGTCGTTACCCTTCTCGATACTGGAGTGCAGCCTGTCCCTGAAGCGTATGGCCATGGCCGGATCGGCGGCCAGAAAGATCACCAAGCACAGTGCCCCCACCGCCAGCACTGTTCTCAATATGGGTTCATGCCTAGTCATCTTCACGCACCCTGTCCCCTATGACACATTCCAGAACCAGGAGAAGGAGCCCCAGCCCTAGGGGCACCTGGAAGAACTCCAGGTATGACTCAAATGCCCTCTCCTCGAGGACTCCCTTCTCAAGTGACGTTATGGCGCGGGCGATTTGCGATATCTCTCTGCCGGCGAGGCTGAGGACGAACGTATCCCCGCCGGTCTCGCGGCCCAGCCTCCGAAGCGTCCCCAGGTCGAGCCTGGAGACCACGACGTCGCCCTTGTCGTCGCGCTTGTAGTCGAGCACGTTGCCCTCCGCGTCCTTGAGCGGTATGGGCTCCCCCTCCTCGGTGCCGACGCCGACTACGAATATCCTGACTCCCCTCTCCCTGGCCTTCTTGATGGCCTCATCCAGGCCCCTGCCATGGTCCTCGCCGTCGGTGACGAGCACGATGGACCTGCCCTTGTCCGACGTCTCGAGCGCCTTCAAGGACTCTTCGATTGCGCGGCTTATGTCCGTGCCCTGCTCGGACACCAGGCCCGGCCTCAGGAAGTCCAGGAACATGATGAGAGCGCCGTGGTCCAAGGTGAGCGGGCAGTGCACGAAGGCGTCCCCCGCGAATCCCACCAGCGCGATCCGATGCTCCGCGAGCTGGGCCACCAGGCTCGACATGCCGCGCTTGGCGACTTCGATCCTGTTGGGCTCGACGTCTTCAGCCAGCATGCTCGCCGAGATGTCGAGAGCGATGACCACGTCCGAGCCCTCGCGTTTCACTATGCGCATCCCCCGGCCCATGCGGGGCATCGCCCAGGCCAGGACTATGAGTGCCATGACGGCGACCAGCATCGCCCGCTTGGCGATCTTCCTCCGGCGCGAGTAGCCCGCGACCGTCTTCTTGAAAACCTCATGGCTTACGAGCCTGCGGACGGTGCTGTCCGACCATGCGATCTCATAGATGAGTATGATGGCCGCCACGGCGGCGATCGCCATGAAGTAGAACGCTGTCGGATTGCCGAATTCCATGTCGTTTCCCTAAGGTATCTTTCTCCAGACCGCTCCCACCAGCAGCACCTCCAGGAGCAGCACCGCAAGGCCCGCCGGGAGCAGGTACTTGGCGACCTCCTTGCGATGCCTGAAGCTCTTGACCAGGAAAGCCGTCTTCTCCATCTCGAGTATCCTCTGGTAAATCTCATCCAGCGCCTGTTCGTCCGTGGCGCGATAGTACTTGCCTCCGGTTCTCTCGGCGATGTCCTTGAGGGTGTCCTCGTCGAGCTCGGTCATGTACAGGCTCCCGTCGGGATTCCGGGCGTATACTTTTCTCCCGTCCTGCGTCACGACAGGCACCGGCGCGCCGCCCACCTTGCCGACGCCTATGGTGTAAACCCTGATGCCCGCGGCTGCAGCCAGCTGGGCCCCGGTTGGCGGGTCGATTTCGCCCCGGTTATTGACGCCGTCGGTGAGGAGTATGATGATCTTGCTCTTGGCCTCCGAGTCCTTGAGCCTGGCGACCGAGTTGGCGAGCGCGAGCCCGATGGCCGTTCCGTCCTCCACCATTCCGACGTCCAGGTCCGCAAGCAGCGACTTGAGGATGCCGTAGTCGAGGGTGAGCGGGCAGCGCGTGAAGCTCTTTCCCGCGAAGGCGACCAGGCCGACGCGGTCGGTGGAAACTCGCGAGACGAAGTCTCCAACCACCTGCTTGGCGACGTATATTCTGTTCTGGGGCTTGAAGTCCTCCGCCCGCATGCTGCCCGATATATCCAGCGCGAGCATGATGTCTATGCCCTCGGTCTCCACTGTCTCGTAGCCGTGCTCCAGCTGCGGCCGCGCAAGTGCGAAGATGAGGGCCACAATCGCCAGCACCCTGAGCGAGAAGAGAACGGCCCTGAAGGAGTTCCTCGTCCGGACGCGGCCGTCCAGCACTCCCAGGT
>JASFEA010000017.1:0-31762 GCA_050125095.1 bacterium
CCTCGTAAGCATACAGCGGCGAACCGTCCGGCTTCTTCATGACTATCGAGAACCTGTTCCAGGGGCGTGACGGATCGCCATGCCTCCGCGAGAACACCAGCGGCATATACTCATAAGAGAGGCGGACCAAGTCGGCGTGTCCGGTTTCCCTGGCGCGCCGGTGGAGTTCGGGCAGCCGGAGCGGGGACGGGAGGTCTTCCAGCCAGCCGGCATGTCTCTCCGCGACACTGCGGTTACGGTTGTTGAGGAAGTCCGCCAGGTCCATTGCATCCAAGTTGTATTGATCCGGGAGAACACCGCCTCTACCGATGTTGTATAGAACATTCGAAACATGATGGGCGGCACCTATGCGGTCCCCGGTAGCCTGGAAGGCGTCGGCTCCGGCAAGCAGCCGGGACAGCCGATCCCGCCCCCTGGCCAGGTCGGCCTCTATATCAGGGCCCATATCCTTATCCAGCAACCGCCGGAGTCCGACAACGCCGGCCTGGTCCACTGGAGTATCGAGGGCGATGTGCCACGAGAGGTCCCCGCCTGGAGCCAGTGTCAGTCCATCCCTCAGAAGAAATGATCCCCGGCGCCCGTGCAACTCGCATTGCGGTGAGATAGGTCCACCCAGTATGAACTCGTCCCAATTCCCGGAATACAGCAACAAGGTAGGCCGGGGCAGGCCCGACTGCCAGGCTACCGTCGCCCGCAGGGATTCACTCGCCTCTGCGCGGTCGATGATGTTCGACGTTAATCTGTAAACAGCCATCTTCTCTTCGGGATAGCACTCTGCCGTCTTGTAGGCATCGACAAGGCAGCTGAGGGAATCCTGCAGGCCGGTGCCGATACCGGCTGGAAGAAGGTTCTGGACCCCGTCGAGTATCTCCAGACGCGCCTCACCAGGGCCTTCATTGATTAGCTCTGCCGTCCGGATCCACCCGAAGCGGTCGCTGGGTCGCCAGCCATAGCGGAATATTAGGCCCAGGGAGGTATTCCTCTCCTCGAACCAGACCTCGCACCCGAGAAGGTGCTTGAAGACAGAGCGCTCGATTTCATACCTGAGTCTGCCGTCCTCGGCGAATGGCTGCCAGATGAAGATCTCTTCCCCACCCACATACCGGATGACCGACTTCGGCCCTGTGTGGGGATGGGAGACGTGAAGCTTGTCCACGGTCTCATAAGGGAACAGGGACTGGTACGGGTTTTCCCTGCCGGCGGTGAGCCCGCCTCTGGAAGAGATATACATCCAGAGATCCGAATCGCTCATTACATTTATGAGGAAAGCATCCATGGTGTCATAGGCGGCAATCCTGTAGTAGGTGTCCCGCCGCCAATCCAAGAGGTCTCCCTCCACCCTGGCACTCTTCTTCGGGATCGCGGCGAGCCCGAGCCGTATCGGCAGGTCCGTCATGGGTATGCGCTCCACATATCTTCCCGGATTAACAGAGTCCGGCAGGCGGTACACTCGCAACCTAACACCAGGCCAAGCGCCTGTCAATCGGGTCGACGCCGGAAGGACCGGCGGCCTGAGCCCGGCAGGTACAACCTTCTTGACAATCAATTCATGATTGGCGAGCTTATTTCGGGATGCGGGCCGGGCGCACCGACACCGCCCGGCGTATTTTGATGTGCGGTGGATCCCCAGACCGGGACTTCCCCAACCGGGAGGATTGAAATGAACATTAAGAGCTCCATCAGCCTCATATCTATAGGACTGCTGGTGGCCATGGCCGCCGGGGGCTGCGGCAGGGACACCGGCACACTGCCTGAGGCTTCCGCGAGCACGAACCCGGTGGTCTTTGACGACGACTTCAGCGAAGGCCTCGACTTCCAGGCATTCCAGTGGTCGGACGAGTACGCCCTTGACATGGACTCCGAGGTGGTGTATCGCGGCAGTGCTTCCCTCAAGGTTGACGTCCCCGGTCCCGGCAGTTTCGCCGGGGGAGCCTTCGTCACCTTCGCCGGGCGTGACCTGTCCGGTTACAACGCGCTCACATTCTGGGCGGTGGCAAGCAGGACGGATACGCTGGACATCGCTGGATTCGCCAACAATAACACAGGCACATCGCTCTATGACGCGAGCTGGAGCACGATTCCGGTCGGGACGGCATGGAAGAAATACACTATACCCATACCCTATCCACCGAGGCTGGCTTTCGAGCAGGGCCTATTCTTCTTCGCCGAGGCGGTGGAGGCAGGAAAAACGGGTTATCAGATCTGGTTTGATGATGTCATGTTCGCGGATGTGGACAGCATCTCCAATCCGCGGCCGTCGATGACCACGGAAACCCTGGAGCCCTATGTAGGCTCCACCGTAGCTGTCAGCGGTACCAAGACGGTATTCCGGGTGGGCAATAAAGACATGACGGTGGACCACCTTCCCGGGCACTTCACGTTCACTTCTTCGGACGAGGAAGTGGCTGACATAGTCGACAACCAGATCGTGGTCACGGGTGTCGGAACGGCGACTATTACGGCGAAGCTCGACACGGTCACAGTCGACGGGGTGGTGACGCTCAACACGACCGCGGCGCCCACTACGGCGGCGCCGACCCCCACCGAACCTGCGACTGACGTAATCTCGCTTTTCAGCAATGCTCCCGGCTACGTCAATTTCCCTGTGGATACCTGGGCGGCACCGTGGGCCGGCGCTTCCCAGGAAGTCGAGGACATCGAGATTGCCGGCGATGAAGTCAAGGTCTACACCAACCTCACGTATGCCGGCATCGAATTCGCAACACAGACTCTCGACGTGTCCGAGATGACGCACTTCCGGATGGACATCTGGGTCCCATCGGGAACTTATTTCAAAATCAAACTGGTCGATTTCGGTGAGGACGGCGTTTACGGGGGCGCCCCGGACGCCGAACACGAGCTCACTTTCAACGCAAGTTCGACTCCGCCGCTCGTAACCGGCGAATGGGTCACTCTGGACAAGAGCCTCGCGGATGACTTCACGGGTCTGGTGACCAGGGAGCACATGGCCCAGATCATCATCTCGGGCAACACCAGGACAGTCTATGTAGACAACATCTACTTCCACAAGTAGAATGTCTCCGTAGTCGGTGATTGCAGGCAGCAAGGAGCCCTGAGAATGAACGAGAATATTGGTGTCGCAAGGGTGACCCGGCGCACCTTCTGGCGCCGGTGGTTCCTGCTGCTGGCTCTCGTCTCATTGGCGCTGACGGGCTGGGGCGGGCGCTGCAACGGCGGCGATCCCCTGGAGCTTGAACCCGATGGCCCCGGGGACGGGGATCTCGAGCTGGTATGGGAAGATGAGTTCGAGGGACCGGCCGGACAGCTTCCCGATGCGGACAAGTGGGGCTATGATATCGGCGGCAGCGGCTGGGGAAACGCCCAGCTGGAGTACGACACCGACCGCCCCACCAACGTCTCCCTGGACGGCGAGGGGCACCTGGCAATCACCGCGCGAGAAGAGGAGTACCTGGGACGCGAATATACCTCGGCGCGCATAAACACAAAAGGGCTCTTCCAGCAGACGCGCGGGCGTTTCGAGGCCAGGATAAAACTGCCAATTGGCCAGGGCATCTGGCCCGCGTTTTGGATGCTGGGCGCCGACTTCGAAACCGTGGGCTGGCCCGACTGCGGAGAAATAGACATCATGGAGTACCGCGGCCAGGAGCCCAACATCCTCCACGGAAGCCTGCACGGCCCTGGCTATTCCGGCGGGGGCGCGTTGACGCGGAGTTACACGCTGCCCGGAGCCGAGGGTTTTAACGACGACTTTCATGTCTTCGCCGTCGAGTGGGAATCCGACGCCCTGACCTGGTTTGTGGACAGCACTTCCTATTACGTCGTCACTCCAGGCAGCCTTCCGGACGGCGGGAGCTGGGTGTTCGACCACCCGTTCTTTATAATACTGAACGTCGCGGTCGGAGGTTATTTCGTCGGCTCGCCGGACGCAACCACGACTTTCCCGCAGACCATGCTGGTAGACTGGGTGCGGGTCTATCGGAGCGCGCCTTGATCCTGGGCGCCCGGACAAGGGCTATGGCCCTTCTCGCACTCTTGCTTCCCGCCCTCATTGGGCCCGCGTGCGTCAGAGATGTCCCCTACGCACCGGAGGGTGTACTCGTGGTCTCCCAGGAGCAGCAGGCCTCCTGGGTGCGCAATTTCAATCCTCTGACAACGGCGACGGCTGCAAGATGGCCCACGCTCGCCGGGGTTTACGAGCCCCTCTACGTCTTCAACAGCGTGAAATCCGAATTCGTGCCATGGCTTGCGGTTGCCCACGAGTGGCGCGAGAACAACCGCGTATTGAGAATGACTACTCGCGACGGCGTGCTGTGGTCTGACGGCCAGCCTTTCAGCGCGCATGACGTGGCCTTTACCTTCAACCTGATAAAGAGGCACCGGGCGCTCGATGGAGGCAACGTGTGGGGTTTTCTCGAAGACGTTCGCGCCATGGACGACCGCACAGTCGACTTCAGATTCCAGCGCGTCTTCATACCCGGCCTGGATGAGGTTGTGGCGGCGAGAATCGTTCCCAGGCATGTCTGGAGCGAGATAGAAGACCCGGTGGCTTTCCCGAACGAGAATCCGGTAGCGACGGGCCCTTTCACCGAAGTCCGCCTGTTCCGGAATCAGGTCTACGAGCTGGGGCGCAACCCGAACTACTGGCAGGAGGGTTTGCCGAAGGTCGAGGCGATACGTTTTCCCGCCCTACCGGGAAACGACCGGGCTAACCTCGCGCTGGTTTTTGATGAGGTGGACTGGGCGGGCAACTTCGTTCCCGCGATAGATCGCGTCTATGTCGATAAGGACCCCACCTACCACCATTACTGGTTCCCGCTGACCGGGAGCAGCATATTCCTCTATGCCAATACACGGCGCGCCCCCTTCGACGACGTGCGCGTTCGCAAGGCGCTCAGCATGGCCATCGACCGGGACCTGCTTGTCGAAGTGGCCATATACCGCTACTCCCGCCCCTGCGACGCGACAGGACTGAGTGACGCATACGCGGCATGGCACAGTCCCGAGATCGCCGCAAGCGGTGACTGGGTTGACTACGACATCGCCCGCGCCAACAATCTGCTGGACGAGGCCGGCTTCCTGCGCGGCCCCGACGGCATCCGGCGCCTGGCCGACGGGTCTCCGTGGAGTTACGAGATCCTGACAGTCTCGGGGTGGTCGGACTGGGTGCGAGCCTGCCAGGTCATCGCCAGGGGATTCCGGGATGTCGGCATCGATGCATCTGTCCGGACATACGACTTCAGCGCCTGGTTCCAGCGTGTCCAGGAGGGAAGATTCGATCTGTCGCTGGGCTGGTCCTTCGAGGGACCGACCCCGTACATATTCTACCGGTGGCTCATGTCTTCGGAGACGGTGAAGCCGGAGGGCACGCCATCGGTGGGCAACTGGCACCGCTTCGGCAGCGCTTCGGCCGACGAGGCGCTGGCGGCCTTCGAGGCCGAGCCCGACCCCGGACGCCAGAAACTCCTCGGTGAAGAACTGCAGCGGACGTTTGTCGAGGAGGCACCGGCGATTCCGCTTTACCCCAACCCGTCCTGGGCGGAGTATAATACCAGAAGATTCGAGGGGTTTCCCTCGGCGGAGAACCCTTATGCCGACCCCTCGCCCAACAAATTCGGGCGGGGCGAAGTCTTGCTGGTCCTTACTAACATTGCGCCACGCTAGGAGGCTGAATTGCGGTTCATACTGAGGCGGCTTGGCTTTTACCTCCTCGCTGCGTGGGCCGCCCTGACGCTCAACTTCTTTCTGCCTCGGCTCATGCCCGGCGACCCGGCGGCGGCGCTCTTCGCGCGCTTTCAGGGCCAGCTCAGCCCCGAGGCTCTGAAGGCGCTTCGGGAGACTTTCGGCCTCACCGAGCAGCCTCTGATCGGCCAGTATTTCACCTATCTTGCACATGTTCTCAAGGGCGACTTCGGAATCTCGGTTGCCTACTTCCCCGCGCCCGTATCGGAGGTCATAGGCTCGGGTCTTGTGTGGACCATCTTCCTTGCGGGCACGGCCGTTGTGATCAGTTTTGTAATCGGTACGCTGCTCGGGGTCGCGGCCGCGTGGTGGCGGCGCGGCTGGCTTGACAATTTCCTACCCTCCGCTTTCATCTTTCTTGGTGCGTTCCCTTACTTCTGGCTGGCAATGGTGGCGCTTTATGTCCTGGGCTTCACTCTTGGCTGGTTTCCGTTGGGCCACGCCTACGGAGACGACCTGACGCCCGGACTCTCGGCCGCCTTCGTCGGCGATGTAGTGCGCCACGCCGTGCTGCCCATAGGAACGATAGTGCTGGTCACTCTGGGGGGATGGTTACTTTCGATGCGTAACACAATGATCGCGGTGCTCGGCTCGGACTACGTGAATCTGGCACGGGCCAAGGGGCTCAGCCCTGCAAGAGTGGCGCTGCGCTACGCCGCGCGCAACGCGCTGCTGCCCAGCGTCACGGGATTCGGCATGGCGCTCGGCTTCGTGCTCGGCGGCGCTCTGCTCACCGAGATCGTTTTCTCATACCCGGGGCAGGGATATTTGCTCGTTCAGGCAGTGAGAAATCAGGACTATCCCCTCATGCAGGGCATATTCCTTGTAATCACTCTTGCGGTGCTCGGCGCCAATCTGCTGGTGGACTTCATCTACCTCTGGCTCGACCCGCGCACAAGGGAGAGGCGCTGATGGCCAAGCCGGCTGAAACAAGGGCTACCGGCATTTCGGTCTGGTTGAAAGCGATACGCCGTGACCGCAAGGCCAACGTTGGCGCGGTAATTATCACCGTCTTCGTGGTCATTGCAATCATAGGTCCCTGGCTTGCCGGCAGCCCTGATGAGCTGGTCGGCATGCCGCTCCAGCCACCCTCCACAGAGCACTGGCTGGGGACCACCGGCCAGGGACAGGATGTCCTGGCCCAGCTGGTGGCAGGCTCACGCATCTCACTGGCCATAGGCTTCGCCGTTGGCCTCACCGTCGTCCTGGTCGGAGCCATCGTCGGAGTCACGGCAGGTTACTTCGGAGGCTGGGTGGATTCGGTCCTATCGCTCCTGTTTAACGTCTTTCTTGTAATACCCGGACTGCCGCTCGCCATTGTGATCGCCGCCTATCTCCCGACCGGTCCCTTTACGCTTGGATTCGTTCTTGTAGTTACCGGCTGGGCCTGGAACGCGCGTGTCCTCAGGGCTCAGACACTGTCACAGCGCAGGAGAGACTTCGTGGCTGCGGCGGTCGTGGCGGGCGAATCCAACTTCCGCATCATAACCCGCGAGATCCTCCCCACCATGACCTCGCTTATGGTCGCGCAGGTGATAGGCAGCACTGTGTATGCGATCGGCGCACAGGTAGGGCTTGAGTTCCTGGGCCTGGGCGACGTGTCGTCCGTGACCTGGGGAACCAACCTCTACTGGGCGCAAAACGACGCCGCGCTGCTCACGGGCGCATGGTGGACGTTCGCCCCCACCGGCCTCTGCGTTGCCCTGGTGGGATTCGGACTTACGATGCTCAACTCGGGTTTCGACGAGATCACAAATCCACGGCTCCAGCTTGAGCGCATCTGGCGAATGTTCCTCGGCCAGCGGAGGATCAAGCCTGGTCGATCAACACCGGTGGTGAGTCATGATTGAGCCCGTACTCTCGATACGCGAACTCTGCGTCGACTACATCAGCGACAGGGGGCCCGTTCGCGCAATCGACAGCGTCTGCCTTGATGTCGCACCCGGGGAGATCATGGGCATTGCAGGTGAGTCGGGATGCGGCAAGTCCACCATGGCCAAAGCCATCATGCGCATTCTGCCGCCGCCGGCAGTCATATCGGGCGGCGAGGTCTGGTTCGAAGGGCTGGATATTCTCACCCTGGGAGAGCCGGAGCTCAGAGAGCTTCGTTGGAAGCGCATCGCCATGGTTTTCCAGAGCGCAATGGACGCCCTGAACCCGGTGATCAGCGTGGGTGAGCAGATAATCGACACTCTCGAGGCCCACGACGCACCGACTCCTGACGGGGCACGCGAACGCGCCGGGGAACTCCTGGATATGGTGGGGATTTCCCGTGACCACCTGGACAGCCATGCGCATCAGCTCTCGGGCGGCATGCGCCAGCGGGTCAATATAGCTCTCGCGATGGCTCTCGATCCCACCATGTTGATACTGGACGAGCCGACGACGGCGCTTGATGTCATCGTGGAGAAGGAGATCCTCGAGGAGATCCGTGAGCTCCACAGCCGACTGGGCTTTGTCGTGCTCTTCATCACGCACGATCTTGCCCGCATGCTGGAGTTCACAGACAGGGTGGCTATCTTCTATGCGGCCCGCATCGTGGAGGTTGGACCCTCGGCCGAGCTCCGCCGCGCACCCCAACACCCTTACACACAGGGCCTGCTGCGATCCTTCCCGTCTCTTCGAGCGGATCCGGGAGAAAGGTCCAGCATTCCGGGCGCGCCACCCAGCCTCCTCAGCCCCCCAACGGGCTGCCGCTTTCACCCCCGGTGTGACAGGGCGATGGAAATCTGCTCCAGACGGAATCCTGACCCGGTCGAGATCGGACCCGGCCACGTAGCGGCCTGCCATCTTCTGACATAGCGTCCGAGTCCCCGCCTCCTATAGCGAGATATGCATGTAGGTCCTTATCTCCCACTCGGAACCGTCGTCTGTCGACCCCGCGCCAGGTTCATACCGATTCGAGTACTGATCGAGCGAACGCCAGAGGCCGCGGAGTCCGATTCGGGTCTGAGACCATCCGAACCAGCGCGGTTCACCCAGCGAGTAGGACACATCTCCCATGAGGTGCACGGGGAAGGTGAAGTTCCAGTCGCGGTGGTAGTCGTATGGGCCCCAGTCATTGAACCTCGCAAACGCCTCGAAAGCGGCCGGCCCCCATGTCAGTCGGGCGTCGGCTCCGAAACGATTGATGAACCTGGTCCGCACCGAATCCGGATCATCGGGGGCATAATCCCAACCATTGGGCTCGGCTGTCCCGAAATACACATGCGCCACCAAACGTGACCGGGCGGACAGCCTGGAGACCAGCCTGCTTCGCACTTCCCACAGGTCCTTGGCCGGTGGAGCCCCCCCGAGGCTGCAGATAAAGAGGTTCTGGGATCCCTCATCCTGGCAGAACGCGAGGGCGGCGTCAGCCGTGGTTGGCTGATGCCTGAAGACAAATCCCATGCTCAAAGCCAGGCGCGCGTCTTCACGAACGTCATTGTCCCAGGCCCACATCCATGTTGCCGGCGTCGGGTCATAGGTTATCGTCAGCTCCCCCCCGACTGTCTCCCTGTTGGCGCGCACCGCGAATGGATCATCAAAGGTATTACGGGGCCTTCCGGGAGGGTTGACGAACCCGGGTACCGGTCCCACGATGGGTTTCTGCCAGAGGAAGTTGGGCGCAATCTGGAAGTTCCCCACGTCCACCGCAAGCCCCGTCAGGAAGTTGGTCTGGTTGCCCGCATTGCTGTCCTTGAGGGTCCAGCCGGTATAGGTGGTGGTAGCGGTCGGGCCGCCGTCCGCCACAATGCCGGCGTATGCCGCCTGGGCATACCAGTGCCAGTACCCACGCTCGACTGCGACTTTGGCCTTGGCGCCGAAAGCATCGGACGCCCTTACCTTGTCTACGAGTATCCTGTAGTTATCCGGCGTCCCCTCATATATCTGGAATTCCTCGCCCTCCTTGGTGGAGCCTGCCCATAGACCGCCCACCTCTATATCAACGGGTCCCTGCCTGGTCTTGAGATAAAGCGAGGCCCTCCGCGTGGGAGGCAGCGGGATGGCGCCGGACGAGGTGATTTCTGTCTGCTGCGCGAATTCCTCCTGAAACAGTCCCGCCACTTCGTAATCGCCGAATGTCTTCTGGTATTTCAGGAAGAGCGACGGATTGGCTCCCCACCAGAGCTGCGGACCGAAGGCCAGCTTGAAGCCCTCGAAGTGCTTCTTTCCAATCAACTCGGCACCAATCGGCGCATCGGCGTTGTATATGTCTATGTTCTCGCCGTAAAAGGCCTCCCGGTATATGCCGAAAAAGTCCCCTTCGTATCCCCAGTGGTAATGGCCGGTACGGTAGAAGCCCTCGAGCCGGAACCACCGGTCGTCCCAGGAGACACCGCCCTGGTAAACCTTCACCCGCTCGATCCCCCGCACCAAAGTGAACTCGCCGTCCTGCAACCGGAAATTGTCACCGGCCGACCACAGCAGCCGGGGGACGCCGCGGTTTTCGTAGAATATCTCATCAATCTGGTTCATCCCGACATTGCCGAGGATGTTGAGTGAGAGGAGGCCGTTGAAGTTCTGGGACGGCTGCACCTCGAAATCCACGTAGAACGACTGCTGGTGGCCGAATCCCAGATAGAGCGGCAGCCCCACCAGTACATCACCCTCCTGCACTTCACCAGCTTCGGGCGTGACTATGTTCGTGCCCCCGGTGTTGTAGGTTTCAAACTCGGCACGCACATTGGACACGCGCACGCGGCTTATGGCGTTTGCGAGCCGGCTGGCTTCGTCGCCCCTCGCCTCAAGCTCTGCCACCACCGGGTCGATTTCGCCGAATTCTTCCCGGATTGTCTCCAGGTCCGTCTCGGGTGCATACGGGTCAAGCTGGAAAGCGCGTCGCAGAGCATAAAAGGCAGCCCGCGGGTAGACGGCGTATTGACCGGTGAAATCGGGTGGCCCCTTTGCGGTGATCCCCCACCACTCCTCGTTCATGTTGTTCTCGCCTTCGACGTAGTCTTCGACATAGCCCCCGTTGGGCCACGATGCGTTGGTGTCGTGGATATCCAGGCGTTCATCCTGCAAGAACTTCCACCAGCCGTCGCTCCACTGGAATATGAAACCGCCGATGGCGTTTCCGACGCGGCCCTTGCCGCTGGACTGCTCGTAGATCTCCTGCCACTGCCCGAGAAGGTAGCGCGCCTGGGTTATCTGGTCCTCACGCATCTCCCTGGCGTTCCAGGCATCCGCGCCGAACTCGGTGAACATGACCGGGATGCCCAGCTTGTCATGGACGACCTGGAAGAGATCTCGGGCGGAGATCCCCCTGTAGACGTTTGTTCCCAGTACGTCCAGGTTCCTGCACTCTTCGGCTATTATGTCGATATACTGGATATCACCGTTCGAGATGGCTACGGGCCTGTGCGGGTCACGCTCCTTGATCGCCACTGTGATCTCTTCATAAAGTGAGTAAAGGTACCGGGCCCTCGCCGCCTCGCGCTCGCCCTCCGGCAGTGCCTGAATCTCGAATGATGTCCAGGTAAGGCCGTAGTTGTTCTCGTTTCCGAGAAGCCACATGAGCACACCCGGCACGCCGTCGAACTCCTCGACCAGGGCCGAGGCCTCTTCAATGAGCACCTGCCGAAGGCGCGGATCCGAGTAGTCGACCGACGGCATCCAGACGCCGTCGAGCGTGTAGCCATAGCGCGCGACAAGGTGATTGACGACTGTGTAGATGCCGTAACGTTCGTAGATATGCCGGACCCAGCGGGGCGGTATGCCGGCATACTGCCTTATCGCATTGACTCCCATGTTCTTAAGGAGCGGCATCTCCCTGGACAGCACTTCCTCAATGAACTCGTCCGGCTGGTCCCAGAGATTGTACATGTGGTTCTCGCCGATCGGCATGTAGCCCCAGTTCATGCCGAAGACCATGAAGTCCCTGCCTTCGACCTCAAGTTTGAGCCCCCCGGGGTCTGTAGCGTCCACGACTACCCGAACGGGGGTCACCGGAGCGGCCGTCGCGGCTGGAACCGGCAGCAGCGCAAGAACTGCTGCGACCAGGGCCAATGCCGGGAACTTCGGACCGTGCCGGAATATTCCATACGTTTTGAATCTCAAGGGAGCCTCCTCATGTTTTTGGCTACGATTCATCGTCCACGGCATTCGCCGCGACGACATCCCTGTACCAGAACGCGCTGTCCTTGGGGATGCGCTTCTGGCTATCATAATCGACCCAGTATAGGCCGAAGCGTTTGGTATACCCGTGAGCCCACTCGAAGTTGTCAAGAAGAGACCAGATAAAGTAGCCCCGTAGCGGCACGCCGTCGGCAAGTGCTCGGCGGGCCTCCTTTAAGTGACTGCGCAGATACTCGACCCGGCGCCGGTCGGCGACGCGGCCGGCTCTATCGGGCCGGTCGGAGTATGCAGCGCCATTCTCAGTAATGTAAATCCTCGAAGGCGCATACTCGGTCTTGAGCCGAACCAGCGTATCATAGAGCCCTTCCGGGTAGACTTCCCAGCCCATGTCCGTCAGTTTCTCCTCGCTTACAGCGCAGATCCCCGTGGGATCTCCACCGTCGCCCGCGCGAACCACTGTGCGGCTGTAATAGTTGAGCCCCAGAAAATCAAGTGGGACCGAAATGGCCTCCATGTCCCCGCTGCGAACGAAAGGCAACTCGGGTCCTTTGAGGTGCCCGCAGCGTACGCGGTCTGCGATAGTGTCTGCGGGGTACACTCCCCGGAAAATGGGGTCAAGATACCAGCGGTTGAAGAATCCGTCGAAGCGGCGCGCCGCCTCGCGGTCGGCGTCACTTTCGGAGGCCGGCCAGCTCGGAGAAAGGTTGAGCACTATGCCGGCTTCAGCCTCAGGTGCGAACTCTCGCAGAGCGCCCATCGCCTGCCCATGCGATAACAGGACGTGATGCGCCACTCTAAGGGCCTCCGCGGGATCGCGGTGACCGGGAGCGTGCTCCCCCGACTCATGGCCGAGGGTGGCAATACACCACGGCTCGTTGTGGGTGGCCCAGTGACGTACGCGGTCGCCCAGCCGCCTGACTACCGCAGTCGTGTAATGGACGAAGGCCTCGGCGGTATCCCGCTCGCTCCACCCCCCTCTGTCCTGGAGAGCCTGGGGCAGGTCCCAGTGGTAAAGGGTGATGAAGGGCTCTATGCCTGCCTCCAGGAGGGCATCCACAAGATTGTCGTAGAAATCCAGGCCCGGTGCGTTCACACGGCCGCGGCCCTTGGGCAGAACCCGCGGCCATGCTATTGAGAATCTATAGGCGTTGATGCCGAGCTTCTTCATGAGCTCTACATCATCCTTATAGCGGTGGTAGTGATCGCAGGCCACGCTGGCGTCGGAACCGTCTTCAATACTGCCCGGTGTAGCCTCCAGACGGTCCCAGATGGATTCGCCGCGGCCATCCTCGCCGAACGCGCCCTCTATCTGATGCGCCGAAGTTGCAACCCCCCATAGGAAATCGTCAGGAAAAACTCGCTCCGGCATTGAAGCCTACCTCCCGGGCGCCGGGGCGCCCCGGGCATAAAGGTGACATCGCACGCGGCGGCCGTCCACCTCACAATACGCCGGCTCGCGCGAGCGGCAGATATCGAATGCGTCGGGACAGCGGAAAGCAAACGGACATCCCCCTGACTCCTCCTCACCGACCGTCTCCACGGCCTCCAGGGGGGGCGGCTCCGCGCCACCGATATCCGCTATTGAGCTGAGCAATGCTCGTGTATAGGGATGAGCCGGTCTCTCCACAACGGCGTCCCCGGGCCCGTCCTCCACCACCCGCCCCCGGAAGAGAACCAGGATGCGGTCGGCAATATAGCGGGCCGAGGCGAGGTCATGGGTGATAAGGAGAATCGCAAGCCGCCGCTCACGCTTGAGCCGGGCAAGCAGATTGAGAATGCCCATGCGAATCGAAACATCCAGCATCGAAGTGGGCTCGTCGGCCACGAGAAGGTCGGGATCAACTGCCAGGGCGCGCGCAATTGCCACACGCTGCCTCTGTCCTCCGGAAAGCTCATAGGGACGCCGATAGACGAACTCCTCGGCGGGTTCAAGGCCCACTGTCCGCAGTAGCTCAACAGCCCGGGAATGGGCGTCTCTGCGGCTCGCCCTGCCGTGACGAAGCAGGGGCCGGACCAGGTGATGCTCGATATCGTGCACGGGATTCAGCGAGCCGAATGGATCCTGAAACACCATCTGCACCCGGCCGCGGTAACCAAGCGAAGCCCGCCGCGGCTCGCGAACCAGCACATCCTCGCCGTCCAATAGGATCTCACCACCGTCCGGTAGTTCGAGCCTCAGAAGGAGCCGCGCGATTGTGCTCTTTCCGCTTCCCGACTCCCCCACGAGCGCCACCGCCTCACCCCGCTTTATTCGGAAGGAGATGTCGTCCGCGGCTACCACCTTCCGGGTCGCCGCGAAGAGCCCGCCCGATCTGAAGGTCTTGGTCAGGCCGCGCACTTCAAGAAGGGGCTGGTGGACAAGTGTGGAGTCAGATTGCAATCGAAATCCCGTCGGTTAAGAGAATGCAAGCCGTCTGACCCTTAAGATGACAAACGCACGCGGTATTGTCAAGGACGGCAAAACGTCCGTGAATTGCTGGCCTTTTGCGTAGGCGGTTTGCTTGATTTCGCCCTGCGAATGTGGTATTATCCAACAGGTGGAGGGCCGTGTTACATGGTCCGACGACGGAGCGGGCTGCTCTATTGTACCGGTTAATTGCGATGCTAGGCAAAGTACCATACTTCGCGGTCTTGATCCTGCTTCTTTCCTGCGTGGTGGGGACCTACGACGCTCTCGGCGGGTGCATGCTCGCCAACCCCAGCTTTGAGATCGGAGATTCGGGCGCGAACGTATTCGGCGGCTGGAATCAGTTCGGGTCGGTGGGCTCGACTTCAGAGGCCACCCACGGTTCTGTTGCCGCAAGAGTGTCCGGCCCCGATTACGGCGGCTGGGACGTATCGGGCTACTGGCAGAGCCTGGACACCGCACCCGGTGATCGCTGGGCTGCCTCGGTTCGCGGATGGCACACCGCAACCAATCCACTAACCGGCCAGTCAAAAGCGATTCTTAACATAGAGTGGCGTGACGCCGCGGGTTCGATGATCAGCTTCGAGTCTCACACGGTTGCGGACGCGTCCACACCTGTGGACGAAGTGCAGCACTTCCAGGTGGAAAGCGGCCCGGCTCCTTCGGGAACGGTGACCGCGCACTTCCTGCTTGGTGTGCTGCAGGCCCCGGGTGAACCGGCGCCGGATGTCTATTACGACGAGGCCACTTTCGATAACCTGGGCCCGCCCACTCTAAACGACCTACAGTGGTCGGATTTTCCCGGCGGACGGACCTTGAACTTCAGCGGCCTGACCTGGAGAGTCAAGGGCCCTGGGTGGTACGGCCCCGGGCCGAGCCTTTTCTGCGACGACCCGGGCTGCGTCTGGGTGGACGGCGACGGCCGCCTCCACATGACTATTCAGAACATCGGCGGATCCTGGTACAGCACAGAGGTGGTGCCCGAAGAAGCGCTCGGATACGGCGACTACGTCTTCACGACGCTGGGGCGGCTGGACAACCTCGACGTCCACACAGTGCTCGGCATCTTCATCTGGCAGTATGGAGCGTGCTGGGCTCCTGAATACTTGTGGTGGAACCCTTATAACGAAATAGACATCGAGTACAGCCGCTGGGGTGATCCTGGTAACGAGGTGGGCCAATTCGTCGCCCAGCCCTATGACTGGCCCGGCAACATTGACCGCTTCGAAGCCGCGTTCAGCGACGGGGAGCTTACGAGCCATGCCTTCCGCTGGCTTCGCGACCGGGTGGAATTCAGAGCCTGGCGCGGAGGGCCCCAGGACGAGGCGCTGGGAGACTACATCCATACATGGACCTATACCGGACCGCACATACCGCGGCCCGAGCAGCCGCGGGTGCACATCAACCTGTGGCAGTTCAGCGGCCCGCCGAGCACGTACCAGGAAGTCGTATTCGACCAATTCACATTCGTACCCGGAGACGGGGCGGCCGGAATTCCAATTCCAACGGAAGTCCAGGTGCCTGAAGGGGAGAGCCTCTCGGCTGCCTGGCCCAACCCGTTTAGCCCAAAGACAACCATAACCTATTCAATGAGGAAAGGAGGCCATGTAGAGATCCTTGTCATTGACGTGCTTGGACGGCGAATTCGGACTCTCGCCAGTGAGTTCGTCCAGGCCGGGGAACACGATGTCGTATGGAATGGGCGCGACGACTCGGGCGAGCGGGTCGCACCCGGCGTATATCTATACAGATTCAGCACAGACGATGCCGTGGAAACAAGGAAGTTGGTATTGTTGAAGTAGTTTCCCGGATCCACCCGGCAGTGAATCGGTTCACCGCCCGGCAGCCGGGGAAAACAGGTACAGAGGAGGAAAGACAATGCAGTCTAGCTATCGTATTGTAACTCTCATGTGCGCCTGCCTGTTGCTCATAGCGACGGCGGCGGCGGCCAATTTACTGGTCAACCCCGGGTTCGAGGGCGGTGATGGTCTCCCGGGCTGGGGGGTCTTCGGAAATGCCTATGCTGAAGACCGGATTCCGGAAGAGCCCGGCAACATCGAGCCCTATGAGGGCGACTGGCTCTGCAAGATGTTCGGTAACTTCTGGTGTGAGAACTGCTTCAACGTCACCGGCATCTTCCAGGAGTTCCCGACCTGCGAGGGCGACGAGTGGACGTTCTCATGCAAGTCAAGGCACACGGGCTACGACCCCATGCAGAGTCCCAATTGGATGGTTCAGAAGATAGCCTGGTTCGATGCGGGCGGCAATGAGATAAGCGGGGTCGAGTCGATGATTCTGGACGCCTCGTATCCAATCGACACCTGGTTTGACAATGCGCCCGTAGTCGGCATCGCTCCGGCCGGCGCGGTCAAGATGCAGGCGCTGATTCTGTTCCTCCAGCCTTCGTTGGAAGGCGGCGCGGGTCAGGTCGACAATGCCGAGCTGCTCTACATCGGCGGGCCTTCGGCCAATGAGGTTTCGACCTGGGGCCAGATCAAGTCGCTTTACAGGTAGTCAATCTAGCGGGAAGACGGGCATTGCGACAAATGGCACTTGGGTTTGTCTAGCTGAAAGAGGTTGTGAACCTATGGTGGGCCAAGTAGCCGGCGCCTGCTGACACAGGGTGGCCTCGCCTGGTCTGCGCACTTGTCGGCGTGGTGACTCGTCATCCAGGAGGTTAAGAATGAAAAGCACTGTTCTCACATTCTGTCTCATGGTGGCGCTTGTTGCGCTGTCCGGAGCGGGCGCGCCGTCGCTTGCCCTGGATAACTTGCTCGCCAATCCCGGATTCGACGCCAATGGCGGTTCTTACGACGGCTGGTTCACATTCGGAGACGGCGTGCAGCTCTCCACAACTGAGACTGACAACATCATCCGCTCGGGTGCAGCAGCTTCCAAGATCTACGGGGAGTTCACCGACTGCCCCGGCTCGAACTTTTACAAGGTAGGGGGCTACGGCCAGGCATTCACCCCCACCCCGGGCATGGTATACCGGTTCAGCGGTTACTCGTATGTTTCCAGCAGCGATGCGATTCCCGGGACTGATACATGTAACAAGAACCGTTGCATCGCGAAGGTTGTATTCTGGAACGCCGACTCGGCCGGTACCGAAATCTCCTCCAGCGAGGTCGTTATTGGCGACGGAAACTCAATAACGGATCAGTGGAACGAGTTCACCGTATCGGCGCCGGCACCGGTTGGGGCCTTGCGTGTGGAGGCTCTTGTCCTCTTCCTCCAGCCGGAGTGTGATACGGGCTCGGTCTTCATCGACGACACCAGGTTTTTTGAGCTGTCGCCGACGGCGGAGCCCAATCTGCTCGCCAACCCGAACTTCGACGGGGGCCTGACCGGTTGGAACACCTTCAGCAACGTGTACTACGACGCGCGTAACTGGGCGGTGCGGACACCTATGGGTAGCGCCAAGATGTTCTCGTCCTTTGACGACAGCTCGGACACGGGAATGTTTCAGACGTTCGCAGCTACGGCCGGACTATGCTACCAGCTCGACGTCCACACTTTGAACACCTGCCGGGAGGACCCGATATACGGGACCAACGACAATTTCGCGATCGCTCAGATCCTCTTCGTCGACGTGAATGGTGATAGCATCGGCGGGGATCAGATCGTGATCGCTGATAACACTTCGCCCCTTGGCAAGTGGACAAAGACGACGCTTATCGCCGGTGCTCCTGCGGGAACGGACTCGGTGCACGCCTTCTTCCTTTTCATTTCGCCGACTCTTCAGAATGGGGCCTTCTGGTTCGATGACGCCTCCTTCCGGGAGTTGCCAGGCGCGGGCGTTCCGGTAAAGCCGAACCCCGTGGGCGCCACACTCTACCAGAATGCGCCGAATCCATTCAGCCCGACGACAAAGATCAGGTTCGATCTGGCGCGGGCTGGACATGTGAAGATCTGCGTCTACAATGTGAAGGGTGAGCTCGTTTCCACCCTCGTCGACGGTGAAATGGCCCAGGGACTGCAGGAGGTCAGCTGGACCGCGATGGACGACAATGGCGAGGAGGCAGCAAGCGGCATCTACTTCTATCGCCTCGTGACCGAAGACTCGGTACAGACGATGAAGATGATGCTATTGCACTAGTACTCACCGCTTCTATGCAAGCGGTTCTTGAGGGAACCCGGTTGCCGAGCCTCAGAACGGCTGGGCGGCCGGGTTCCTGCTTCCCGGCGCGAAACGTTCCAGGTAGTGGCCGGCGTGTGCAACGGCCCGGTCGGCAAGAGACCTGTATCTTATAGGATACGGGGAAAATGCTGCTGATGTGTCAAAGGACACGCGTAATCTCGTCCACCCCTGCCGGAGGTAGGGGACGCGCTTTGCCTCCTTTCAAGAGCCGGAGCCGGGTCCCGGCAATGCGCCCTATTTCGGCGCATTCGATGTGTTTACGCCTGATAGCCATGGATATGCGCTTAGCGCTCCTGGGCGAAGCGACTATAAGAAGCGAGCCGGAGGCGATGAGACCGAGGGGATCGAGGCCGAAGTCCTTACATATCTCCTTCGTTTGCTCATATACCGGAATCCTGTCTTCATGAATCTCGACTCCCAAACCCGTTACAAAGGACAGCTCGCGGACAGCGGATATCAGTCCGCCCTCGGTGGGGTCGTGCATGGCGTGGACGGGTGCGGTCTCCACAGCCGCCATGGCCTCGGGGACAACGCTTATGCCGGGACGAAAGAGCATCGACCTCGCCCTTGCCGCTCGGCGCATGCCCAGAATTCGCTCCGCCCTGCGGCGCCTCTCCCGGGCGATGATGGCCGTTCCCTCCACTGCCAGGCGCTTGGTGAGAAGCACCACATCCCCTTCCCGCGCCCTCTCGGGACGCACGAGCTTCCTGCGGGACACCGTCCCCAGCATGGTTCCCACCATGACCGGCCTGGTGACGCCCGAAGTCACTTCGGTATGTCCGCCCGCCAGCGAAACACCAATCGACCTGCAGGCAGCGGCAAGGCCCTCGAAGATGCCGGCGACCTTGCGGCTGTCGAACCCATCCGGAAGCATGAGCGACGCCAGAAACCACCTCGGCCGCGCGCCCATGGTCGCGACGTCATTGGCATTCACATGAACGGCATAGTAACCCAGGTTCTCGGATGTGAATGTGATGGGATCGGTAGAGGCGACAAGCACTTGACCGCGCGTATCGAGCGCGCAGGCGTCTTCACCCAGAGCGGGGCCCACAATGACGCCGGGCCCCCCCGGCGCCTTGGCCAGAAGCCGCCTGAGGGCGGCATGGGGGAGTTTGCCTACTACGAGCCGCGCCATGCTAGTCTTCGTCTAGCCTTATCTCAAACGTGAGCCCCGTATCATCCGGGCAGCAGGCGTACCCGACCTTGGGATTGTCTTCCCAGAAGAACTCGCCGCCGCAGGCAAGGGTAAGTATCTGGGGAAAGAGCGCATTGAAAGCCGAAGTGCAGATGCCTTCAGGCGTGAGTTCATCCACCACCCACGAGTCCCCCACCTTGTGGAAGTTCTGATTGCATTTGCCTTCCGTCACCGTGATTCTGACCTTCTTCATTACCGCTCTCCTTCTTTAGAGGACACCGGGCCGCGGCGCGCCCCCTTACTCGGACTTCTGGATGAAAGCCTTGGACTTCCACCCGCCGCGCCTGAAGATCACGTACATGACCACAGCCCGGCCTATCCAATCCAGCAGTGTACCGTACCACACTCCCTTGAGTCCAAGACCAAATGGTATGGCCAGGAGATAGACAAGCGGCAGCCTGAACAGGAATGTCCCCACAAGGGCTACGATCATCGGGCTGCGCGTGTCGCCGGCCCCGCGGAGACCGCCTGCATAAGTGAAGATGAAACCGAGCGGCACGAGCTCGAATGCGGCGATGACGAGGCAGGCGAGCGCGAGGCCGTATACCTCGGGCTCGGGATTGAAGATCTCGAGCACCGGTTTTCTCACCAGGAGGAGTATCACGCCCATGGCGGCCATGGCGGAGACCGAGAGCTGAGCCGTGACGTTGGCCTTCTTTTCCGCCTCCACGTAATCTCGCCGCCCCACCGCCTGGCCCACCAGGGTCGTGGATGCAACCGTAAACCCGAATCCCACGTTAAGCGCCACTGACTCGAGGCGCATGGCCATCACATTTGCCGCCAGCGCAATGGTGCCGAGTGAGGAAACCACGCGCATGTAGAAAACGAATCCCATCCTCATGATTATCTGTTCACCCGCGACAGGCATGGCGAGCGCGAACAGACGCTTCAAGAGGTCGCGCCGGGGGCGGAACAGAGCCGGGCGCTTGAGGCTCATGCCATCAAATCCGTGCACCAGCTTGGCAGAGACCATGAGCGCGTTGAGGCTGTATCCAACCACGGTGGCGAGCGCAGCCCCCTTGACTCCAAGCGCGGGGAAGCCCATGAGACCGAAGACGAGCACGGCGCTCAAGAGAACCTTGACCGAATTGGCTATTGCGGTGAACACCATGGGCGTCCTGGTGTTGCCGACACCTTTCATGATCCCGCCTCCGGTCAGGGCGAGGGCATAGAGGGGCGCCGAGAGCAGCACAATGCCCATATACGTTGCACCCGCGCGCGCCTCCTCCCCTGTGAGGCCCATCAACTTCATGGTGAGTCCCGCCGCCGCAAACCCGGCGATGCCCGTCAGGAGACCGATGGCTACCGCGAGAAGCAAAGACTGGGCTGCCCCCTCCTCGCCCGCCCCCGGTTTTCCAGCGCCGGTGGCCTGGGCGACTACCGTAGTTGACGCGATCGCAACCGAGTTGAAGAGCCCGACAAACATGAAGATGAGAGTGAAGGCCACGCTGACCCCTGCGACCTCCTCGGTACCCACCCGCGAGATGAAAATGGTGTCGGCGAGCATGATGCCCGTCATCACGATGTATTCGATGGTCGCCGGCCAGGCTATGCCGATGGCGTGGGCTCTGATTCCCCTGGGCGGCCTCGGGGCCTGCACCGGCCCGGCTGTGTTCTCCATATACCTATCCCCGCAAAGACCCGCCAAACTCCCCCCAGAATAACCACCCGTTGCGGAGGAAGCAAGGACTCAGGGTCTTGCAGCCCGGCCCCGATTGCTTTATCCTTATGCTCATGAAGCCTGTTCATGTAGAAAAGCCCGTATCCCTGGTTCTGGCGTGCGTGCTCGCGGCGGCATTGCCCATGTGCGACTGCTCCAGAGAGGCGCCGAAAGATCTCCGGCAGGCCAGGGCCAGATACGAGGCGGGCGCGAGCCTTATCAATCAGCGGCAATACGACAGAGCTATAGAGGAGTTCGAGCGGGCACTAGAGTTCGATCCCGATTACGCCGAGGCCTACTGCGACAGGGGCATCGCGCGCTACATGAGAGGCGAGCACGAGAAGGCCTTCGAGGACTTCGAACTGGCCATCGAGAAGGACCCGACACTCGGCAAGGCCCACTTCCACCGGGCCATGCTCCTTGACATGAATGGGAAAACGGGTGAAGCGATTGAAGCCTACGAGAGTTTCATCCGCCACTCACAGCGTTCGCCTGAGGTGTATGTCAAGAGGGCCAACAAGCGCCTGACCGAGCTCAAACAGGGCGCTACGCCACTCGAGCGTTAAGTTTCGGGGCAGATACCCGGTGCAGACTTCCGGAATCTTCGGGCCGGACTCGATTCCCGGGGGCCAGCCCCCTGTGCATTTCAAGACCTGACCCCTAAGACCTGACCCCATCGACTCATACCATTGACTTTCAAACCGGGGCGTGGTTGAATATTGCCTGTCTGCTAACCATCAATCTCCCTGATACCGACTTGGTTTTGGAAGGAGGCGGCATTTGAAGAACGCGCTGAAGAACGTGCTTGACGCGATCAAGCAGAAGGTTGACTACGCTGACGTGAGGCTGCTCACATCGCGCATAGAGAGGCTCAAGGTCAAGAACGGGTCGGTTGACTCGATCAGCGACTCATCCTCGAAGGGCTTCGGCTTCAGGGTCATCGTCGACGGCTGCTGGGGATTTTCCTCGAGCTCGGTGCTTTCGGAGGAGGAAGCGGCAAGGGTGGCTGAGGAGGCGATAGAGATTGCCAGGGCGACCAGGCTCGCCAAGACTTCCGACGTCGACCTCGGCGAGCCCGAGACCGCGGTAGACACTTATGAGACGAGGATCGCGAGGGACCCGTTTGCCGTTCCGCTGGAGGATAAGATCGCGGTGCTTCTCGAGGCCGACAGGATCATGGGGGCGAATCCCGCAATCAAGACGCGGGAGTGTTCATGCAATTCGTTCCTCACGGACAAGGTCTTCCTGAGCACCGAGGGCGCCGATATAACGCAGAAGATCATTGAATGCGGCGGCGGCATCACGGCGATAGCGGTCGGGGACGACGACGTGCAGAAGCGGTCGTACCCCAACTCCTGGGGCGACACGGCCACGCGCGGCTTCGAGTTCTTCGAGGGGCTCGACCTGGCCGGAAACGCCGAGCGCACGGCGGAGGAGGCGGCAGCGCTTCTCAAGGCCCCCGTCTGCCCGTCAGGCGAAACAACACTCATAATAGGCGGCTCGCAGCTGGCCCTCCAGGTGCACGAGTCATGCGGGCACCCCGTCGAGCTCGACAGGGTGTTCGGCATGGAGGCCAGCTTCGCCGGCACCAGTTTTCTCACGGTAGAGAAGATGGGCAACTTCAGGTACGGCTCCGACAAGGTGTTCATGACGGCAGACGCCACATGCGAGGGCGGCCTGGGCACGTTCGGCTACGATGACGAGGGCGTGCCGGCCCAGCGGACGCCCATAGTCGAGGCCGGGAACTTCTCAGGCTATATCACGTCGCGCGAGACGGCCTCGAAGCTCAAACAGCGGAGCAACGGCTGCATGCGTGCAGACGGCTGGAACCGCATCCCTCTCATAAGGATGACCAACATCAACCTTGAGCCGGGCGACTGGGACTACGACGAGCTCATAAAGGACACCAGGGACGGCATACTGGTCGACACCAACAAGAGCTGGAGCATCGACGACAAGCGGCTCAACTTCCAGTTCGGCACCGAGGTCGCGTATAAGATCAAGAACGGCAAGATAAAGGAAATGCTGAAGAACCCCGTCTACAGCGGCATCACACCGCAGTTCTGGGGAAGCTGCGACGCTGTCTGCAGCGACAAACACTGGCATATCTGGGGAGTCCCCAATTGCGGCAAGGGCGAGCCCATCCAGCTCGCGCATGTCGCCCACGGGACTTCGCCGGCGAGGTTCAGAAACGTAAGGGTAGGTGCATGATGCTAGGTGAAGCCAAGGCAATAGAGCTCCTGAAGAAGGTGATCTCGCTGACGGAGGCCGATCAGGCTGAGGCCCTGGTGATGTCCGATAAGACGGGCCTTACGCGGTTCGCCAATTCGACGATACATCAGAACGTCTTCGAGAAGGACGCCGTAGTATATCTGCGCGCGGCTGTCGGCAAGAAGATAGGCGTGGCATCATCCAATCTTCTGGACGAGGACTCGCTCAAGAAGCTCGCGCGCACGGCTGTGGAGATCGCCAGGTCCCAGGTAGACAACCCGGACTTCGAGGCCTTCCCGGCATCCCCCAGGGCGGAGAAGGTGGACGCCTATTTCGAATCCACCGGCGAGTGCCCACCCAAGCGGCGGGCTGAGAATGTAAAGGCCGTGATAGACGCCGCCAACAAGATGAACTTCCTGGCCGCCGGCTCTCACTGGACGGCTGCGAAGGAACTGGCGGTGGCCAACTCGGCAGGCACAGAGCAATACCACAAGTACAGCGCCGGGTACCTCAACACCGTCATAATGTCGCCTACGAGCTCGGGATACGCCGACGGTTCGTTCCTCGACATCGACGATTTCGATTCGGCGAGCCTGGGAGACGAGGCCGCACGCATCTGTGCGGCCAGCCAGGACCCCCGGGAGATCGATGAGGGCGCGTACGACGTTGTTATCTCCGAGGCGGCCCTGAACTCCATACTCGACTGGCTGGGATACATAGGCTTCGGCGCAGACTGGTTCCAGGAGGGCCGGAGCTTCATGGCCGGCAATATCGACGAGAAGATAATGGGGAACAACATCTCCATGTGGGACGACGGATTCGATCCTGCCGGGCTTCCCATGCCGTTCGACTTCGAGGGGGTGCCGAAGCAGAGAGTCGACCTCATTCACAAGGGCGTCGCAAAGAGCGTCGTCCACAATACCGTGTCCGCCAAGCGCGGTGGAGTCCGCTCCACCGGCCATGCGCTCCCCCCGGGCGAGCAGGTAAACGCGCTTCCGCTCAACATGTTCGTGGGGACCGGAGACAGCACCAGAGAAGAGATGGTCCAGTCCATGGACCGGGGCATACTGGTGACGAGGTTCCACTACATCAACGGGCTCCTGGACCCCAAGCGCGCATTGTTCACGGGGATGACCAGGGACGGCACGTTCTTCGTGGAGAACGGCAAGATCGCTTATCCCTTAAAGAACATGAGATTCACGCACAGCATGCTCGAGGCTCTTTCGAATGTGGAGATGATCTCGAAGCAGGCCAAGCTCAATATCTCGACCTGGCAGGGCGCGGCCGTGGTGCCCGCCATGAAGATAAAGGGCTTCAATTTCAGCGGAAAGACGGAGTTCTAGGTGAGCACGGAGCTCCAGGCCGTGATTGTGCATTTCAAGACCTGACCCCGTTTTGTGCTCGGCCTACTTGAGAAGGATGACCTTCTCGGTCTCCTCGGATCCCGCTACCCTGGCGAAGTAAATGCCCGGGCTGAGCGGCCTGCCGTTCTCGTCTTCCGCGTTCCAGGTCGCCGTGACCCTGTTGCCGGACATCTCGGAGCGGGCTTTGCTCACCAGACGGCCCCGGATGTCGAAGAACTCGACCTCCGTCTGCGGGCTCACCCTGCCGGCCAGCTCCACCGTAGCGCCGCCGATGCAAGGGTTAGGAAGAACCCTGATGCCCGCAGCCGCGAACTCGCCGGGCACGCCCGCGGACGTGGAGTCGATCCGGGCCAGCTCGGCCAGCGTGGCTACGGCGGCCTTGACGACGTCCTCGTAGAAGTCGAAGTCTATGTATATATACCTGTCGGTGGTGCGATGGTAATAGGGGTAAACCGGCGGGGCATCTTCGATGCTGCAGAACGCCGCATAGCCCTGGTCCCAGAAAGACGCATGGTCGCTGGACCTCGAACCCGGGCTGTTGCGTATGCGGCAGTCCAGAGACGGGACGTAAAGCGCGGCGGCATCGCCGTATGCAGTGCCGAGGTACTCCGAAGCCTCGTCATGGAGTATCTCGATCTCTTCCGGGGCCACGTCGACGTAACCTATCATGTCGAAATTGAGCACGCCGAGAATGCTGTCGCCGCGGTTCGCGCAGAACCTGGCGTAGGCGTTGCTGCCGACGAGCCCCTGCTCCTCCCTGGAGAAGCAGACGAACCTTATGGTTGCTTCGTAATCCTGGTCGAGAAGTACGCGGGCGGCCTCGAGCGCCGCCAGGGATCCGGTGGCGTTGTCATCCGCGCCGGGGGCGTCGTAATACGGATTATTGGAGATGGAATCGTAATGGCCGCAGATGATATAGATCTCGTCGGGGCTTACCGTGCCTGGCTTGGTGGCAATGATGTTCATGTCGCCGTCCTGCACGTCAATGATCTGATTGTCCCAGTCGACCGCGCCGTTGACGCTGTAGAGCAGGATCGCGCTGCCGCAGACCCACCCCTCATTGTTGTCCACGAAGTAGATGTCCCAGAGCACCGGCTCGCTGTATATGCTCAGGTCAGACCATGTATCTCCGCCGTCGTGGGTCTTAACGACCCCGCCGCTCAGGCCGGCAGCCCAGCCCGTAAGGCCGTTGGGGGCGAAGCAGACCGAACGCAGCGAAGTCGTAACCGGGGTCGAGACCTCCAGCCAGGTCCCGCCGTCCTCCGTTTTGAGCACATTGCCGGTCGCCGTCGATATCCAGCCGTTCGTCACTCCCACGAATGTGACGTCCATAAGGTCGTCGGACGTCGGCGAGGAAGCGTTACTCCAGGATGACCCCGCGTTTTCGGTACGGATTATCTTGCCGCCTTCCCCCACGGCCCAGCCGTCGGTCGAGTTGACGAATACCACGCTGCTCAAGTCATCGCCGGTCCCGCTGGAAAGCGAGAACCAGCTGGCGCCGCCATCTGTGGTCTTGAGCATCACGCCGCCGTCGCCGCATGCGTAGCCCGTGTTGGCGTCGGTCATATAGACCTTATTGAGATCCACCCCGGTGGGCGTGATTGCCTGCTGCCAGTTGTCCCCGCCGTCTAGCGTGTAGAGCATCTCGCCGCCATTCGCGGCAACGCATCCGGCATAATCATCTATCATGAAGACGTCATTCAACGCGATGTCGAGGCCCGAGTCCTGGGGCCACCACGTATCCCCCCCGTCGTCGGTGTGGATAATGACACCGCCCCTTCCGACGGCCCAGCCGCTCTGATTGCCCGCCGGGAAGTAGATAGACTTGAGAGTCCTAAGGAAGTTGAAGTAGTGGATTTCGGTCTCGAGCCCGAGCTCCTCGAACCTCTCCTTAAGGTAGAAGCCCGCGATCTTGCAGAGAGCAGTAGGCGAGTAACGCGTGTCGAGCCTGTAGGTCTCGCCTCCTACGACGACATTGACTTCACCGCTGAGCTCCAGTATGCGATCATACAGCCTGGTCTGGTCCACCTCGTCCACCATTGCCTGGACTGCGGGGCTGTAGGTGAAAGCCGGGGCCGGAGTCAGGGTCTCTGCCATGGCGCTCGCTCCCAGTCTCAGCGGCACAGCCGGGCCCGTCACCGGGCTCAGGCGCCGCTCGGAATCGAGCAGGTGCAGACTGTAGGAAGTCTGCGGGCTCACGGCGACTACATAGAAGAATGCGCGGTCAACAAGGATGTCGGCCTCCGCCGCCTCAAGCGCGTCCTCCACGCCCAGGCCCTTTCCGACAATGTAATACTCGACATCGTGGCTCTCCTCCGCCACAACGTCGAATTCGATGCCGAGGCGGTTGAGAGTCTCGAGGTCTTCACCCGAGGCGTGAAGCAAGGCCGCGCCCGCGGTACGGCCGGCGAGCTTCAGGGTCTCGCTGCCTGCGCCCTCAAGGGCGCGCAGCGCCGGCGCCTCCATGCCTTCAAGGTCGATCTCTATAAGGTAAGCCGGCCCTCCCCGGGCGGCGAGAATCACAGGGGTAAGCATAATACATGCTAACAAAGACAAAAAAACACAAATCTTGACCACCATAGGTTGTCCTCCTTATCGGTAAAACCCCTGTAATTATAACACATTAGGCATGCCTCAACCAGTGCCAAAATAGTGACCCCCGGCGGAAGAAAGGTGACTTTACAGGTAGAGCAACAATTTCTGCTAAAGCGAAATCGACGCATGCCGAAAACCCTTCATAGAAAAACCTTTTGGCAAACAAATCCCGCTATCCGGAATGGGAGGTGGATAGATGGACGTCATCTTCGACATAACGGGCGCCGCTGAATACCTGCATATCAAAAAGTGGACGCTCTACCGGCTTGCCAAGAAGGGCAAAGTGCCGGGCATCAAAGTCGGAGGACAGTGGAGATTCAAGAAAGATGTCCTCGACAGCATGTTCTACGGCAAGTCGGCCAAAGCAAAGAAAGCCCAACGACCGACAGACTAATCAGCCCACAGTAATAGACAGCTGCGGGTTGTGAACGGTGGCACTTTGAAGTGCGTTCAGAGTCAGGCATGGGGCTCCGATAAACCAGTTCACAACCCGCAGTTGCTGTCTATTATGCGGGCCTCATTTGAGGCAGGCCTCATCTTCCGGATCACGGCCCCGGGGCCAGGGCCTGCCTTCTCGCTTTGGGGCCCTCTCCACCGCACCTCACTGACCGCGCCCGGACGGGGCCCGCAAGGCCTCCCGCCGGCTATCCGCCCGCCCTCTTATATATTAAGGCCCGGGGATGCATTGCCGATATTTATTATGGTTGGGGGTGCACTCCGCTTAAGGAGCATCTCCGCCCAGAGAAGGGGGCGGCATGCCTGATACTGTTACCGTCGATGTAGACGCTCTAATCGACAAGCAAGTAAGAGACATTGTCGGCCTGTTTTCCAAGGCCGCCAAGAACTACCAGGTATACCTTCCCAATAACCGCATGTTCCTGTCTTCGCTTACCGAGTTCGCCGGCGCGCTGCAGAAGTTCCTCTATGATCATGAAACCCTGTCGCTGATCGTCTCGGAATTCGACCTCTACTACGGCGGCAAAGCCGTATATGAGAATCCCGACAAGCATCAGAGCCTGGCCTTCAGGATGTACCGCGACGGCGTGAGATTGCTCTCATTCCACAAGGGCGTGTCGACCAAGGAGCTCCTGGACCTTCTCGAGGCCCTCAGCCAGTGCATGGAGATAGACAATCTCGAGGAAGACTTCGTGACGCTCCTCTGGGAAAAAGATCTCAAGCGCATCACTTACTACGAAATCGAGGACTACGAAGAAGAGCTGGAGGTGCAGCGCCCGAGGGAGGAGTCGGCCGCGGGCGTGCAGGACGACGTCTTCGGGCCCGACGCTGAGGCAATGCCGCCGGAGCAGCTTCAGGACATAGAAGAGATGAAGAACATGCTCCAGTTCACCAACGACGAACTCGACCAGGCCAAGGCCATGGTGGAGTCGGGCGACGACGACCTCCTAATATTGAGAGCCTGGCATGTCATCCAGTCCACCATAGATATCAAGAAGTCACCCGACGCGTTCATGGACCTTTCGAACGCCGTCGGGCACCTCATAGACATGGCCGTGCAGAGGGGCCGTATAGGAGACGCCGCCACGGTAATCAAGGAAGCCAAGGCGGTGTACGGGAAGAGCGAGAGCCCCGAGATCAAGGCGGCGCTCGGCAGAATCGTGGACGCCGGCCACGCCGACCGGAACATCATGCAGATCGCCGAGATCATATCGACCAATCTGGGCATGCAGGCGGATGACATCCTGAGGTATCTCTCCGAGCTCTCGCCGCGCGCCATCAAGCCCATACTGGGACTCATTTCTGTTTGCAAGCACAAGATGTCGCGGCAGGTCATCGCGGGGGCCCTGGCCTCCATCGCGGCCGACGACCCGCCGCTAATACTGCAGAACTCGAACAACGACGCCCCGCTCGAGACCGAGATGTGCCTCGACGTACTCGAGGCGATAGGGTCGGAACAGGCCATGAGGGAAGTGCTCAGACTCAAGAATCACGCCTCGCCGAAGGTCCGCGCCCGCGTCGTATCGCTGGCCGCCAAGATGGGCGATTCCCATGCCGTGGACATCGCGAAAAGCCTCATAGACGACGAAGACCCTCTGGTGCGGCGCCGCGCGCTCGTTACCATAACCGATATCGAGGGGGAGAAATGCGAGGACTTTCTCACTGAGGTATTCACATCCAAGCAGTTCGCAATGCTCTCGCATGACCAGAAAAAGGGAATGCTCCTTGTGATCAGAAGGCTGCCCGATGAGGTACAGGACCGCGTCGCCAACACCATTCTCGCGATGGGCGGCATCTTCCAGAGGAAATCCACACAGGACACCAAGAAGGCGCTTACCGAGGTGCTCAATATGAAGTCCGAGCCCCAGGATTCCGAGCGTCCGTGGAGACGGAGGGAGGAACGTGGATCAGAGTGACGGCTCGAGCACGTTGACAAGAAACAGGACGGAGTATCAGGAGCAGGATGAAGAGCTTTCCCACATCCTGAGGGCCGGGATCGCCGTGGTAAGCCAGATGGTGGCCATGGAGAAGCTCCTGAAGATATACAACGCCGATAACGACACCGTGCGCCAGGCCGCCGACACCCTGGTCGCCAATCTCAAGGCGCTGGCGGAGGAGCACCCCGAGATAGAACTGCGCTTCTGGAGAGACTGCATATATGTAAACGACGCCCGGCTCAGATGCGACATATCCAATTTCTCGTCTTACAAGCATCTGCTCAAGAGGGCCGTCGACCTGGAAATGGAGAAGATGCTCATTAACGAAAAGGTGGACGCCAAAGAGCTCATCGACTTCTTCGTGGCTCTGAACCAGGCCGAGGTCGACGAGCTCACCGGGGGCGAAGCCATCGAAGCGGTCGAAGAAGCGGGTATCAAGAATATAACCCTCTCCCCTGCCTCCGAAAGCCAGGACCTGGAGCTCCTGGGAATCAAGCCGCCTTCGAAGCGCGAGCGCGCCAAGAAGGTGTTCTACTCAACGCTGCGGGCGGCCAAGGCGGCCATGCTCTCACAGCGCCCGGGCGGGGTGCCCAACCTGAGGAAGGCCAAGCGCGCCGTGCAGGCGACGGTCGACGTCCTCCTGGACGACGAGGCGTCGCTTCTCGCCATGTCGGCCATCAAGGACCACGACGAATATACCTTCACACACAGCGTCAACGTATGCATGTTCTCGCTGGCGATCGGCCACAGGGTCGGCCTGTCGCGGACTCAGCTGGCCGAGCTGGGCATCGCGGCTCTCTTCCACGACATAGGCAAGGTGTCCGTCCCGGCTTCGGTCTTGAACAAGGTGGGCATGCTCGATGTCGACGAGTGGAAGACGCTGAGGAATCACACAATCACCGGCGTCCAGCTCCTCTCACAGATGCCCCGCTGCAACCAGCAGATAATCCGCTCTCTGGTGGTGGCGTTCCAGCACCACATCAACATGGACCAGACGGGCTATCCCAGCGCCGAGGACGAGGTCCCGCTCGACCTCTACAGCAAGATCGTCCGTATTTCGGACACCTTCGACGCCATGACCACGGAGCGGCCTTATATGAACAAGGTCCACTCGCCCCACGAGGCCCTGCAGTACCTTCTCTCGCAGGCCGGAACCAAGTTCGACCCGGTGCTGGTTAAGGCCTTCGCGGCGTCGCTGGGGATATTCCCGGTCGGCACGGTCGTCAGGCTCAACACGGGCGAGGCCGGCATAGTGGTAAAGCATGACGCCAATGACGAGCCCGACCGTCCGGTCGTCAAGATCGTCAAGAACGCCGACGGCACCCAGGCCCCGGGCGAGAAGATCGTGGACCTCAAGGAGAAGAATCCCGATACCGGGGACTATATCTACAGCGTCGTCGAGGCCCTGTCCTGCAAGGACGTGGGGGAGAATCCCAGGTACCACCTCCTCCCATAGCCCTCGGGCCCCGGCGGTCCCTCACACCCCGTTTCCCCTTGACTACGGCGCTTTTTGCAATATGCTGGGATAGAAGTAATCTGCCCCTTCCAGGAGGTGCCCTAAATGGAAAATAACACCAATCGCCAGCCGGTGATGACGGACGTCACCACTCAGTGGGATACGCTCTTCTGCGGCCGGACCAAGTGCATGTCCAGCTCCATAATCAGGGAGATTCTCAAGTTCACGCAGATGCCGGACGTCATATCCTTCGCCGGGGGCCTGCCCGCGCCCGAGCTGTTCCCTATTCGCGAGTTCGAAGAGGCCTCGCGGCATGTCTTGAACACCGACGGACAGCGCGCATTGCAGTACGGCCTCACGGAGGGCTACCTGCCCTTGCGCGAGGCTCTAGCGGAGAAGATGCAGAAGTACGGGGTCGACGCCGAGCCCCAGAACATACTGCTTACAAACGGCTCCCAGCAGGCTCTCGACCTCATCGGCCGCATATTCATAGACGAGGGCGATGTCATCATAACGGGCAAGCCCACCTACCTCGGAGCATTGCAGGCCTTCAAGGTCT
>JASFEA010000018.1:0-30786 GCA_050125095.1 bacterium
GGCCGGTACAGCCAAATACGCGGTCCAGGCGGGCAGCGCCGGCCGGCCTGGGTCTTTGATACGGCCGGCGGCCTCGAGCGCCACGGTATCGTATCCCATGTGATGCCCGAAACGGATGTCATCCAATCGGACCTGAGCCCGGTATGTGACTTCATATCGGGATGCCGCTCCGCCGACCGCAATGGCTGCTTCTTCTTCGGCGGCCATGGCGCATGGGCTCCCGGCCAGGATTATCAGGACCAGGGCCAGGAGTCCGATGTGACGGGGGGCATTCACGGACAGCCCACGGTTTGCGCTTCTCCGGCTCAGCATAATCGCACCTCTCATCTCGTACAGGGGTCTTACAAGGGTAGGGTTCACCCCAGCCACTACCATTCTACCATCTTCTGGGCCTCCTGCCAATGGGCCATCTGCGGGCCGCACCCGGCGCCTCAGGCGGCGAAAGCCGCTTGACGGCACGGCATTTGATGGTCACAATGGTATTGTAGTGCGGGGAATCACGGATCCACGTGCCTTCGGAAATGCCAACCTTGAGTTAACAGCATAACAGGAGGGGACTATGTCTATGCGTATTACAATCGGTATCGGCATGCTCGCCTTTGCCGTCGTCTGTTGCTCGGCCGGCCCCGCCCCCGGAGGCGATGCCGCGGCTTCGGCCCTTTGGGGGGATCTCGAACCGGGCCGCCACGCCGTCGGTTTTATGGCTTTTGAAAAGTACGACTACTCCCGGTCCTTTGAGGCAAAGAAGGATTATTACGGGAGTCCGTTGCCCGGAGAGAGGGGCAGGCCGGTTCAGGTATGCGTCTGGTATCCGGCGATCGCTGATGACGCCGATCCCCGCATGGTTCATGCCGAGTACGCTTTCATATATCCGGGAGACAGCAGGTTCTTCGGATTTCTCGGGAACCTGCAGGACAGGGAGGTCGGCGTCCTTCATTACATCTTCAATAATGATCGCGGGGCGGTCATCGATCTTCAAAGCGAGGAGCTGGCGGCGGTGAGGGACGCGCCCGCCGCGCCCGGGAGGTTCCCCCTGATACTATACTCGCCGCACTTTAATATAAGCGCCGACGAGAATGTAATTCTCTGCGAGTACCTGGCGAGCCATGGATTCGTCGTCGCAGGAACCCATGCGTACGGCCCCGCGGGCTTGAGGTCGGGAGAGACCCCTATGGACGTCGAGGTGCTGGTCGACGATCTCGGGTTTGTCCTTGCCGCCATGCATGAGTTCGACTTCATCGACCACGACCGGCTCGGGGTCCTTGGGAGCGGGGGCGGGGGCGTCGCCGCACTGCTCTTCCAGATGGGCAACCTTTATGTCGACGCCGTGGCCGGGTTGAACGCCAGGTTCCTTTACTCGGAATACAGGGATCTCGCGGAGGCGAGCGCCCGGTATGACATTAGGCGCGCCTCCGTGCCGATGATGCACATATGCGGCGGCGGCCGGGAGGGCTTCGACCCCTCACTCGTGGACTCGCTGGAGTATGCCGACAGGTACGCGCTTATTTTCAGCGAGATGAGCACGCTGGTGTTCTCTTCCTACCGCATGTTCCTTTCCACGGTTTTCGCCCCGAATGAGGCGGACAGCAAAGCCTACGAGGCCACATGTTCTTACCTGCTGAACTTCTTTGAAGCCTATCTGAACGGCAGCGAGGGCGGCAGGACCTTCCTCGGGGCGCGGCCGGAAGCCAACGGGCTGGACTTCGCAGAGGTCGTGTATAGCCACGTGCCCGGGCGCGAACTTCCCCCCACTCCTGAGCAATTCATGGCAATCTTCCAGGAGCGTGGAGTCGACGAGGCTGTGGCTATATTCGAGAAGTTCAGGGCCGAGAACCCCGGGTTAGTGCTGTTCGAGGAGGCCAACTGCAATTACGCCGGCTACAGTCTGCTGCAGCAGGGGCAGGCCGAAGCGGCTGTGGCCGTGTTCAGGATGAACACGGAAGCCTATCCCAACTCGGCCAATACCTGGGACAGCCTTGCCGAGGCCTATCTGGCGACAGGCGATGAAGATGGGGCCGCCGAATGCTACAGAATGGTGCTTGAGGTTCTGCCGGACGACCCGGCCGCGACGGATGAGCTAAGAGGGGTATTGCGCTCGAACGCCGAGCAGTTCCTTGAGAGACCGGAAGAGTAGAAATGCAACTAAATAGAGGGTATGGGCGCCCCGAACGGAGGTCATAATGGACGAGAAGAAAAACAAACTGACGCGACGGGGTTTTATCTCGCGTTCGCTTGCCGGCATAGCTGCGGCCGGGGTGGCGGGCGTCGCGCCTTCATTGGCGTCGGCCGAAGAGAAGGCCGCGAAGGAAGCCGGGAAATCGGAAGCGATTTACCGCGAGCTCGGCAAGACCGGGCTCAGGATGCCGATAGTGAATATGGGTGTTATGAATTCCAACAACCCCGAGCTCATCGGCGCTTCGTATGATCTCGGCGTGCGCATGTTCGATACCGCCGCCCGCTACCAGTTCGGCCGGAACGAGCAGATGGTGGGGACCGCGATCAGCGAACTCGGCATACGCGACAAGGTCATGATCGCGACAAAGGAATGGCGGCCGGCCCAGCGCGAGGGCATGACTGCGGCCGAGGCCAAAGAGAAATTCATCAAGCTCACCGAAGGGAGCCTTAAGCGACTGAAGACGGACTACGTGGATATAGTCTACATACACAGCGTCCATAGCCTTGAGGAGCTCGATGAGGAAGGGGCCTTCTCGGCCATGGACCAGCTCAAGAAAGACGGCAAGGTCCGCGCGACGGGGGTCTCGACCCATGAATCCATGGCTGACGTCATCAACAAGGTCGTGGATGACAAGTTATGCGACGTCGTGCTCACAGCCATAAACGTGTCCATGGCAAATGACACGGCGCTTCTGGATGCCATAGACAGGGCCGCCGCTGCGGGCATTGGGATCGTGGCAATGAAAACCCAGGCGGGAGGGCGCAGGCTTCCCAATCAGGCTTCGCTATCTCAATACGACAATGCCACGGTGAACCAGGCCATGCTCAAGTGGGTGCTGAGGAATGAGAGCATCACCACGGCCATACCCGGATATACGAGCCTGGAGCACATGGCGGAAGACGTCGCCGTGATGGGGAACATAGAGTACACAGAGGACGAGAAGAGATTTCTCGCCGATAACGAACTGCAGCTGGGCCTGGGCTTCTGCAGGCAGTGCAGGTTGTGCATGGCTACCTGCCCCAATAGAGTCGATGTGCCGGCGCTCATGAGGACGCATATGTACCTTGCTCAGTACGGTAATCTATGCGAAGCCCGCGCTGCGCTTGATGAAGCGCCTCCGGGCTGCGGTATCGAGGCCTGCCGGTCCTGCTCCGCCTGCACTGCGAGGTGCGGCAACGCGGTGGATATCGGTTATAGGATTGAGGAACTCAAGGCATTACTGGTCTGAGGTGACAGGTTAGCCCGGCTCTCCTGAATCGCCGGTCAGCTGCCTGCCGCCAGGCTCTTGAGCCACTGCCGGAGGGCCTGCTCATACTCCGGCCTGTATCCTACGATGCCGGCCAGGCGGCCGTCGATGATACCGGCGATGATGCTGCCGTAGTATTTCTCTTCTAGAATCGCGGCCATGCCCTCGTCATAGGCGAGATCAGATGGGACGCGGATGACGACATCGCGCGGAGCAGCGATATCCAACCAAGTTGCGAACTTCGCCCAGCTATGGTCGTCCAACAGAAAATACGTCGCGCCGCCGCCGTCCAGGACGTATTCCACGGTATAGACATTCTTGAGGAAGCCTCGCCCCAGGAAAGCCTCGGCGATTATCTTCTCGGAGTTGGGGACTCGCCCGGCGTCCGGGAATAGCCGGAATGTCGCCGGTTTGGTGGTGGAGCCGGTGAGATTCTTGTTCACCGCGGCCGCAAGGGCCTCGATATCGGAGGGCGAGAATGCCGTTTCGTCATAAGTTTGAACATTGACCATGAAAGGGCCTCGGGTGAAGATAAGTACGGGGCCGAAGGTGAAACCCTCTGCGCCCAGGTCCACGGCGTCGGGGTCTTCCGGACGCAGTGTGGAATACATACCGAAGGCGAGATCGTCGGAGGCGAAGCGGTAGATGTCGGCCGTGATTGTGGCGCCGTCTTTCCCGTACTTGCCCACATGTACTTCTAGGAAGTCGTATTTGTGATACATCTCCGCGGCGCCGTCTATGTAATTGAACAGAGAGTCACCGGCGAATCTCATTATCCCCCCGTCCCGGACCAGTCCGAGTTCGGGGATCTCCGCGGGCAGGCACCTCTCGATTGCGACGGCGTCGGACGGGACCCGCGGGCCGCCGCAGCCTAATACAGACAGCGGCCCTACGACGCAGACTGTCATGAGCAGGCGTCTCATTCGCATATCGCTCCTCCATTCAAACTTGAATAACCGGGTATTCCGAATCGTAGCAGATACGGGTGCGCAATTGACAGGAATCTTCAGCGTGGATATAATCGCGCGGGAAAGGAGGTACACATGAAGGCAACTCGGTCTTTATATGTTGGCGCGGGACTCCTGCTCGTCGCTGCTGCTATCTGCGCGCTCTCGGGGTGTGCGGGTAAGAAGAATGTCTGGGGAGACGTCGAGAGCGGCCTCATCCTTGAATATCGGATGAAGCAGGGGGACGTTCTCAAGTACGAGACCGTCCATGAAGGCGTTGAGAAAGTGGAAGTCATGGGCCAGACCAACGAAAGCGCTACCAGCAAGTCCTACACATTCACGGTCGAGTCCAAGGGCATGAAGGGCGGGAACCTCCTTCTCGGGATAACCATCGACTCGATGGAAGCCGGCCTGAAGTCGGCCCAGGGGGAGTTTGAGGCTGATACGGAGGACGTGCTCGGCAAGAGTTTCGACATGGTTCTCACACCGCTGGGTGATGAGGTGGATTTGTCGACTGCCGAGGAGATCAAGTACAGCGCAGGGCCCATGGGCGACCGCAGCATCAAGAACGACTTCGAGTCGATCTTCTCGAACCTTGCAGGCCGGCCGGTCAAAGTCGGAGACTCGTGGGAGAGCCCGGACAGCCTGTATCTCGATCAGGGCAATACCCAGCTCACGATCAAGACGGTCAGCGTTCATACGCTGGACGGCTATGAGACGATGATGGGCCTGGAGTGCGCGAGAATCGTCTCGAAGTTCACCGGGACCGTGACGGGTACGGGCGAACAGATGGGGGCGCCCCTGGTAATCGACGGGACCACCGAAGGATCCGAAACCTGGTACTTCGCCTATAAGGAAGGCTATCTCGTGAACGCGAGTGCGGACGTAGATTCAGACCTCTCTGTTACCGTCCAGATGGGTCAGGAGATGAAGATTCCCGTGACGAGTTCGGGGACCCTGGAAACCACCTTAATCAAATAACCTCATGGGGTCAGGTCTTGAAATGCACAGTGCATTTCAAGACCTGACCCCTGTTTCTGACCCCTGCTATTTGAGACGGGGGCTGCCCCCGACGCGCCCGCGGCACTACTCATACCTTAGGGCGTCAATCGGGTTCAATGCAGCTGCCTTCCTCGCAGGGTAGAAACCGAAGAAGATTCCAACAGCCCCCGATACCGAAAAAGCAAGAAGCACTATCACGGGATTTACCACGACGGTAAGGCCGGTGAAACTGCCCAGACCAAGCGAAATCCCCAGCGCGAGCAGAATTCCAAGCACCCCGCCTATGACGCTGAGCACCACCGACTCCGCCAGGAACTGGGTGAGAATATCGCCCGGCCGCGCGCCTATGGAGAGCCGGATGCCTATCTCCCGGGTCCTCTCTGTGACCGAGACGAGCATTATGTTCATTATTCCTATGCCGCCGACCATCAGAGACACCGCCGCAATCGATCCCAGGAGCACGGTCAGAACGCGCGTGGTCTCGGTGGCGGCCTCGGTGAGATCCGCCTGGCTTCTGATATTGAAGTCGTTGTCCTCGCCGAATTCGATGCCGTGCGCTTTGCGCAGTATTGTCTCGATCTCGGCCTCGGCCGCTTCCATCTGCTCCGTCGATACCGCGCTGATATTGATCATGTCTATGTAGCGCCCGCCCTTGAGGCGGTTCAAGACGGTTGTCGCGGGAGCGAGTACGACGTCGTCCTCATCCATGCCCATGGGACTCTGTCCCCTCTCTTCCATCACGCCGACTATCTTGAATGGCGTGTTGCGCACCTGGATTCTCTCTCCCACGGGGTCCTCGCCGGGGAAGAGCTCGTCGGCGATGGCCTTGCCTATGACGGCCACCTTGGCGTTGGAGACGATATCCCGCTCCGTAAAGAACTCTCCGCTCTCTATCTCCCAGGCTCGGATTGCCGGGTATTCAGTCGAAACGCCGCTTATTTGCGTGTTCCAGTTGTTTCCTCCGCCGATCGCCTGACCGCCCGCCCTCACGAGCGGGGACACTCCCGCGAAGAGGGTGCCCTCGTCGCGCAGCACCTCGGCGTCCTCCAGCGTGAGCTGGTTGAAGCTGCCTGAACCCTGGCTCACCCCGCCCATGCGCATGGACGCCGGAAAGACCACGAGAATGTTGGTTCCCAGGCTGGCGATCTGCCTTTCTATCTTCACCTGGGATCCCTCGCCGATTGCCACCATGACGATAACCGCGCAGACGCCGATTATTATGCCCAGTGACGTGAGGAGGCTGCGCATCCTGTTTCTCACTATGCTCCTCAGGGCGACTTTGAGGAGATTCCTTATCTGAAACATAGCGCGCCTACCCCTTTTCCCCGTTGAGGACGGCCACTTCGTCCTCGGGATTGTCATCCCTGAAATCGGCCAGGTCCCGGCTGGCGCTCCGCCGGTTGGTGACAGGAAAATCGCGCGTTATTCTGCCGTCTCTCATCTGTATAACGCGCCTGGCGTACGATGCGATGTCGGCCTCATGGGTTACGAGCACCACTGTAATGCCCTGGTTGTTGAGGTCCTGGAACACCGACATCACGTCGATGGAGGTGCGGGTGTCGAGGTTGCCCGTGGGTTCGTCGGCAAGAATGAGGCTGGGCTCGTTCACAAGCGCCCGGGCAATCGCCACGCGCTGCTGCTGTCCGCCTGAAAGCTGGCTTGGAACATGGTCGAGCCTGTCCCCCAGCCCCACCCTCTCCAGGGCGCGCACAGCCGCCCCGTCCGGGTCCTCGATGCGGCGCGTGCGGTCGTAGATAAGCGGCAGCTCCACATTCTCAAGCGCGGACGTGCGGGGGAGGAGATTAAAGACCTGGAACACAAAACCGATCTTCTGGTTGCGGATATCGGCGTAGTCGTTGCGGGTCAGGTCCTTGATATTCGTGCCGTCGAGCATGTAGGTCCCCGATGTCGCCTGGTCCAGGCAGCCCAGGATATTCATGAGCGTGGATTTGCCGGAACCCGAGGCTCCCATTATGGCCAGGAACTCGCCGCTGTCGACGCTGAGGTCGATACCCCGCAGGGCGTGCACCTTCAGGTCGCCCATGCTGTAAGTCTTAGTCACTCCGGTGGTCTCGATTACGCGTCCCATGATTGCTCCCCGGCCCTAGAATATCCTGAACCCCGGCGGGCGCCGTCCCTGTTCGGATTGCCCGCCACCGGCCGCCGCCTGTCCCGCCGCGGTGAGGCTCTTGATTATCGCGGTCCCCTCCCTGAGGTTCTGCGAACTGACTATCTCGGTGTATTTGCCGTCCGTGGCCCCGACCTTCACGCGTTCGGGCCTGATCTCACCGTCTTCGAGATACCAGACCGCCTTGAAGCCGGACTGTCCGGCGCCGGAAGACGCGAGGGGCATATCGCCGCGGTTGACCATCTGCCCTTGCGAACGCGCAGTGCTGTGCTCTCCTGCTTCCCCAACAGGCCCCGGCGATGCCCCTCTTCGTTCCTCCATCCGCTTTCGTATGGCGGCCAACATGTCCTCAGTCGGTACGATTTTGAGGGCCGCGTTCGGCACCAGAAGCACGTCATTCCTCTGTTCCACTATGAAGTCCACCGTTGCCGTCATGCCCGGAAGGAGCTTCCCGGCTTCATTCGCGGCGTCCACCACGACGGTGTAGTTGACCACATTTTGTACTGCCTCGGGCTGGAGCCTGATCTGGCGCACGACGCCCTCGAAGACGTCGTCCGGGTGCGCCTGAACAGTGAACCGCACGCTCATGCCCGTCTCGACCTGTCCTATATCTCCCTCGTCGACCAGGGCGTGTATCTCCATCTCCGCGAGATCCGCAGCGATAATGAAGAGTGTCGGAGTGGAGAAGCTCGCGGCCACGGTCTGTCCGGGCTCAACCGTCCTCTGGATGACCGTGCCGTCTATGGGTGATCTGATCACGGCATAGCCCAGATTGGCCTGGGCCCTTGCGAGCATGGCTTTGGCGGATTTGACCTGGGCCTCTCGCGTCCTCACGGCGTACTCGTACGGGAGAAACTCGCTTTCCGAGATGAACCCCTTCTCTGCGAGAGGCAGGTTCTGCTTGTATTCGGCCACGGCCTGGTCGTACTGGGCTTCGGCGCTCAGGAGGCTGGCGCGGGCGTCCATAAGGGATGCCTTGAGCATGGTTGTGTCGAGTACGGCCAGTATGGTGCCCGCACGGACCTCGTCGTTGAAGTCGACGTTGACTTCGGCTACGGTCCCGGAGACCTGCGTGCCGATGTCCACGGTGCCAACGGCGCTCAGCGTCCCGGTACACGTGACGACGTTCTCGATGTCACCCCTCGAGACCTCTGCGTATTCGTACATCTGTTGGTCGTCGGCCCCGCTTACGGCCCTCAAGAAGAAGGCGCCGAGGCCGACCGCGACTGCGGCAACTGCGATTATGCTGAATCTCTTCACGTCTCTACCCTCAGTCTTTTCGTTTATTCCTTCTGCTGTTTAGACAACGGTCCCCGGGCGCGTATTCCCGTATTCTTGGGACGATTGACTGCGGCCGCCGGCCGCAATACAATCCAGGTGAAAGCGGGAGGGGCCTTATTATGACGATTGCGGTCATTGGAGCGGGGGGGATGGGTGGGCTCTTCGGCGGGCTGTTGTGGATGGCCGGAGAGGGTGTCGTGCTCATCGACAGGGGGGAGCACCTCAAGGCGATACAAAGCCAGGGGCTCACGCTGAAAACGGCCGGCCCGCGGGCTTTCGTTGTGGACGTTCCTGCGACGGATGATCCGGAAGGGATCGGGCGGGTGGACCTCCTCATCTTCTGCGTCAAGACGTATGACCTCGAGACGGCCGCGGCGGCAGCCGCCCCGCTCGTGGGACCCGAGTCCGTCGTACTGCCCGTTCAGAACGGCATCGCGGCCCCCGACAGACTCGGGGAGGTTCTGGGCGCCGAGAAGGTGATCGGGGGTGTCTCATATCATCAGGGTGCGATTGAGGCGCCCGGTGTGATCTCATATGGAGGCGTTGAAGGCAAACTCTACCTCGGAGAGCTCGGGGGCGGCGGCAGCGGCAGGGTGGAGAGGGTCCGGCGCCTGCTGTGCGATGCCGGCATAGACTCCGAGATTCACCCGGACATCCGGCTGGCAATGTGGGAGAAGCTGGTCCTCATATGCGCCACAGGGGGTGTCATGGCCTATTACCGCCGGCCCATCGGCCCCTTACTCGAAGACATGGAGGCCAGGTCGCTCCTCCTGGGCGTAATGAAAGAGGCCGAACTGGTTGCCCGCGCCCGTGGAATCGCGCTGCCGGAGGGGACGGCGGAACGCCACCTCGCTTTCATAGAGAAGAGGTTTACGCCCGATACCAGGAGTTCCCAGCTTGAGGACATTCTGGCCGGCCGGAGGCTCGAGGTCGAGTCCTTGAATGGCGAGGTGGTTCGCCTCGGCCGGAAGCTCGGAGTAGAGACCCCGCTCAATCGCAAGGTCTATGACGCCCTGAAGCCATACGCCGCCGGCAGCGGATCGAGTGCGGAATGAGGCCTCGCCGGCGGATCAAACCTGAAAAGGGACGCCGTCCGCTTTCCTCCTAAAACCCCTTGCGCATTGGCGCAGTCCTGTTATGGTTTAGCGGTTCCGTCGGCGGAGGGCCGGCATGCGTTTTGAGATCCTTACGCCAAACAATGTGAGGCGCATCGCCTTATTCGCCATCGCTCTCATTGCGGGTTATGCCGTGAGCCGGTTTCACCCCGAAGGTCTGAGCGAGGCCGGACGCCTCACCCTCGGCATCTTCACCACCGCTGCGATTCTCTGGATCCTGGAGCCGTTCCCCCTCTATGTGACATCTTTCATCGTGGTGATACTGGAAGTGGTTCTTCTGGGCCGGCCCGGAGGCCCGCTGGGGCTTACGGGCAGCGGTTATACCGTATTCCTCCATCCATTCTTCGACTCGGTGGTGGTTCTGGTGCTGGGGGGATACGTGCTGGCCACCGCGATAAAGCGATACGGTCTTGATGAGCGCCTGTCCCGCGGCATATTGCAAAGAGCCGGCACAGGCCCCAGGACGGTGCTGCTCGCGATGATGGCTACATCGGCCTTTCTCTCGATGTGGATCTCCAATACGGCGGCGACCGCCCTCATGATTGCAGTGGCCATACCCATAGTGACGACCTTCGCGCCGGACGAACCTTTCAGAAAGGCCATAATTCTCGGCATTCCTTTTGCGTCCAATATAGGCGGCATGGCCACGCCCATAGGCACTCCGCCGAACGCCATTGCCATCGGCATTCTGGCGAATATGGGGCATCCAATAAGTTTCGGGGAGTGGATGTACAGGGGCCTGCCGGTTGCCGTCATCCTGCTGATAGCGTGCTGGCTGCTTTTATGCCGGTTCTTCCCACCCGGCGTGGGCGCGATAGAAATAAGGTCCAGGGACCAGGGGAGAGTGGGCCGGAAGCCCGTATTCGTTCTTGTGGTCTTCGCGGTTGTGGTTTTTCTCTGGCTCACGTCCAAGTGGCACGGCGTTCCGGCATCTGTCGTTGCCCTGGTTCCCCTCGTGGTCTTCTTCGGGCTCCGGCTTCTCAAGGACGAGGACTTGCAGGACCTGGGGTGGGGGATACTGTTTACGATAGGCGGCGGCATGAGCCTGGGAATAGCCATGAAAGAGAGCGGGCTCAGCGCCTATATCGTGGGCCTGATTCCCTTCGGGCATCTGCCGGTTGTGATTGTCCTGCTTATATTCTGCCTGTCGGCCGCCCTGATGACTACATTCATTTCAAACAGCGCCACTGCCAGCCTCCTGCTGCCCATAGTGGTGGGGGTTTCGGCGATCCAGCCGGCCACAAGCGGGGTGGCTGTGGCGCTGGCGGCGTCTGCGGCGATGGTTTTGCCGATAAGTACGGCACCTAACGCCATTGCATATGGCTCGGGCTACTTCTCCGTGAGGGATATGGCCAGGGCCGGGAGTATCATGACAGTGATCGCCGCGGTGGCGATCGCGCTGTTCATATATGTTGTCTTCTGATGGAAGAGAGGCGAGATACCGTGAGCGATGAAAGCGACTGCGGGCAGGAGGGGGCCAGGCTCGAGCACTGCCCGGGATGCGGGTCCGTGGATATGAGGAATAACATGTATTTCTGCAAGGGCCAGCCCGTAAGGGTTTATGTTCAGTGCGCGGATTGCGGCGAGTTCGTGGCGCGTTATTCGCTGAGAGCATACACGTCCAACAAGACCTACGAGTCGCTGCTACGGCGAATGAGATCGGCCAAGCTCACGAGCGGCAAGCGGACCTTGAGGATAGTCGAGGGGTTCGGCGAAGATGTCGCCTCGGAGTACAATCATGTTCTCGACCTGGTGAAGACCCGCGAAGACCAGCGCGTGATCGAAGACATAATCGCCGAGGACTATCCTGACGATGCGGAATGACCCTGGATAGCCGCGGAGTACTATCAAGATGGCAGGATTACCGGCAGGATGCGCTCGGGCCGGGGTGAAAGGTCCTAGGCGGGAGGCTCCGGAAGCCTGAACCACCAGTTCATATAGACCATGGGGACCGGGTAGGTGGTCCACGCCCTGTATCAGCGGTAGCGTGACGCATCCCACCCCTACCGGTCGCCTACTGGGCCGCCCCCATTTCCTCAGCTTCGGCTGCTTCCGCCCCGCTCGAATTCGCTTGTTATCCCCCGCATTTTGCTGCACAACTTGTGTAAACGAGGGGGATAAGACATGAAGTCTCTGACTCTTATGCTGCTTGCGCTACTGGTGTTCACGTTTGCCCTGCCGGGGAGGGCATATGTAGAGAAAGAGGTGGACCCGTTCGACATGGCGCTGGAGGAGATCGGGCTCACCAAGGAGACTCTGACCTTCGACTACGGCGATATGTCGAACTACGGCGGGGACAGGTACTTCCTTCCCCTCTTCTATACGCTTCACTCGAGCCCTTTTAAGGTCGAGCATTACAGCAAGGTCTTCCGGGACGGCATGCTCGAGAACTGCGAGTCGCTTGCATGGCTCGTCGCCTTCGGATCCAGCCGCATAAACGAAGGTATCCGGAGGGGTCTCATCGCGGATCCCCTGGATTCGGTCAGGCCACTTGCCGACAGGGAGGATCCGCTGTACTCGGCGATACGGGATCTGCAGGAATTCCTGGGAGCCCCCATACCCGACCACCGTGGAGCGCGACTTGCGGCTGCGGCGGCCGAAGTGCCCGCCGAGCTCCAGAGCCTCGCCGCCGTTGTCATCCTGGCGGCAGTCGACTCGCTCGACTACCACGAACTCGCCTTCGAGCGCGCAGCGCATGAGTTCGACCTGGTTGATATATACGGGCGCGTCAAGGCGCTCGCTACGGATGAGGACGTTGTGGACCGCGGGATGGAACGTTTCATAGACCTCGTGGATTTCAAGTATCTCTATACGCCGTCCCAGGACATCGCCATGGCGGTCGACTTCGTTGCCGATTCGCTTGCCAATCTTGAGTTTCCCGAAGACTTCGGTTTTGAGTGGCCCACCGCGCTGGGCAAGATTGTCCTCAGCGGCGCCGGCAACGACGAGTATGAGGCGGATGACTACTTCCTCATTATCGATGTGGGAGGGGATGACCTATACCGGGGAGGGGCGGTGAATCGCAGCCCGGCGAACTGGGTGTCGATCCTGATCGACGCGTCGGGCGACGATGTGTATGAGTCGGATTCCGGGGGGGAGCCGGCATTCGGAGCGGGCATACTCGGATACGCCTATCTTGTGGATCTTGCCGGAAGCGACAAGTACGGGGGCGGCAGCCTCACGCAGGGGGTTGGCCTCTTCGGTGTCGGTGCGCTCCTGGACAGGTCCGGTGACGATACGTACGACGCTTACATCGGCGCCCAGGGGGCCGGTATCTTCGGCATAGGAGTCTTGTCCGACATGGCTGGCGGGGACAAGTACCACTGCTACCAGATGGGACAGGGTTACGGGTTCACCAAGGGCATCGGCATGCTCGTCGACAAATCCGGCGACGACCATTACGTCGCAGAGGACGAGGATATCGTATTCCCCTCGCCGCAGACGGAAGAACACAATGCCAACCTAGCCCAGGGCGTGGGATTCGGCAAACGCGCCGACTTCGTTGACGGCCACTCATGGGCCGGCGGCCACGGCTTCCTCATTGACGGGGCAGGAGACGACATATATGACGCCGGGCTCTTCGCACAGGGCTGCGCCTACTGGTACGCTATCGGCCTGCTCTCGGACATGGCGGGCAACGATGAATATAACGGCATATGGTACGTGCAGGGCTCGGGCGCCCATTTCGGCCTCGGGATTCTGCTGGAATCCGGAGGCGATGACGTATATAACGCCGAGATGAACATGGCCCAGGGGGCCGGGCATGACTTCACGCTGGGTCTCCTCATAGATGAAGCGGGCGACGACGTCTACAACGCTCCCAATCTCTCGCTCGGCGGCGGAAACGCAAACGGCATCGGCATGTTCTGGGACAAGACAGGCGATGACGTCTATAATTGCGCTGCCCGGCTCACGCTCGGAAGAGCCAACGGGGCGGGAAGGGGCGGCCTCCGCGACCACATTAACACAATAGGCTTCTTTCTCGACACCGGGGGCAACGACATCTATCCGCTCGCCTACCCGGACTCTGTTGAGGTCTTCAAAAACGATCATCTCTGGACGCGCCCGGGGCTCAGCCCGGACGACCCGCTTCCCACCGAGCTCGGCGTGGGCTACGACCGCGAATGGTAGGGGGCGCGCGGAACGATGGTGCCACTTAAGGGTTGAGATTGCACGCTTTTGTGGTATAATTGCCACATAATCCCGGTTAAGCACCACAGGCGAGAGTTCCATTCATTACAGGGAGGAAGCCATGCGAGGGGCTTTGCTTGCCGTTTTTCTGATATTACCCACAATTGCCTTTGCGCTCTCGCCCGGCGGAAACGCCGGCTCCCCTGCCGGGCTGGCGTCACCATCGTCTTCAATCGCGGGATTCCCTGAAGGCGTCGTCAAGGTCGGTCATATAGAAGTCAAACTCGACCATGACGTGATATACGCGATCATCTCAACTGATCTCGTGCGCCCGGTCTTAAAGACCGACGTTGCGATATGGGATACGACTTACGGCTATAGCGACGGGCTAGGCAATGCGACTTTTAGGATTCCGGTATATATCAACGACAACACCGACGCCTATGACATGTTGGTGAAGCTGTATGCCGAAGTCGAGGGGTATGGTGACTGGAACCGCGGGGGCGAGGACTACAAATGGGTGTTTACCGAAGACACAGATTTCGTATTCTTCTACTGGGACTTCGCAACGGACGTTCTTGATAGCACTGAAGGTGCGGTCAGATACAGAGTATTCGCGAAGGCCGACATAACTGTCTTCCGGCCGTTCAAGGCCGACTATGAGTGGTACGATCACGATGGGTCCAACAGCGTCCGCGTTGAGAGCCGGGCGCACCCTCCGTATGAGCAGACCGTCGAGATCAACATTCCTGCAGACAGCTCCCAATTCGAAATCGGTAGCAATACCGGGAATGTCGTCGGTTACGTGGAAGCCGGGGACGATCCCCCACCGGGTTTCGGTATGGCCCACATGGCCATAATCACCAATGCCAAGACGCCCGACCAGGATAGCGATTTCCGAACGGGGGCCAATGGCGGTTTCTGGGAAACCTTCCGCCTGGACGATCCCACAGCGGCCGGTGAAGTCACAATACGCGTCTACGACGACCCCTGTAGCGCCGAATACCTCGCCAGCTCCGACGGTGATTCGGTAACCATATTCGTTACCCGCAAGTCAGGTTGGAGCACCTTCGGCCTCTTTGCCGTGCCCGGTCACCGTACGGCATTGGGAGTACCAACGGAATACCTGGTTGCCATTCCGTCTTATGAGGGTTACGAGGACAGTGTGACCCTCAATGTGTTGGATCTACCTCCCGGGGTTCTATACTCATTTGAGGCAAACCGGGTTCGCGTACCGCCGGACAGCACACTTGGAGTCAATCTGACTCTTGAAGCCGACGCCATCACGCCTTTGGGATTCCATGAAATCAGGATAACCGCGTCCGACGACACGCTGACTCGCGAGTTCGTCTGCCCGCTCTTCGTGGAAGACCCGCTTCCCCCGGCCCCGATCCTCGACCTCCAGGTGATTGCACAGGAAGATACTTCGGTAACACTTTGCTGGACGGCCCCGGGAGCCGATGCGGACAGCGGATGGGCCTACGAATATGACATTCGCTATTCGACCGTCCTCCCCGATGGGGATACGGCAAGCTGGTGGGCTGACGCCGACACCATCGCGCAAAGAGTGATGGCCGGGCCTCCGGGATGGCGGGATACTTGCGTCGTAAATGGCCTGGCTTTGCCGGACAGCATCTACTATTTCGCGGTGAAGACCGCGGACGGAGCCCTGATATGGTCGGAGATATCCAATATAGTGGAGGTGCCGGACGCCGGAGTCAGGGAGCCCGCGGCTCCCGGTCTACCGGCAGTATTCGCCCTTTCCCCCAACCGTCCGAATCCATTCACGCGCTCGACGGAGATCAGATACGCCCTTCCGCGGGATTGCCACGTCAGACTTGAGATATATGACATACGCGGGCGGCAGGTTGCGAGCCTGATTGATGAGGAGCAGCAGGCGGGCTATAAGAGGGCCATTTGGGATGCCTCGTCGGTCTCTCCCGGGATATTCTTCTGCCGCTTCATGGCAGGCGAATTCACAAGTGTTGAGAAGATGGTGGTTCTGAGATAGTCGCCGAGGTACGAGGCCGCGGCCGCCGGCCTTGCGCAAACGGCCTTGGGCGGCAGCCTGTCTAGCTAGGCGTGGCGGTGGCCGGCCCCCCCGTCATGAAGCAAACCGGCCATAGCCTCCTTTACCTGGTTGACCGCGCCGTCTTCGCATGACTCATCGTTCATCAAACCGAGCAACCGCTTGAAGACTGGAATGAGCCTTTCATCGGGCACCATGCCGAGTTCACCCATGCTCTCTGCCGCATAAACCAGCCTGGGGATATCATCGGTTCCCAGGAAGGGAGAACTGAGAGTGGCTTCGATCTCCGCGCAGAGCTTCTCAGCAAGACTGGCGGATTCCTCCTCCACGAATTTATCTAGGGTTTTGAAGGAATCGGTATCCCCGCACAAACTGGAGGCGCCGGCATTTTCCTCTATATGCTTGACCGAAGATGGCCCGCATATGGCGCAGATTACGTTCTCGCGGTTAAGAGCCCAGCGGATGGCAACCTGGGCTCGACTGGCCCCGATCTCGCCGGCGATTTCGGCCATCTTCTCGGCGATCCTGAGACCGCTCTTCAGGCGCTCTCCGGCGAATAGAGCATCGACATTCCGGATGTCGCCCTTCTCGAGGCCAAACCGCCCCTTGACCGATCCCGTGAGAAGGCCGCGGCCGGTAACTGAGAAGCCCAGGTAGTCGGCGCGGCTGGTCCTCATCAGCGGCAGCATCCTTGTGTAGTAGCGGTCCGACACAGCGCTCAGCTCACCCATGACGGTAGAGAAGTCTCCCTTGTTGAGGAACATCGGGGCGCGTTCTGCGAAGACGTGTCCCAAGCCGTAAAAGCGTATCTTGCCGGCTGATTTCAGGTCCTCGAAAGCCCGGATGACTTCTTCGACGGGCGTCTTCCCGTCGTCGAAGTGGGCGGCGTAGAGGTCGATGTAATCGACCCCGAGGTTCTTGAGACTCTGATGGCAGGATGCCATGATGCTTTTATAGGCCAGGGGTTCTCCGGCCATGCCTCCCGCTACCTTCGTAGAGATGAATATGTCATCCCGGAACTCCCCGACCACCTCACCCAGGATCTTCTCCGCGTCACCATAGCCAGGGCCTGTATCAAAGAAAGTGATGCCGAGCTCAAACGCCCGCTTCAGCATCTCTCGGACCGAGTCGACATCAGCGCGTCCGTATACGCCGCTAAGCGAGTAGGTGCCTATCCCGATTTCCGATATCTCGAAATCGCCCTTGTTCGACCTCCGCCGTCGCACTGTTATGCCTCCTGATGTGCGGTATCTGGTCGGCTGTATTCTACTACAAGCAACATGCGAGGGTATCAGGACTCGCGAAGCACGCGGTGTTGTCAGCTAATCGTCCGCAAGCGGCAGGACCAGGCAGTAGCCGCGCTCTTTGGCGACTACGCGTGATATGTGGCCCATACCCCCGGTATCCTCTACCAGGATGATACTGCCCGGGCCGAAGCGGCGCACTTCGCCATCAGAGACCTCCACATCCAGTTCGCCGACGAGGATGATGAGGAACTGGCGCCGTGGGGCAGGATGCCAGTTGCCTTCCCAGCCTCCGGGGCTCGAGATAACCGTCATGCCCTGCGTCATGAAGGCCTGGCTTACCGATATTGGGGGCGCGGGGGGGGCGAAGTCCTTGAGCTCGAAGGTCATTTCAAGATCCTCAAAATGGGTCTTGCCTTCCGGCCCTGTGTAGATCCGGACATAGGCGAATGGCCCCGATACCTCGATGTCGTCCGGGTCGGCCGGGGTATTCTCAGACGGTGTCATGTCGATCTCCCTCACTCTGGCTACATGTATTCATAAAAGCTGGCCAGACTCAAGGTGAATCGAAAGCGGGCATCGCATGAGAAAGGCAGGGGGCGGGACCCTTGCGGAAGGCCTCGCCCCGTGAGGGAACCTCTTCTAGAGGGTTAACCAGTAATTGAGCTTGATGAGGAATGTGTTGGTGGCTGCGCTCGCGAAGAGGTTATCCCAGTCTCGCCCCAGATCAAAGTTGCCGTAGCCGGTGGTGGTGTCCCTGGTATGAGCCCAGACGAAGAACAGCGTGCTTCCGGGTCTGTACTCCCACCGGAGCACCATGTTCGAATTGAAGGAAGCCCAGGTGTAGTCGGGCTCTTCAACTTCTTCATCGTATATGTCTTTGCCGACGTACTCGAAGTCATCGGGGGGGACCAACACCTTGAAATTACTGTAGTCAACAGACGCCATGAATGGCTGGGCATAGATTTGAAGCGATATGTCCCGCGTGAAATTGACCGTGCCCCTGATGGTCATGTCAAGCCGCTTGGAAGCCAGCTCGCCGAATATCTCCTTGTCGCGCTCGCCGGCCTCGTTCTCGGTGTTTTTAACCCAGCGGGAGGAGCCCCAGTCCGATCTGAAGCTGGGTCCCGCGCTCACCTGTATATTGGAGCGCGGCCGGAGTTCCAGGTATGTGCCCACCGCATAGTACGTCCCGTCCATGGTATCACCGCCGCTCAACTCGAGAACCCCCATGTAGGGCTTGCGCGCGTCGGTCTCCACCGAGAACCACGCGTTCTGGCCGATGGGTATGGGGGCGGGTGGTCCCCCGCGGGTTTCGCGGTCGGAGTACTGCTTGGCATAGTCCTGCCAGGTTCCCATGCCTATGTACCAGTAGTTCTTGAGCTCGATGTAGTTGTTGTAATTGCCGCCCCTGGTAAGCGGGACGCCGTCGAGGTTATTGGCATAGCCCACGTTTATGTTATGCCACATGCGGCGCGTGAACCACCAGGGCTCATTGGTCCTGTACTGGACCCAGAGCCAGGAATAGAGATAATCCGGCCTCCCTAGGAAGCCCATCCTGTTGAGGTCGAGCTCGCGGCTGCGGTAGTCCCCGCGTATGGATCCCCGCCAGTGCTCGCCGCCGCTCTTCTCAAGCCCTAGCATGGCCCCGTGGCCGCTCTCGTCAGGCGCGGTGCTGGACGCCACGACGTGACCGTCGGTGAGGTAATCGCCGTCCAGGAAACGGATGCGCCAGTCGACTCCGCCCGTGTAGGCGGGATCCAGGGTGTTCTGGTTGACAGCCGTCGCCATGGCTCCGATTTCGGAGTTTTCGAGGACATCCTGCTTGATCCTCGCCACAAGGAAGCTGGCCCGGGGCTCAATCACTTCCTGCCGGTCGGAACCCAGGGTATCCACATAATCGGCATGTTCCCTCTGGGTCATCGATGCGAGGAGACCTATCGAGGTGCCGCCGCTGGTCTTGCCCGTGACCTTGCCGGCGCCCAGAATCGTGGTGGCCATAGGGCGGTCGGTGTAGTAGTCGACATCCTCGGGCCAGATAGACGGCGGCCTTCCGATTCGCCGCGAGTAGAAGAGGTCGTAGTAAGTCTCAAATATCTGCGCACCTTCGAGGAAGAAGGGCCGCTTCTCCGGGTACCATGTCTCGAAGGTGGATAGATTGAGAACAGTCTCGTCCTGCTCGACCTGGCCGAAGTCGGGGTTCACGGTGGCATCAAGAGTCAGGGCGGAACTGAGCCCGTACTTGAGATCGAAGCCCATGTTACCGGAGTAGTCCCTGCCATCGGGATTGCCGGCGTGCCTGGACTCGGTCTCGGCGTATGACACGGCGTACGGCAGCACCTCTACCCTGTTGGACCTCTTGAGATCGCAAAGCCCTTGGAGGTGCCCGAAATGGGACACAAATCCGCTGGTGCTCGACGGGATGAAGAGCCACCGGTCGAGTTCGCTCTTGCGGGATATCCTCCTGCTGAAGTATATGCCCCAGACGGGATCTTTCTCGCAGGAGTAGCGGAGGCAGTGAAAAGGTATCTTGAACTCCGCGACCCAGCCCCAGTCGTGAACCTTGGCCCGGCCCTCCCATACGGCGTCCCAGTTGTCATTGCTCCAGTTATCGTTGTAATAATAGACGTCCCGCTGTGTCCCGGACGCGTAAAGCACGAAGGCGTATGCCGTCTGGTGGTCATGATGGCTGTCTATGATGAGGTTGACGAGGTCTCCTTCGATATACCGGTCACGCCGGGTGAGCCGCTTTATGATCTTGTCGGGTTCTGAATCGAAGCACTCGAAAGCCACGAAAAGGGCCTCATCGTCGAAGGCCACGCGGACGAACGTGGACTCGGAAGCGGGCTTGCCCTCGTCGGGCTCATACTGCACGAATCCCCCCGACCTCGGGGCCAGTTGCCAGACGTCCTCGTCGATAACGCCGTCGATCTTGATGCCGCAGTTACAGTGCAGGGCGACAATGGCTTTCACGGTGTCGTCGCTTGCCGGTTCCTGGGCCACCGTCCCGGTGGCAGCCCCCATCACAATTGCCAGTAACGCTGCTGTCACGAAAAACCGACTTCTCTTCAACATCACGGCCTCCTGATACAGGGGAGTATCGGGTTCTGGTCGGTTCCGTGGCACGCACCTACCGGATTGAGATTACCTTCATTCGGCAATACAGAGGAAAACGTCACAGGTTTCATTTTTCTGGAAATCCTCTCTCGCACGCCACCGATTTCATCTCTATCGCAAGTACCGTGCCAGTGCCGGCAGACCTACGGCTTGCTGGGGATCAAGCGGCCTATTGGGCTATGTCGTTGCTTTAAAGCATGTTAGCCGGGATTCTCCGCCTCCTGCCGTCAGTTTTGGAATACAAGGGGGGCCGCCGGCGGCGAGAGCGTGTCGCAGCGACACGGATGCGTTGAAGTCTCGCAGCTCTTGCGGGCTTGAGAGACCCGGCTCATTGTGATATAATTCAGGGCGCGAGCAAGTTGTGGAACCTCTGGAAGGAGGGTAATGAGCATGCGAGTCAAGTACCTGACCGCGACTGTCATTCTATCAGTCATTATGTCGGTTTTCTCAGCCACGTCCGCGTGTGCCGATTCACCGGACACGCTGTGGACGAGGCTCATCGGGACTTCGAACACGGACTACGGCTATTCGGTGAAGCAAACACCTGATGGCGGATTCATAATGACGGGCCTCACCCATATTCTGGGGAATGCCGACGTGTACCTTCTTAAGACCGATGCCAACGGCGACAGCTTGTGGAGCCGAATCTTCGGAGGCCCGGAAGAGGACGTGGGAAATAGCGTGTGTGTGTGTGAGGATGGCGGATATGTCATAGCGGGCTACACCTATTCTTACGGTGCAGGATCGTGCGACCTGTACCTTATCCGCACGGATGCCGATGGCGACACTCTGTGGACAAAGCTATATGGCGCAGGAGGTGCAGACCGGGGGAACTGCGTCATAACTACTGATGAGGGGGGCTTCCTGGTCGCAGGCAGCACTAATTCCTGGTGGTATCGCAGTGAAGCCTGGATGCTCAAGACGGACGCCGACGGCGATACGGTATGGACCGTTCGCCTGGGCGAGGTGAATAATACTTATGCCCATGATGCCGTCGAGACCACTCTCGGGGGCCAGACCTACTCCGTAGGTGGTGTCTGCAGGGGTCTTTATACGTCAAACAATTTCTATCTCATAAGATTGTCGGAGATAGGCGACACCCTATGGACTGGTGCGTACGGTTCCGGCGGATGGGAAGACTGCTTCGGCATCGACCGTACCGACGATTACGGCTTCTTGCTTGCGGGGACAACCAATTCCATCACGGCACTCAACTGGGATTTCTATGTGATAAGAGCCGATGCGGGGGGCGATACCCTGTGGCACCGGGTGTTGGGTGGGAGCCATTACGAGTGCGCGTACTCGATTAAGGAGACATCCGACGGGGGCTGCATCGTGGTGGGTGAGACCGAATCATACGGGCATGGCAAACCTGATGCCTATGTTATAAAGCTGGACGCCAATGGTGACTCGCTCTGGACGCGTGCTTATGGAAGTTCCAGCACGGATAAGGCTTACGAGGTACAGATAACCTCTGACGGGGGATACATAGTAGGGGGCTACGGCTACGATTTCTCCGGCGGGGGCTATGACTTCTACCTCATAAGACTGGGGGCCGAAGCGTCGGTAGACCCCGAAGGCCAGCTCCCGGCAATGAGGAGCCTCAAGGTCTCCCCGAATCCCTTCGCTTCATCCGTGGCCGTCTCGTACTCATTGAGCGCCCCGACGGTCGTGCGTGCCGACATTTTCGATATCAGGGGCAGGCAAGTGAGGTCGCTCTTAAGGGACGTGACGCAGGAGGCGGGTCTCCAGTCCCTTATGTGGGACGGCAGGAACTCTGAAGGCGTGAGGCTGCCGGCCGGCATTTACTTCTGCCGCTTACGCGCCGGCGGCTCGGCCGAGGTGGCCAAAACTGTCCTGATAGACTGACCGCGGGCGGGGGCACACGGGAAAGCAACGGGTGGGCCGCTTGCGGACCATTCCCCCTCAGATATCGATACTGAGCCCGTCGAAGGCAACTCTGAAGCCAGCTCCTTCGAGATTCTCCCTCTCGCGTCCCTCCGCCTGGACGGGATTGGTGTGGTTCAAATGAGTGAAGTAGATGTCGGTGTCCAGGCGGTCGAGCAGGTTGAGGGCTTCGGATACCGGCGGGTGAGGGACGTCCCCGAAACGCGGCAGTTCGTCCTTTGAATAGAAAGAGCCGTCGATAAGGGCGAAATCCGACTTCGATATCTCGCCGATGAGAGCGTCGGTCCATCTGTCCGTGTCCGGTATGTAAACCAATCGCCTGTCGGCTTCTATGACATAGCACACGGTGTCGGTGAGCTCTCCACGGTGCGGGACGGGTACCGGAGTGAACTCCACACCGTCAAGGCCGAGAGCCGCATTTGGCCGGACCTCATTAAGGACTATGTTGCCGCCATCCACGAGCAGGCTGAATGGCCGGGCCAGCGACAGGAACTCCATCATGCGCGCCGTGCAATAGACGGGCACTCCCTTCTCGCCCAGCACCTCCTTGCCGAGAAGCAGGAGGCCCGTGTAGTGGCCTATGTGGGCATGCGTGAGCAGGAAGCCGCTCACGGGAATGCTACCCCCGCGGCTCACCTGCGGCATGACTGCGCGTATTCTCTCGACCTGAGCCCCGAGGTCGGGGGAGGCGTCAATCACATAGCAGAAGCCGGTCTCCTCATTGTAGACGGCAATTGATGGGGCCAGTCTTCTGTATGTTTCATCTTGCCTGGCCCGGGTGCAGTTCGGGCAGGTGCAGCCGGCGTGGGGAATGCCCCCGTCCTGCCCCGAACCAAGCACCATGACCTTCACGCTCATTATCTCTTACCTCGCCGGTTGTGACGGCACTATGGGGGCCCTGACGTAAATGCGTTTAACATGTATCATGCCGGCATAAAGCAGCAAAGCCGCTCCCAGAATAAGGAATCCGGGGCGATAGTCGTGCCAGTATGTGTAGGTGACAAGCAAGATACCCGATCCGGCGGCGCGCCCGAAGTTGAGCAGGAGTTCCCTGCCGGCCCACATGTCTATTCCCGTCACGTCGGCGTCCAGTGCCACGGAGGTGAGGAAGGGTATGGCCATGACGTTAGAGAAATTGACCAGGCCCGCGACGCCGATCCATACGGGAAATGAGCGTGCCAGGGCAAGGGCCAGGGTCGCACAGCCGGCCAGGAGGACGGTGGGGTACAGGAAGGCCGTTCTCCTGCTCGTGCGGTCGGATAGCCTCGCAAGGGCGATCGTGGCGAGTACGCTGAGAACTCCGAGATATGAGAGAAATATGCCAAGCCTTACCTCCGTCCTGATGAAGAGCAGGGTGAAAGCCGGTATGCCTACGAAAACGGAAGCCTCCCAGAAGCCCTGCAGGAAGAAGAGCAACCTGTATCTCTTGAGGCGCCTGAGGGAGACCGAGATGCTGTAGTCGAAAGCGCGGAATCTGATCGCCCGGTTGAGAAGCACGTAGGCGGCGCCCGTGCCCAGTATCGCGACGGCTGCAATCATGTTGTAGTCAAAACCGCGCGTCCGCCATATCAGCGCGGCCACGGGCGGGATCAGCAGTCCGACGAGAGGGTACACGGCTACCGCCAGGCTCCCCATGTAGGCCTTTGACTTCTCGCCGACATAGGAGAAGAACTCGACGTTGTAGGGGATCCAGAAGAACACCAGCACGAGGGCGTTGGAGATGTAGATGAGGGAGATCGTCGAATCCTTAAGCCACAGAAGAGCTGTGGCATAGCATGTTATCTTGGCCGCGAAGGCTATTAAGAAAGACACCTTGGCCCTGGCACGACGCATGAGGGCGATAAGCACCACCGGCGTAAAAAAGGCCAAGGTCGTGGCAAGCAGTATCTGTTCCAGGCTGAAGCCGGTCGTGACGAGATAGAGCATCATGAAATTCATGCCCATGGCGTCCGCCACGGCCAGGAGGATCTGTATGATGTATATCCTCCTGAATTCCCTGTTCTTTATCATAGTGTTGTAATTCTAATTCATAGGAGCGGGGACAGGTATATTTTTCGCGCCGCCGGGACCTGTCCCCCGGGCCCTGAGTAAGCGCCGCCCGGCGCGACCGCAACCCTACCAATCCCAATCCTGCGCCTCCTCAATAAGATCGGGGAAGAGCGCGGGCTGAATGGAGTGTATTGTGAGCACTTCAAGGACGAAGCGGTCTTCAAGAATCCGTTCGACGTTGCCGTTTCTCTCGGCGTCGAACGAGACCGAAACCAGCTCCTCGGCTTCACCCCTAGCCCTGGCCTGCGCACTCTGAATGTCCCTGTATATGGTCCTCCGCAGGTCGATGTCGGAGGGCAGCTTCATGGCGTGCCCGGGCAGGATCTGAGATTCCCTGAGCCTCGCGGCCCAGGACTTGCTCACGTACCGGTCATCGCCCGAGAACATCTGTATCTTATACCAGTTTCCCGCCTCCCCCGTCACAACGAATACGTCGCCCTTCCAGGCGCGTCCGACGATCACCCGGTCGGTACCGGGGCCGGTTCGGATGTTTATGTTGCGGCTGAGCATCACGGCGTACTCTCGGCAGCACGCCGGTCCAGGAGAGAGGTGAATGACGACCATGATGAGCACGATGATTGCAGCGACACATGCCCTCTTCATGATGCACCTCCTTTCCAGCTCGCTTCCACCGGGTTATAAGACGCTCCGGCGGGATACAGTCCGACTGGAAAGCGAAAGGATACGGGGAAGCCCCGCCGGAATGAAACCCGACGGGGCTTCCCTGTCTGTTTCTACTTCTGAAGTTACAGGTTAAGCAGTAGGACGAGCCTACTTGTACTGCGTCTTTATAGCTCCCCAGGTGCTCTCCTCGGTAGCCGAAGGACCGGTGATCTCGGCCTTGATGCGACCGCTGTTGGTGTCGAGTGAGAACGAGACGCACTCGCCGTCGGCGACCGTGAACTCCCAGGTATTGCAGTTGCTGCCGTAGCCGTTGACGCCGCACTGCAGAGCCCAGCCGTCATCGGCGGCGCACTTGAACTGGTAGGTGCCGCCTTCGCCCGGAGCGAAATAGTGCTCGTACACATAGATGCCGCCGCCACTATCCATCATCTCGGTTCCGGGATTCGAGGGGTCCCATCCCTGCCAGTCGCCGACCGCCGCCCAGGTATGGGTGGTGCCGATGAGCTTGCTGTCATAGACGGCGTTGGCGAAAGGCGCCCAGCCCGGGGCTTCGTTGGTGTCCAGGTAGAAAGTGATCTCCTCGCCCGTGGTGAAACCGATCTGTATATTGGAGTCACCCGGATACTGAGGGCTCCATGAACCGCTCGTGCCCACTACCTGGTAGCCGCCGCCGCCATAGCCGAAGTCGGCGGTCGCCGTCAGTGTGACCTCATAGATGCCGTCCATCTCGGGGTCCAGCATCTTGGACATCTCATCTCCGTTCTGCCAGTCCGCGCCGACACCGAGCTCGCTCTCGCAGTCGCCGACCAGGTTGGGCGGTTCCGGGGGCGGGGTGATGCCGGAAGTGAACGAGTATTCTTCCGAGTCGCAGGTGCTGCTGTCGGCGCTCATCGCGCGGGCGAACCACCTGACGAGATCGCCGTTATTGGCGGTGAGCCAGGCCTGGTACCAGTCATTGTTGCTCTCGAACTTGAAAAACGTCCCGAGCTCGCTCGCGGCCGTTCCGGATGTATACGGGTCGCTGCCGTCGGTGGTGTAGATGAAGGTCATGGAGGTATTAATGTTATTGTCGCCAGGCCACACCTGGGCTTCCACGAAGTTGGTGGACGGATCGTTGTAGCCGTTACCGCACCAGCAGTCTGCGAAGGACGTCGAGGCCCACGCAAACAGCAAGAGCGCGGTCATTACAATTATCGACTTCCTCATTGCTTGAACCTCCTCAAGGTTGCGAGTCCGGAGCCGGACTCAGGATTAAGAACCATTAGCCTCCTGCGGAGACACATCACCTCCCTTCCTGCTCTATTTGTTTCTTGGGCACGGCAGGGAACCGGCGCTGAGCCTCCAGGGTCAGCGAACAGGCCGGCTCCTGACCGGCGGCTATACTTATCCCCTTCCCATTCAGTATATCACATCAAATGCGGCTATTCAATATTATTGGCGTATGTGGGGGGTAAGGATTAATGCCACGCGCATGCCGCCCGATATAAAGACTCGGAGGGCGGCGCGGGCTCTTCATGGGCATACGGAGGGACGTCTGAACATCATCGCACGCCATAAGGGCAGGCTATCGGTCCTGGCCCTCGTACTGGCCAATCTCATACCCATTGGGGGCGTCCTCTTTCTTGGCTGGAGCGCGGCCAATATAGTACTCCTCTACTGGGCGGAGAACCTGATTGTCGGCTTCTATGCCATTCTCAGGATTGCCGCCATGCCCGTAGAGAGTCCGCTGGAGCATCTCGGCAAGGTCTTCATGATTCCCTTTTTCATACTCCATTTCGGGGGCTTCTGCGCCGCGCACGGGCTGTTTCTTATGTTTCTCCTGGGCGCCGGCGGCGAGGCCGAGCCCGTATTCCCTCATATCAACTGGCCCGGCCCCCTGGTCTTCATGCAGCTTCTGGTGTCTATAGTGGTTCATCTCTGGAGGACGCGGCCCCCGGAGATGACTCTCCCCCTAATCGTTCTCTTCGCAAGTCACGGGATTTCTTTTGTTGAGAACTACCTCTGCCGCGGCGAGTACCGGGCGGCCGGCAGCAAGGATCAGATGGCAAGACCCTATAAGCGCGTGGTGATAACCCATATCGCAATCCTCGCGGGCGCAGTGCCCGTGATGGCCCTGGGCGCGCCTGCTGCGCTGCTGATAGTCCTCATGACAGTGAAGCTGGCATTTGACCTATTCCATCATCTCAAGTCGCACCGGCCGGCGCGATCCGCAAGCGGGATCGGGACGAAGCGTGGGGGCGTTGGGAAAGAGCCCGGTCGATTCGGAATCGGCGAGATAATTCGCATCCTCAACTCCCGCGGAGAATCGCTTCGCGAGCCCCGGGTGAGGGATGCTGACAGGGAGAAGGTAAAGCAGGCCTAGGCCGGGTTCACGAGACCGAAACGTCTCCACATCCTGTCGTGCGCGACCGCGAATAGCGCAAATATGACCAGAATGGCTGTTCCCGCGTCGGTCGCCGGAAGCACGCGCATGAGCGGATTCATCGTGTTCATTGAGGCATGGAAGAGCGCCGGCGCCAGTATGCTGCCTCTGGTCCGGTTGTATACCCACATGAAGAGAATCGACCAGCTGGGCATCCAGACCAGCCTGCTCATATACGGCCATGGCCCGCTGGAGAACACCGTGTCGAAGGGGAGCTCCCACAGCATGTGAAATCCCCATACGATAAGGCCGGCCGCCAGTGGACAGAAGCGCGCCTGCAATCGCGGCAGCGCGAAGCCGCGCCAACCGCTTTCCTCGTTAATGCCGCCCGTGTAGAAGAAGACATGCACGAATGTGATCAGGGAAAGCGAAAAGAGCCCGAGGCTCATACCCTCTGCCGGTTCGGGGCCGTCGAGCCCTATCACCCGCGTGATGGCGTTCCCGAGTAGGTGTATGAGGGGAAAGGTGAAGAGGGCAATGAGATACCATATTATGTTGCCTCGCGGACGCACCAGGGTCGAGAGGTAGTCCCGGACACTGGTAACGCGCGAGAATGCGCCCGAGATAACGAAGGCCGGGAAGAGCGCGCCCAGGCAGCTGATGAGCATGAAACCGGATACGGGAGCGCCGCCGGATGTGCGGGCGAGATAGACGACTGACACGCAGGCGGCGATCACCCATGACACGCCGAATGTCAGCCAGCGCTTCGCCCGGCTTCCCCCGCGGTCTCCTGTATCGGATGCCCATGCCACGATGGTTCCCGCAAGGGCGGGGCCGTAGAGAAGCAGGCGCACCATGAAGAACTGCAGCGTGCGATTGAACGCGCTGTCGCCCCGGGAGAGATAGACTCCCGAGATACCGATGCCAAAGGAGATCACATAGACAAGGGCGAAAAAGGATATGACCTGGTGACGCCGGATCCAGGCTATTAGGTCTCGCATAAGTTCTCCCTACGGGGGTGTGGAGACACTATATCCCATCACTTGAGTTCTGCGAAGGAGTGATTCCAGTCGCCGCCGGGCCCGTCCAGGAGGCGAGAAAGGCAAGCACAACCGCCGCGGCGTTGTCCGCCGCGAGCTGGAAGAAGGTGTCTATCTCATTGGCGCCGGGACCGCCGCCTGCCAGGTCGGATAGGGAACGGAAGGCGACATAGGGGATGCCCCGCTCAGCGGCCACCTGGGCGACGGCCGCGGTTTCCATATCCACCGCATTTGCCTTGAATGTCGTCCAGAGCCAGTTGCGGTATTCGGGGTCGTCAACGAAGAACGAGTTGCTGACGCCGTTCCCACCGGTTATCACTCTCGGTTCGCTGGTGAGATGAACGCCTTCGGGCGTCGAGTCGATGAGCGCGACCGAGCCGGCAACCGTGATGGCGTGTTCAAACATCGCGCTATCCACCGGGGTCCAGAATCCATCGGCGCCGGGCTCGAGGTCTCCGTCTGCATTACCCCACCTGCGCGGGATGGTGACATCGCCGATATTGAGGTTCGGGTTTATGCCTCCCGCGATACCTGAGAATACAAGTCCGGATACATTGAAGGAGTCGAGTACGGCAGCGGTCGTCTCGGCGGCCCTTTCGAGACCTATGCCGCTTAAGAGCAGCACGACGTCTTTCCCGGAGAGCGTACCAACGTAACAGGTCGACTCAACTACCGGTAGGGTGTAGTCGATCACGGCCTGCGCGCGTAGCCTCGTGAGCTCGGGCGGGTAGGCGGACATAATTGCCAGATATGACCGCGCCTCTTTTTTCTGAACGCCGCCGTCTTCACATCCGAACGCCGGCGCCAGAAGCGCGATTGACAGTATAAGGGCGATGTATCTTGTCATTACGCCTCCAACCCGGCGGTTGCCGCGCCAATGCTGCGGCTGCCGGCACCACCTCTGCGGTTGCCGGTTCCAGTCCGGCGGTTGCCGCGCGACGCCTGTGGCGGGGCCTCTGTCACCATGTCGCCCCTACCCGGCCATCGCTTCACTGAGAGCGGCGAGGTTCCGGGGTATTATCTCCAGTATCCCCAGCAAATCCGACCTCTCCAGTTTCCCGGCCAGCGGGGCCGGGATGCCTTCGGGTACCCTGGGTCCGTCCTTCGTCCAGATCTTGACGCCTTCAGGGTTGAAATCCAACAGGAATCGGGTTTCGCCCTCTGTGAACTCGACGCCGTTCTCCGTCCAGTATATAACATCGCGATCCGCGGGACACACCCGCTGGCAGATGAGGCATCCGACCAGGCAGTTGTGCCAGGAGGGATCGAGCCATCCCGGGAACGGGATATTATTGTCCTGTTCACTGTGATAAGTGATGCATTTTTCGGCCCTGATGAGGAACCGCTCGGGGTCGATGGCCCCGGCCGGGCACTTGTCGGCGCATATGGTGCAGGTCTCGCAACGGGGCATCATGGCCGGTTCCCGCCAGGTGTCATGTTCGCACGGCATATCGGAGTAGTAGGCGCATAGGCGGTAGAAGCTCCCCAGCCCGTCGATATACGTGATGTTGTTCCTGCCGTATTCCGCCAGGCCGCTGCACACGGCAAGCAGCTTCCTGGGCAGGAGGGCTCCGACGGCGCCGTAGCCCCCGGGCTTGAGAATGTCGTTGACGGTGTCTTTTGTCCTTCGTTCGATCAGAGACGCGTGCAGGTATGTGGGGGGCACGACCGCGTGGAAGCGCGTGCCGTTCAGGTTGAATGTGAAGCGAGTCTGTGGTTGCGGGACGGCCACGACGATAAGCGACCCGGGGTCGCGCAGGTCTTCCGGGGGCGAGGGATTGAAAATGTCGCCGTAATTCTCGAACACCTCAGGCTTCAATGACCCGTCCCTGAGACGCGCCTGCACGTCGGCCTCAATCTCCTCGATGTGCCGGCTCGAGACGACACGGGCGCGGTAACCCTCGGCCTCAAGTGTCTCAATGAGTTCTGACTGCATATTGTGCCCTTCTAGTCTGACTTCGCTTTGGTCTTCCTGTAATGCCTTCTCGCTTTGGCGCGGTTACCGCAGTCTTTCATTGAGCACCACCTCCGGCTCCTGTTCTTGCTGGCATCGAAGAATAGCCAGCCGCAGTTATCATCATTGCACTGCCTGATACGATCCAGCTTGCCTGTCGTAAGAAGGGTCGCCGCCGCCTGGACTATGTACCATAGTGGCCGTTCGAGACTTAGGTCGCTCTCGTCCCAATCCCATTCGAACGAAGCGGCGGCGGGGACCAGGCGCATCCTGGACAGGGACTCGGAGAGCGCCCCGTTAAGCCGGTCGATGTCCTGCCGGCCGGGCGTGCCGCCATGTGCTATACTTGAAAACACGCGATATACAAGCTCACGAAGGGCTATCGCCCGCTTCAGCACGGCGTCCGCCATGGCGGGCGACTTCCTGGATTCCC
>JASFEA010000019.1:0-29929 GCA_050125095.1 bacterium
CAGAAATTCTTATCGGCATATGTGGGGTCCCAGCCGTCGTCGTCGTCCACGTCGAAATACCCGGGGCTGTCATTGAAAGAATCCTGCCACAGCACTTCGGCTATGGTGTCTGCGGCGGCCGCGTAGTCATAAGTATCGCCGGGATAGACATCACCCAGCATTGCGGCTGCCACTGCCCATGCTCCTATGTCCCAGGCTATGATGCCGTTCCCGTAGCCCTGGCCGTACCTGGCGTCGCGGATGTACTTGGCAAGCGAATCCGCCGAACCGTAAACGGCAACCCGCCCGTCGAATTTGGCCTTGGCGCCATCTGCATACGCGGTCCCCGACACTGCCGGCAGGGCCTGGTAGTTGAGGAGGAAGATGATGTCAGCGGCCGTCCTGTAAGTGGTGGCACTCGTAATCAGCTGGTTGGCCGCGTCGGTTATTGCCGTGAAGTGTCCGGCGTCACCCGATTCTAGATACGAGTAATACGCGCCCTGGGCGGTGGCGCCGTAAAGGTTGGTCGGGCTCGCAGCAGTGGAGTGGAAGAAGGGATGTGTATTGGAATCCACCCTCCAGTCCCAGCCCCCGTCGTCGGGATCATCGGGGCTCTCGCCCGCCCCCGAACCGTTGCCGGCATTATCTTCAGTGATGTCGGCCTGCATCTGCTGCAAATAATCGGCCCCGTCCGTCAGGGCCGCGTCGAAGTCGACCAGGTCACCGAGCGCTCCCAGGACCGGAAGCCGCACGGTTGTCTGCGCTCCGAGTACGGGCGGGGATTCGCCCCAGTCGAAGCGCTGGGCCGTTCTCTGACCGGGAGCGCCGATAGCGACGCCGGCCACGAGAACAGCGACAAGAAACAGTATGGAGGAACTCATACCTTGTTTCATAGCACTGAACTCCTTTCAGGTGTCTGTCTTCTCTAAACCCCGAAATCCTTTGAGCGCGAGATATGAATTGTCAGACCACCTGGTGTTCCGCGCGCTTCAGACACAACAAGACGTTTCCATACCACCCCCTCTCAACCAGTCTTGAATAGTGTCGCAGCTAAGGAGTAACTTATATCGCCTCTAATACTTACCTGTACAACGCCTTGATGCTGCCCCAGGTCGAAGCATCTACGGCCGTCGGGCACTCGATTGTAACTGTCCCGTCGGCTGTTGAGACGCTTATGGGCATGTTGTCACTGTCTCTCACAATCGCCATTACGAAAGCCAGAGGAGTGACAGCCCCGCATCCCCAGGGTGGGCCGAAGCAAAGCGTGAACAGGTGTCCCGGACCCGATACAGTCCCAGTAAGGTCAGACGCGTCCACCGCCACAGTGTCGTATACCGCGCCAGGACGCAGGTCATCGAAGAACGCAGAGCTGTGACCTGCCAGTGAGAAGATGTCGCCGCTCTGGACGGAGATGAGGGCCATGTGGTCAGGCCTGTAAATCATTTCCACGCTGTAGCCCTTGATATCCGTCGCGGCACCAATCCACACCTCGGCGCAGTATGTACTGTCCATGCAGGTGTCGACAGTCCCATCCTGAGGAACGATATAGATGGGAGTCTGACCCTGAACGCAGGGTGCCAGCCCGAGCACAATCGCACACAGTAGAAATACTCGCAATTGGGTGCCTCCTCCCTGAGTGATAATCGTGCAACTCTACTGAGAATGCGATAACCTTATCACATATATTAATTTAAGTCAAGCCAATAGGGGGCTTTAGGGGGGGTTTCGCCGAGTCTTTACGGAAATTACGCGGCGCATGCGGATTTCAGGTCCGGGGGAACTGGAAAGGGCCATCGCAGGCTTGCGGCCGGGGCACATGGGCCGGGGGCCGCGGGCAGACGGGCCTAGAGCGGCTGGGCCGCGTTTGACCTCTCCAGGATGAGCTCCGCCACCTTCTTACCGCTCAGGAGCATGCCGCCGAAAATGGGGCCCATCCTGGGCCCGCCGAAGACAGCGTTGCAGGCCATACCCGTCACGTAGACACGCGGGTATATTTCCTTTGTATTCTCAATAGTGAGCTTCTCGGCGACGTCGGCAGACATGGGCTTCTCGCCCAAAACCTTCCCGGTAGGAGTATTTAGCCTGACTCCGGCCTTGCGCTCCAGAATACGCGCGACCTCGCACGGGTGACCCGTCCCTTCCACAATGAACCCGGCCCTCACGGTTATGGGGTCCACGTGCAGCCCGGCCATCTCGACCGCGCTCCAGTTTATGACGAGCCCGTCCACTTCCTCGCCTTTCATCAAAACGTCTTCGACGCTTAAGAGATTCATTATGCGCGTGCCCGCCCGCGACGCTGCCGAAGCGATTGTCGTCACCGCCTCAACCGAATCGCTGGCGAAATAGCCCGGCAGGATTTCCCTGGCGCCCACACCGAACTCGTCCAGAACGGCTTTGCCTTCCGCCTGGACGACGATTTCATTGAACATGATCCCACCGCCCCACATACCTCCGCCGATCGACATCTTCCTCTCGAAAAGCACCACCTTTTTGCCGCCCCTGGCCAGATAATAGGCCGCGGTGAGACCGGCCGGGCCGGCGCCGACAATGGCGACGTCACTGTTCATTACCTCTATGAGCTTCTCCGAAAATGACCGGACTATTGCCTCGGATATCTTGACATCATCGATTGCCATGTCTTCCCCCCAATTCAACTTAGGTGAAGCGAATCAGAATAAATGCACGGTATTATCAGGTTCGCCTGACCGATATTAATGACTCCCTGCCCCAGTTTCAAGCCGAAATGCCGGGGATTGGCGCTTGACGCCCTCAGCCGGCCGGTGCTTATGTGGACACATGAACCGACATGGAGGAAAAGACATGAGAGCAAACATAACCCTCGGGGCCGCGCTCGTCTGTCTCGGGCTCACAGCGACGCCGGTACTCGCAGAACCGGCCGCCATGCTGCCTTCTATCGAGGACACCATAAGCGTGGACGAGTGGCGGTTCCTCGGCCCCTTCTCGGTGGGATACCGCGAGGGGATACAGAGCGCTGTGCCGGATCCGGCGCACCTCACCCCGGCCAACCGATGGCGCGGCGACGGGACCGAACCCCCCAAGTTCAGGAGCACGCTCACACAGGGCGGTACTGTGACCTGGAAGAGCGTCTCGGCGGATTCCACGGGCTGGGTCAATATCGAATTCGACGATGTTTACTGGGACACAATCATGGACATTTACGGTTATGCTGGCCTTGTGAACAAGACATTCGCATACGCGGAGATCGTCGCTCCGGCCGAGAGCCGCGCGCTCATTGTCGCCGAGAGGGTCGGGACTTTCTTCCTCGAATCGCAGGAGTATTACGGCGGCCCGTACGGGCACGACTTCGTCCGGGTTCCGGTCGTGCTCAATAAAGGCGCGAACCGCGTCGTGCTCAGTCTCTCGGGTTTTGCCGGCCACAGGTTCCGCTTCGAAGTGCTCCCGGCCCCCGCGCCCGTCATGCTCATGAACGACTACACGACGCCCGACCTCATCGAGGGCGAGACGGGCGGGTTCTATGCGGGCATTACCGTCCTCAATACGACTACCTCTAGAATGACAAACGCCACGCTCCTGATAGGAAATGGCGTCATGATAGCCGCGAAGGAGATCGGCATCTCTGATATCGCTCCGCTATGTGTGAAGAAGGTGCCGGTGCGGCTCGATGTGACATCGACCCCGGGGGGAATTGACCGGGTGTCGATACCTGTAAGCGTTGTCTCGTCCGGGGTCACCTACACCGATTCTATGCGCCTCAGGGTTCGGGCGCCCGGCCAATCCCACAAGCGCACGTTCATATCGCGAATTGACAACTCATGCCAGTACTTCGCCGTGCTCCCGCCGGAAGACTTCCAGCCCGACCGCGATTATGCCCTGATTCTCACGCTGCACGGTGCCGGCGTCAGGGCCGAGGGCCAGGTTGACGCCTACAAGCCCAAGCCGTGGGCCTTCGTCGCCGCCCCGACCAACAGGCGGCCGTTCGGATTCGACTGGCAGGACTGGGGACGGCTCGACGCGCTGGAGGTGCTTGAGATCGCCAGACGGACGCTGCCCATAGACACAACCAGGATTTACCTTACAGGCCACTCCATGGGCGGCCACGGGACCTGGCACGTTGGGCTCAACCATGCCGACCTCTTCGCCGCAATGGCGCCGGAGGCCGGGTGGACTTCTTTCGAGCTCTACATCCCCTGGTTCCTGCAGAAGAGCTACATCCTCGGCGACCCGAGGGCCGTCGGGATGAGGGACCTCGCCCTCCGGGAGGACAAGCCATTGAACTTCGTCGAGAACGCCCTCAACCTCCCCATCTTTATCCTCCATGGCGGAGCAGATGATAACGTGCCGCCCATGCACGGCCGCATGTTCGCCGAGAGACTCGAGGAACTTGAATACGACTTCGAGTACCGGGAAATACCGGGCCGCGGACACTGGTGGCATGACGATAGCCTCGATGTCTCCTGCGTGGATTACCCCGAGGTCATGGACTTCCTTAAGTCCCGGGACCGGGATGCGGATCCACGGTGGGTGCGCCTTAAAACCGTCAACCTGGCAACGGCAAACAGGTCTCACTGGCTCGAAGTCACACTGCAGCAGGAGCCCATGAGGGAAACGTACATCGAGGCGCTTGCCGTCGGAGACGACGCCCTGGGAACCCAGAAAATAGTCATCACCAATACGCGCAATGTGAAGGAGTTCAGCATCCGGCGTCCGGATTGCTTCAGGACATCCGAACCTATCCCCGTGACGGTGGGGCAGGCCATATACGAGGTAAGCCTGAAGCCGGGTGACACGGCGGTCTTCGGACGGAGGGCAGGCGAGTTCAGACCGGGGCCCGCGAATCGGCCGGGGCTCGCAAAAACCGCAAACCTCTACGGGCCGATCAAGCAGGCTTACTTCTCGCCTTTCGTCATAGTCTATGGCACAGGGGAACCCGGGCCCGGCATGCAGGCCTTTACGGAACTGTCGCTTCACCAGGCGCGACTGCAGGCCTGGCGCTGGTGGAGAAGGGGAAACGGCTACGCCGACGTCATCCCGGACACCTGCGTTACCGACTCGGTGATAGCAAACTGCAATCTCATACTGTTCGGTACCGGCGTCCATAATAGAATCCTGGCAAGAATCGAACGTGACCTGCCTGTTAAGATAGCCGGAAGTGACATATATATTGGCTCGCGCCGTGTTCCAGGAGCCCGGGCCGCCATGTTTGTTTATCCCAATCCCCTGAACCCGGAGAAACTCGTCGTGGTACATGCCGGCCTCGAGTTCCAGGGTCAGGAACTCTCGGACTTCTTCAAGACCATATACGCGGGCGCGGGCCTGCCCGACTACATCATATACGGGGACAGGGTCCGGACGCGCGGATGGGCCGGCGTATTGTGCACGGGCTTCTTCGATGCCGACTGGCAGGTGGACGAAAGTCTTATGTACATGGCTGAATAGCAACACCGGCGCGGGCTCCAGGCCTTATGAAGCTTGACTCGTCGCCGCCGGCGTGGTAGACTGCTGGCTGTTAAATCATGCCTTAAGGGTCACTGGCTGCGGGTACCGGGGCATGTAATCGCGTGGGGCAACCTACTTCAGGGGGAGCTTTATCATGAGATATCCAGCCACAAACATCGCTCTCATCTTAATTTGCATTGCCGTTCTGATAGCCGGGGGCTGTTCACGGGACAGCCAGGGCCCCGCGGAACCGGCAATTCCTGACCTTACCAAAACCGATACTGCGAGAAACAGCCGCGAAGGCACCCTCATCGACTATGTCGACGTCCTGCTTCCAGCGCGTCCCCTGGTTGTGGCCACCAACGCCGGCATCGGCATAGTTGAGCATGAGGGAACCTTCGAGCTGATCAACTCCTTCGGCAAAAGGGTCGAGGTCCGCGACGGCAGGATATTCGCATTCCAATATGACGACATACTGGAGATGGACCGGGATGGAGCCGTACTCAATACCATTGACCTGCCGGATACTGTGACCGGCTGGACCAACTTCTGCGCCCTCCCGGACGGCGGATTCGCCATCATGGACAATGTGAGGGACGTGGTCTCATTCGTCGACTCCACGGGAGCCTTTATCGATGAGGTGGCGATCCCCGAGGACGACGGTGAGCGTCTCCAGAATTTCTCCGGAATAGTCGTGGGAGACGATCTCATCGTCTCGGAGACCGGGACCGGGAAGGTATTCGCCATTGACCTGGTGACGCGCGAGGCCTCCATCTTCAAAGACCTCAGCGACCTCAGGGGCTGGATAGGCGGCATCGCCCACAGGGGCGGCACCTTCTACATAACCCAGGCCGGCAAGATTCATTCGTTCACAGAGGCGGGGCCGACAACCCTGATATGCGATATTACCGACTACAACATCTGCGAAGTTGTAGTCGTGGGCAGATTCCTGTATTTCGTCAGCAACTTCGGAGGCCGGGTATACAGGATGAACAGATTCTCTTACGATATGGCCGTGCATGTAGGGGGCTTGAACATGCCCGAGGACATAGAGATTCTTCCTTAGGTTCTGATCGGGGTACACCCTGGGGTACTTTTCAGGCTGGACCCGGCCCCGGGGTAGGTCCGGTGTCCACAAAATAGAGAAGTGGGGCAGGAGCTCGGTGCGAAAACAGCAATTGGGGCAAAGAAAGGAGGCTCCCACCCCACACATCCCTAACCCTAATAGTTAGATTCATATCGGAGCCAGAGGTAACATAATCAATTCGCAAAATCCGCGCAAGCCCTGTTTGCATATTCTGGCTCTCTCTTGCGTCTGTTACTCCTCTGACGCCGCCGGCGGGGTAAATACCCGCTGGCCGAGCTCCCTGTCCATCATAAAGAGCCCGTTACCACTATCCCCAATAAGTCTGAGCCTGTCCAGTACCGCGCTGGCCGAATCCTCTTCCTCCACCTGCTCGTCCACGAACCACTGGAGGAAGCCCCTTGATGCGTGGTCCTTCTCCGCAATCGCCAGGTCCATGAGCTTGTTTATGAGCCCCGTGACCTTCTGCTCGTGCTCGTAGACATGCTTGAAAACGGCGACCGCCGAGTCCCAGTCAGTCTGCGGGCCCTCTATGGCCTTCAAAGTGACCCTGCCGCCCCGCTCGTTTATGTGGCCGAAGAACTTCATGGCATGGCTCATCTCTTCCTGGGCCTGCACGCGCATCCAGTTCGCGAAACCGGCCATGCCGGCTGAATCGAAATAGGCCGACATCGATAGATAAAGGTAAGCCGAATACATCTCGGCGTTCATCTGATCGTTGAAGGCTGCTTCAATCTTCTTGTTCAACATCCCTAAGACCTCCAGAGTCCATGCACGTTGCAGTACTCGCGGGCCGAGAGGTCACCCTTTAGGACCTTGAAAGTCCCCTCCGGGGCCCCGCCCGGCTTTAAGAAAATGCGGTAGGCATTGTCGCCCGACATGATCTGAACCCACTCGATGTAGTGCTCGGTCTCCATGGGATGTGGAATACTGCCCACCTTGACCGTGACGCCGTCGGCGGCTGCCTCAACGACCGGCACATGCTTCTCCTTTGCCGAATCCGCCCTCTGCTCCTTAAGGAGCTTCATTGGCTTGCCGCAGCACACGAGTTCGCCCTGGCCGCCGTGAATCACCTCGACGATGTTGCCGCAAATCTCACACTTATAAACCTGGAGTCTCTCAGTCATCTGTAATCCTCCTTGCCTTGAACCCCGTCTCTGCCGGCAGGGACCACGCCCTACCAGTTCTCTCCCAAAATCTCGTAGTGGGCCCGGGGATGGGCGCATGCCGGACACTCCTCGGGCGCCTCTTCCCCCTCGTGCAGGTAGCCGCAGTTGATGCAGCGCCACACGACCTTCTTCTCGCGCTTGAATACGCGGTTCTTTTCTATATTGGTCGCGAGGTCGAGATAGCGCTTCTCATGCTGCTTCTCCGCGATTGCTATAGAGGAGAATACGTCCGCGATCTCGTCGAATCCTTCCTCCAGCGCCACCTTGGCGAAGCCGGGATACATATCGGTCCACTCATAATTCTCGCCGGCAGCGGCCGCCTTGAGGTTCTCATGCGTGGAGCCAATGACTCCCGCCGGAAACGCCGCCTGGACCTCGACTTCCCCGCCCTCCAGGAACTTGAACAGCCGCTTGGCGTGTTCCTTCTCCTGGTTGGCCGTCTCCTCGAATATGAGAGACATCTGCACGTAACCTTCCTTCTTGGCCTTGCTTGCGAAGTAGGTATAGCGGTTTCTCGCCTGGGACTCGCCCGCGAATGCGGCGAGCAGGTTCTTCTCAGTCTTGCTTCCCTTAAGATTCGGCATCTACTTCCCTCCTTCTTATTCCTCAGTCCTTCTTCTTTGTCGTTGCAGTCTTCCTGCAGTCACGGCACTTCCCGGTGAATTCCAGGTGGTGCCCCGCTATTTCGTAGCCGCTCAGTTCTTCCACGCGCTTCCTCGCCCTTCCCAGCACACTGTCGGTTATATCGTCGACCCTGCCGCATTCCAGGCAGCGCACATGTATGTGGTCGTCCACCCACCCGTCATAACGTCTAGGGCAACCGCCCAGCTCAACCGTCTGGATAAGGCCTTCCCGCGTGAGCAAGTCGAGGTTCCGGTAGACCGTGGCCAGGCTAACCCGCGGCAGCCTGCGTCTTACGAGCTCGTAGACTTCATCTGCGGTCGGGTGGTTCCTTGTTTTCCGAAGCTCCTCGAGTATAATAAACCTCTGAGGCGTCATTCTCAATGCTGAATCCCCCTCTTGCCGCTCTATATATGATGAAGGCGCCCGGATAACGATTCGCATTATTATATGATATTGGTAACTATTATCGACAACTTCGTCGGGCCGCGTATTCCCTTGCCTGTGGGGCGCGGCCGCGGCCGGTGAAGGGCCGGTACTAGCCCTCAGCGGGATTCTGCTCCTGGTCGAAATGATGCTTTATAACGGTGCCTTCGACCATGAAAATGGTGTCTTCGCAGATATTGGTGGAAAGGTCCGCAATGCGCTCGAGATTCCCCGAGATCCGTATGAGGTGAAGCGAGCGCTCTATCGTCTTGGGGTCGGCGGCCATGAATGTCACGAGCTCCCTCATCACCTGCATGGCAAGGGCGTCGACTTCGTTGTCGCGCTCGCAGACGCTCCTCGCCAACCGCACGTCCTCCTCTACAAAGGCGACTATGCTGTCCTTGAGCATCCCTATCGTCACCTTCGCCATACGCGGAATATCGATATAGGGTTTTACCAGCGGCCTCTCAATAAGGTAGGTGGCGCTCTGCGCTATATTGACGGCGTGGTCTCCCATTCTCTCAAGGTCATTATTCATTTTCATCATCATGAGTATAGTGCGGAGGGCCTTGGCGCGCGGTTGGAACTGCGCGATAACCTCCGTGCAGAGCTCGTCGATCTCGATCTCGATCTGGTTGGCCCGGTGCTCGTCCTTCTCGATTACCTCAATCAGGAGATCGTGGTCTTTCCTCATAAGCCCGTTCACCGCTTTTTCTATCATGCTCTCGGCCAGCCCTGCGTATTCGACGAGCTCCCGCTTGAGATTTGTCATTCTATCATCCAGCATTCAACTCTCCTAGCCGAACTTGCCTGTCAGGTATTCCTCGGTGCGTTTATCCTCAGGCACGGTGAAGAGCTTCTCGGTCGGCCCGAACTCGATGAGCTCTCCCAGATAAACGAATGCCGTGAGGTCCGAAACCCTAGCAGCCTGAGCCATGTTATGCGTAACGAGCATTATAGTCACGTCCTTTTTGAGCTCGAATATCAGCTCTTCAATGCGCGACGTGGCCTTGGGGTCCAGCGCCGATGTCGGTTCGTCGAGCAGCAGGATCTCGGGCTCCATCGCCAGCGCGCGCGCTATACAGAGCCTCTGCTGCTGGCCCCCCGACAGGAATGTGCCCTTACGGTGAACCGAATCCTTGACCTCATCCCAGAGTGCCGCCTTCACCAGCGACTCCTCGACTATCCTGTCCTGGCGGCTCTTCTTGAGCTTTATGCCGTTGAGTTTGTAGCCCGCGATGACGTTGTCGTAGAGGCTCATGGTCGGAAACGGGTTGGGTTTCTGAAAAACCATGCCGATCTTACGGCGCACGATGATGGGATTCATTCTCTGCACGTCATCTTCATTAAGCAGTATCCGTCCCGTCGTACTCGCCCCCGGGACCAGCTCGTGCATCCGGTTGACGCAGCGTATCAGCGTGGTCTTGCCGCAACCCGAAGGCCCCATGATAGCAGTGGCCTTGTTCTTCGGAATCGACAGATTGACTTCGCGCAGTATCTGCTGGTCTCCGAAGAAAGCGCAGAGTTTCTCTGTTCTTAGAACTGTATCTTCCATCTTCTCGCCACCGTTTTAGCTACCAAGTTCATCAGCAGCACAAAAACGACTAACACAAACGAGGCCCCCCACGCAAGCGTATGCCAGTCGGGATACGGGCTCGTTGCGTAGTTGAAAATCAACAGGGGCAGTGAGTTCATAGGTTTAAGCACGTTATATTCCGTGAAGGGGCTCCCGAAAGCCGTAAAGAGAAGGGGCGCCGTCTCGCCGGATATCCTCGCCACGCTGAGGAGAATGGCTGTGAGAATTCCGCTTAAGCCCGCGGGCAGTATGACCTTGAGGACGGTCCTGTAGTAGGGGACGCCCAGCGCCAGCGAGGCCTCTCTGAGAGTCGCGGGGATGAGCTTCAGCGTCTCCTCAGTTGACCTTACTACGACGGGGAGCATCATTATGCCCAGGGCCGCGCCTCCCGAGAGCGCGGAGAATCCGCGCATCGGCACTACGATCCAGAGGTAGGCGATTATGCCTATTACAATCGATGGTATCCCCTGCAGCACTTCAACCACAAGCCTGACCAGATATGCGAGTCTGGATTTCCCGTGCTCCGAGAGGAAAATGCCTGCCGCGATGCCGACGGGCACTGCCATGGCGCATGCCAGCAGTATAAGCATGCCGGTGCCGACAAGCGCGTTTGAGATTCCGCCGCCGAGCTCCCCGACGGGCGCCGGGAGGCTGGTGAAGAATCCCCAGTTGATGGCCGAGATCCCCTTCCGTCCGATGTAATAGAGTATGAGAAACAGGGGAACCAGCGACACGAAGGACAGCAGGATCACGACTCCCGTGAAGAACCTGTCCTGCAGTATTCTCGCGTAAACACCCCTATCTTCCTTCATGCCGGCTCCACGCTCGTGCGTTTGATTATCTGCCTGCCGACAACGCTTATTATCGTACTCACCAGGAAGAGCAGCAGGCCGATCTCTACAAGCGCCGACAAGTACACGGCCTCCGTCGCTTCCGCGAATTCATTTGCTATAACGCTCGCCATGGTGTTCGCTGGGGCGAACAGGCTCCTGGGAAGGAAATTCGAGTTCCCGATTACCATGGTAACCGCCATGGTCTCGCCCAGGGCGCGCCCCAGCGCAAGCAGAACGCCGGCAAGTATGCCGGACCGCGCGTACGGGAGCACCACTCTCCTTATCACCTCATAGCGAGTCGCTCCGAGGGACAGGGCCGCCTCCTTCTGGTCGGCGGGGACGAGCTGTATGACCTCCCGTCCCAACGACGCCGAGTAGGGGATGATCATGATCGCCAGCACGACCGAAGCGGTGAAAATGCCCACGCCATAGGGCGGTATTCCAAGCTTCATCTGCAGCGCCCTTACCACGGGAACGAGCACGAACAGTCCCCAGAAGCCGTATATCACCGAGGGAATTCCCGCCAGCAGGTCTACGGAGCTCTTTAGGAAGGACGATAGCGGGCCTTCCCTGAAATACTCCCCAAGGTAGATGGAAATCGCCAGGGAGAAGGGAATGGATATCGCGAGGGCCAGGAATGACGTGAGCAGCGTCCCCAATATGAAGGGGAGCGCGCCCAGCTCTCCCGTAACCGGATTCCATGTGGTCCCGTAAAGGAAGCCGACGCCGAGCTCTTTGATGGCCGGCATCGAATGGACAACCAGGGTCAATAAAACAGCCACCAGGAGCCCAAGAACGGTCCACGCCGCCACTTTCAGAACGCGTCCAAAGGTGACTTCCGAAGACGCCAGCTTCTTATGGCCCCGGGCGGTACGCGGTATGAGCAGCCGCATGGGATTGAACGGAGAGACAAAAGGCGTCCTCTTTGAGAGCTCCTCCATTCTCTCGGGCGGGATCCCTCTGCGTGCAGCCGGGCTCTCCCGCGGGTCCGGCGAGCTCCTCATCTCCCCTGCCTTTTGCTGCTTGTCTCTCAGGGATTCGCCTGGTAGCATACAAGCACCTTCTATGTGTAATCGAACAAGGCCACTGAGGCCGGCCGCCGTTCGGCATCCGGGGCAGAAAGACTTAACTCAGGCCCAGGCAGGGGAGGGCTCAGTCTCCCCCGCCTGGTGTTGCCCCGGCTTGCCTATGCAGAACGGGGCCTTTACCTTGCTATTGGCTTGCCTCCATACATTGTCGACTTTATGACCGCTTCGGCCTTCCTGACGGCCTCAACCGGCAGAGGCGCGTAATGCAGCGGCTCGGCCAGTTCCTGGCCTTCATGCGTCATCCACCAGACCAGGTCCATCAAACTCCGTGCCTTATCCATGCTTCTGCCGTCATATTCCTGTTCTCTATAGAATATCAGCCAGGTGAACCCGCTTATTGGGTAGCCTTCCTCGGCTCCGGTGTCAGTGATCGACACCCTGGTGTGGCCCGGAAGCTCTATGTCCGCAGCCAGGCTCACGGAATGGATCGACGGTTTGATGAAATTCCCGGACCTGTTCTTGATGTTCGCCACCGGCATATTGTTCGACACTGCGTAGATGAGCTCCACATAACCGATGGACCCGGGCAGCTGCTTTACCAGCCCGGCCACGCCGGGATTCCCTTTTGCCCCGAGCCCTGAGGGCCAGTTAAGCGATTTGCCCGTGCCCACGCCTTTCTTCCATTCCGGGCTCACCTTGCTGAGGTAGTCGCTGAAGATAAAAGTCGTCCCGCTGCCGTCCGAGCGGTGAACCACCACGATAGTCATGTCGGGAAGCTCGACGCCCGGATTGGCCTTGCTGATGCGATCATCATTCCAGTTGGTCAGCTTACCCAGGAATATATCGGCAACCACATCGGGCGTGAGGTTGAGCGTCGGGTTGTCAGGCACGTTATAAGTCACCACCACTGCGCCCAGGCACGTGGGAACATGCAGGATCTCATTGTCCAGCTCCTTAAGGTCATCATCGCTAATGAAGGCATCCGTGCCTCCGAAGTCCACGGTCTTGCTGAGGACCTGTCTGATCCCTCCGCCTGAACCGATAGCCTGGTAGTTGATCTTTATGCCCTCTTCCTTGTGATAGACGTCGAACATCTTGGAATAGAGCGGGTAGGGGAAGGTGGCGCCGGCCCCCAGTAATTCCTTGCTCGCGGCGAAACCCGGGCCGGCGCAACCCAGCGCCAGGACCGCCGCTACAGCAGCTGCCAGTATGTGTCTCATGTCATCCCTCCTTCAGAACTTGAATACACAGTCGAGCTGTAGAGTATCGAGGGGATCTTCATCGCCCTCCAGCTTTCGAGCCCGATAGTAATCCAGTCCCAATATGACGCTTCTTGCCACTGCATATTCGAAAATGACCTCATGACCGCTTACACCCGTGGAACCGCAATAGAAGTCCGAGTCCGGGAACACGTCCATGAATGCGTCTCTTTCGAGCCGCCTGTAGTTGTAGTACGCGGACCACGAATTCCCGGTCTTGACTTTAGCGTGCCCGAATCTGAAACCGGCCAGAAAACCCGAGTCCTTCGAATCGAAGCTATATACATAGTCGCCGATAAAGGTGAGTGTGTACGGCGGCCCGTCCTCCCCGCCGACCCTATACGCGAGAACCAGGTTGGGACTCAGACTGTCGTAGTCGTATTTCAGGCGGCCGTCTACAAGCGTGTTCGTACCGGAACTGAGGTCCCCATCGGGAACCGATCCCTTCACGTTTTCGAATCCGTAGAAAGCGATTCCGAATTCGCCCGTGAAATCGCCCGCTGCCGAAAAACTCACGCCCGGCTGAACGTAAAACATATACTGGTCTTCCGAGCTGGACTTCTCTTCCTTAAGAACAAGGAATCCGGCGTTCGCCAGGCCCCCGATTCCGCCCGCGGGCGGGCGCTTCCAGAGAGCGGAAGCCCCTTCGAAGTTGATGTCCCCGTCCCAGATCAGGTCGTCCACCACCAGAAAGGCATTTCGGTACTTGCCGAGAACCAGGCCGACCTCCTCCGTCGCCTGCCAGGCGGCATATGCCATATCCAGCCTGATATCCTTGGTTACAAAAAAATCGCCGAGGGTCTGGTTGGTAGACCTGTTGTCGGTCTGGCCGCTGGCCATTCTGATCCCGACGCTCACCCTGTCATTCAGCGCCGTCTCGAAGCCGAACCGCAGCCTACCGCGAGCCCGGTGCCGCTGTGTTGACGTCTGCACCTCTGACAAATGGTCATACTGATAACGCAATCTCAGATCGCCTTTGAATTCAGTGTCCTCGAACGAGAATGCGAAGCAAGTCTCCCCCAGGATCGTCAAAGCCAAAACCGGAATGATATATCTAAAATTCGACCCCCGAGCCATAGGCAAGCCTCCTTGTTCTGCTGTGCGTTCGTATGACGCTACCGGTTCCCGGCAGCACCTATCAAGCGCACGGGCCGCATGCCGTTTTCCGGCGAATCTGAGCCGGCGACCCCGTGTTCCTCGATCACCTCCCGGGCATTTGCCCTGTACCAGGCGCATGCCCTGTGCAAATGACTCCGGCAGTAGTTCTGTTCTTCGAAGGCCGACGGAACCGCCACCCGGCCCATGTAGGCCCTGCAGTAATTCCGCGATCTTCCCTTCCTTAAGTTAGGACAGCCGAAGCCGCCCTGGCAGATACCTTTAGCTTCCGAATTGACAGCACGAGGGGATGATGAGTTCCCCACCAGTTGCCGTGTGCGCTCTTCCGTGAAACCAATCATCCTGGGTAAGCTTCCTTTGCGTTCAGTCCACGTTTCGCCACTTCACGAACACTAGAGAGAACTCATGATCCCCTGGCACCTGTTCGAACGCCAGCCAGGATATCCGACATAATTGTAGTGGGGCAGGGTTAAGACCGTATAAAGGAAGTGTTAATTTTGGGTTAAGATGCCTGGCCCGTTATGAGGCAGCCGGGAGGATTATCTTGAAGGCGGTTCCGCCGGCGGGCACTGCGGTGACGGATATCTCTCCGCCGTGCATAAGCACGATGTGCTTGACTATGGAAAGCCCCAGGCCCGTGCCGCCGACTTTCCTTGAGCGGGACTTGTCGACAACATAGAAACGCTCGAATATCCGGGTCCTGTGCTCCTCCGGTATCCCGATCCCCGTATCGCTTACCGTTGCGGTCACGGCGCCGCCTTCGACGTCTATTAGAATGGTTATTCCCCCCGCCTCCGTATACTTGATCGCGTTGTCGATGAGATTGACGAAGACCTGCTGGAGCTTGTAGGAATCGCCCATTACCCGCGGGACGTCTTCCGCGGCACTAATCCTTATGCTGAGATGCTTGTCCCTGAGACGGCGTTCGAATATGGTGGCGACATTCCTGACGACCCCCTCGAGATCGACCTCTTCCGGCTCAATCTCGCTTCCGCGATCCTCAAGCTCGGACAGGTTCAGCAGGTCTTCGACTATGTCGGCAAGACGGTCTGTATGCCGCTTCACTATGTCCAGGTAGTGCCCGGCTTCGCCGGCAACTTCGTCGCTGGCGGCCTCGAGGAAGCCCTTTATGGCTGTCAAGGGGGTACGAAGTTCGTGAGAGAGGTTCACCACGAAGTCCTTCTTCACTCTCTCGACACCTCTTATCTCCGTAATGTCGTGGAACCACACCACTACCTCGTCCTGGGCCTCCACATATGAGGCTCCGCATGAGTAGATCTTCCCCTCGTGGCGGATCTCGCCGACCACGCTTTTTTTCTCCGCGCTTGCGGTCTTGACGAGGTCGCCGAAATCAGCCGCCCGCAGCACTTCCCAGTAGAACTTGCCGTCAACCTCTTCTTCCCCCGATATGCTGCGGAATGCGTCATTACTCAGGATCACCCTCCCGTCAGCATCGAGAACAGCCAGGCCGTCCCTTATGGACGAGATTATGCCGGCCAGCTCCTCTTGCCTGCGCGATAGTTCGCCGAAAAGCTGCTGTATCTGCCCGGTCATGACATTGAAACTGTCTCCAAGCTCGCGCAGTTCATCCCGGCCGCTCAGTATCACCCTGGTATCGAGGTCGCCGCCGGCCACGCTTCGCGACGCCTCTATAAGGTCTCTGACCGGCCGTGACAGGGTTGCGGAGAATACAAAAGCGCCGACGAGCGAAATGACGAGGGAGATTATCGCAATGGTGATGATCCGCTTCTCAAGGACCCAGAGGACCCGGTCTATTTCCGTCAGGAATCTGCTGATCCTCAGCACTCCTGTGATTTCACCGCCGATCGCGAGCGGCACCGCAACATAGTGCATGTCCGCGCCCGTCGTTCCACTGAACCGCGTCGCGCTGCCGACTTCACCCCTGAGCGCGCGCCTGATCTCGGGCCGGGCGGCGTGGTTTTCCATCTGCAGAGGGTCTTCCATCGAGTCCGCCAGCACGACGCCGGATGCGTCGATCACGGTTATCCTGGTTCCAGTCTCATCGCCGATGCGAGATACAACTCCATTCAGCTCGGCGAGATCACCGTCTTCCACCAGGGTAAGGATCTGGAGGCTGAACACCTTTCCGAGGTCGTAGAGATGGGCCGTCAGGGTCTCCACATAGTGGTCGCTCATCGTGTCTATTGAGTAGATGAGAACTGTGCTGAGTAGGACTATGGCCAGCACCGCGTACCAGAAGAAGGCCTTGAAGAAAATGGTGATTTTCATTCTTCGAACTTGTACCCCACGCCCCTTACATTCTTGATGAGTCTCGCGCCCTTTCCCAGCTTCTCCCTGAGATGCCTTACATGCACATCAACCGTCCTGTCCAGAACCGCTTTCTCATGCCCCCACAGATGATCCAGAATCTCATCCCTGCTGAAAACCCTCCCCTGCCTGGACGCCAGAAGCGAGAGTATCTTGAACTCGGTCGTTGTAAGGTTCACCTTCTTGCCGTATACCTTGACCTCGTGGCGATCCGGGTCGATCCGCAGCGTATTGCCCAGGGAGATCGCCTTTGTCTTATGCCTGCTCTCGTCTCTTCGCAATATCGCCTTGACCCTCGCCACGAGCTCTCTGGCTGAGAACGGCTTGGTGACATAGTCATCCGCCCCGAACTCGAGACCCAGCACCTTGTCAGTCTCGCCGGTCTTGGCGCTGAGAATGATGATCGGCACGCCGGCCGTGCTCTCATTTCTCTTCATGTGCTTGCATATGTCCATGCCGTCCATGTCCGGAAGCATAAGGTCGAGAATCACAAGGTCTGGGATTCTCCTCTCGAGGAACTTCAGGAAAGCCCCCGCGTCCGTAAAGCCCCTGGCCTCATAATTGGCTTTCTTGAGGTTGACTGTCACCAGCTCAACCAGGTCGGGTTCGTCGTCCACGATCACAATCAATTGGCTCACTTCTGCCCGTCCTCTCTGCTCGAGCGGGGCGGGGAGCATCCGGTCCCCACCGGCACTCATTATATTTGATCAAGCGGGATTTACAAGTGGCAGGTTACAATGAACGCGCCCCAAAGGAAGCCGGGCGGAAGCGCCCGATGGGCCACCTTCTTCCCCCGACGACGGCCCGGAACCCCGTTAACGGCGACCATGGCGCCCGGTACTCCAGAGCCGGTCGGGGCCGGCTATCTACGGACCGTGGCGCGCAATATGAGTATCCCACCGTCGATCAGCGCCGTACCCAGCAACAGGGCCGCCCTGCTGAACGCCAAAGCTACCCTCTGACGTACGAGCGCCAGAGCTACTGAGGACATACCCCTACCTCCGGTCAGCCTGCGTCCGTATCTATCCTTTTAAGAAGCTGGGCAGCCATGTCTTCGTACTCAGGAAAGGTTGCAGCTTTCATGAGGTATCCAGACGCGTCTTCAACTCTGCCCAGCTGTATTGCGCAGTAACCCATTACGAGATAGCCCCTGCCATAGTCTTTGTCGAGCCTGATACAATTCTCAAACGCGGCATAGGATTCCCGGTAGTTCTTCTCCATGAAGTGAAGGTCCCCCAGCAGAGACCAGAGTCTTACGGTCTCGTTCTCCTCGAGAGCCCCCCTGATAGTCTCATATGCCTTCTCGCTTTCATGTGCCGCGAGGTAGGCCGACGCAAGCCGCTCGAAGTCCCCCGGCGAACTCGAATCGGCTATGGCCCTCTCGTAGTAGCGCGCCGCGACGAAAGGCGCTTCTACCGCGTTATAGAGGTCTCCGAGCTGAAGGGTCTCCTCGCGCGTCAACGGGAACAGGTAGCCTTTGACCGTGAGCGTGACGGCCGCGGCGCGATAGTCGCTGATGCTGGCTGCATACTGGAAGGCCAGCGTCCACGCTTCCGGCGTGTCGCCGAAATCCTCAAGCAGGGCGTCGACAGCCGCCCGTCCCCGGTCCTGATCCCCCAGGTCAACGCAGGCGGCAATGAGAGCCCGGTACCAGTCCAACTTCGGCGTCCCGAATTCCCCCGATACGAGCCGCTCCATATTGCCCACCGCCGAGGCCGGGTCCCCGGCCATCATATACGCAGCAGCCGCATAGAAGAGCGCGTGTGGCCTCTTGTCTTCGCTGGTCTCGAATCCCCTTGTGATGGCACGGGCGGCGAGGTCGTAGCGTTCGGTGTTGTAGGCAAGCTCGCCGAGATTCAGCCATCCCTGGCTGAACCTGTCTTCCATGTCCACGGACTTCTGGTAATGGACTATTGCTTCCTCATACCTGCCCTCCTGGCTCAGGCTGTTGGCCAGATGGAATCTCAGGAGGAAGTGGTCCTTGTCCGGATGCCCGTTGAGGCAACCAAGCAGGATCTCGGTTGAGCGCTCCACATTTCCCCTCTGCCGCTCCTCCTGCGCCCTGAACATGGCAAGCCGCGTCGATTTCGGAACATCGGCCAGGGTGTCAATCTCCCCGTCCTTCTCCCCACCCGCGCCGTCTGAGGACAGGGATAGCAGGAGCGCCACGAGCATCAATGCGCTTATCATAATCCAGAGTTTGGAGCTATCCATACCTTCTTTCTCCATAAGGCATGCCGCCTTAGAGCTCAAATCTCACCGTCGTCACAACCCAGGCCGTCACGGGCTCCCCGTCGATTTTGCCGGGGCGGAACTTCCATTGCGGGACGGCTTTGAGCACGGCTTCTTCGAATACGTCTCTCGGTCTCGCCTCGAGTATCAGCACCTCGCCGACGGTGCCGTCGGTATTGACGAGCATTTTGATCTGCACTTCCCCTTCGGTTCCGCGCTCCCGCGCCTTGTAAGGGTAAACGGGTGGAACGCGCATGACGACCTGCGGCGGCTGGTCGAGCTCATAGGCTTCGAACACGAACTCCTCCGCCGCGTCCCCGGCGCTGGCACCACCGAAGCTTATGGCCACCCCGAGATCGAACATGTCCTGCCCGCGGCTCAAGTCCGGGCGGAAGAGGTCGGGTTGGAAATCCGTCTCTTCCTCGGGCTTGGGCTTGTCGGGTTCTTTAAGCTGGTCCTGAGGAGCGACTTCGGGCACCTCGAGTTTCACCAGGCTGATGGCTATCGGGTCGGTAAGGTCCTGCGGAGGCTTGCGCTCGCTTGAGAGAAGCGATATAAGGCCGAGAAGGCTGAAGTTGACCGCAAGCGAGACCGCTACGGCCCATACGGGGACCCTCGACATCACTAGGCTTCTTCCTCCCTTTTCGCCGCCAGGCTTACGTTCCTGGCCCCCGCGAGGCGGCACTGGTCCATCACCTGGACTATGGACCCGGTCTCACTTCGCTTGTCGGCGACTATGACTACGCCGCTCTCGGGGTCCTCGGCCAGGGCGCGCTCGATAAGGGGGCGCACGCTGCGGATGTCTATTCTCTTACCCTCGAAGTAGATGTCACCTTCGGGGGTCACACCGATGAGTATATTGCCGCGCTCTTTGACTTCGGCGGTGGCCGCCGTGGACCTCTGTACGTCTATGCCTGATTCCTTCACGAAGCTCGTCGTGACGACGAAGAAGATGAGCAGTAGAAAGACCATATCGATGAGAGGTCCCATGTTGATCTGCACACCTTTGTCCTGTCCCCTGAGCGTCATTCTCACGTTTATCATTACATTTCACCTTTCCTGCCCGGCGCCCGCTTGACTATCCTGTCGAGCACTGTGGTAACCTCATCAAGCCTCAGGCCAAGCTGATGCGCCCGGCGCGTGAGTACTCCGCTCAGGAACAGGCCGGGGATGGCCACTATAAGGCCGGTCTGGGTCGTGATAAGAGCCACCGATATGCCGCCGGCCATGGCCTTGGCGTTACCGGTGCCGAAGAAGGATATGACATCGAAGGTCTCAATCATGCCGAGCACGGTTCCGAGCAGGCCCAGAAGCGGCGCGACCGCGGCGAGCACCGCGATCGCGGCGAGATTCTGGCTCAGCGCCGGCCGCTGCCTGAGGGCGCATTGCCTCAGGATTTCCCTGTCAAGCGAGGGGTCTCCCGAGCGCTGGTTCATGAAAGACTTGACCAGATCGGCCCGCAACCCGTCCACGTATATGTTCACCTCATGCCCCTGCACGGCTCTTATGGCGAGCTCCGTGGTGATGTCGTCATGCGTCATAAGCCGGAAGGTCCTGAGTCGTTCGGCGATCAGAGTCCACATCACGAGAGAACACAGTAGAAGCGGAACCATGACCCATCCGCCTCTCAGCAGGTAGTCATATGATTCCTGCAAGACCTCTATCATGCGGCCATCCTCTCCTTCTCTCCGGCACACTCGAGGTCGAGCGACGAACCGTTGTGCCTGCGGTCCTTCTGCATGATGTTTGTGAGCGACACCGCCTTCTCTTCCATTTCGCCGATGATATGGTCCACGCGTCTCTGGAGGAACGTGTGAACCAGCATTATGGGAATCGCGACTGCAAGACCGAGCTCCGTAGTAACCAGGGCCTCGCTGATGCCGCCCGACATCAACTTGGGATCGCCCGTGCCGAACAGAGTTATCACACGGAAGGTCTCAATCATGCCGGTTACTGTCCCGAGAAGCCCTAAGAGCGGCGCTACCGCTCCGAAGATGGCAAGGGGCGATAGCCCCCGCTCCAGCCTCGGAATCTCCCTGAGGATGGCCTCCTGGAGAATGCTCTCCTGGGTTTCGCGATCTTCACATCTCGCCGTCAGTCCCGCTTCGATAACATGGTTGACCGGCGAGTGTTCGCCCTTGTGTCGCCGGACGATCGCCTCGCACTCTTCCCAGTTGCCCTCCGCGGCAAGCCTGTTGACCCGCGTCATGTATTTACCGGTGTTCCGCCTGACCTTGCCGAGGAAGATGATCTTGTTCACGACTATCACCAGCGCCGCAACAGCTATGGCGAGTATGGGATATACGATGGGGCCGCCGGCCCTGAGCTGCTCGGTTAAGCTCGTCTTGTGAGTTATCTGGCGAAGCGCGGCGCCGCCCGAAAGGTCTATGGGGGCCGAATCGGACTCTCCTTCAATATAGTTCCTGATCTGTCCCCGCACCCTGCGTGAGGGCAGCGCGGACATTGCATAAAAACGCCGCCCGGCCGGGGAGTAGTTCAAGAATCCTATCTCTCCGCCCTCTCTGTAGGCGCTCGTGAACCTGCCAAGCGTAAGCACGGTGCCGGCGTGGTCCTCGCCGTCACGCCCCACGTATTCCGCTTCTACAATCCCCACCTCGCCGGCTAGGCGCATTTCGGAAAAGAAAACCTCGGCCATCGCGGAGATGTCGTCAATATCCGGGAAATAACCCTGCTCGAGCAGGCGCTGCACCAAGTCCAGCCTCCCGGGCTCCAGAGCCGTCATCGGAGACTGCTGGAGCATGGTCTCGAGGTCACGCGCAACGACGCGCACATTGCCCGAGATTTCCTTGAAATCGAGCTCCCGCCTTGCCCACTTTTCCTCGAGCCGCTCGAGGCTGAGCTCGTAATCGGCGACCTGCCGTTCCAGCCGGTCGACCTCCGCCTCGAGCTCTCTCTCCTCGGCCTCCAGCCTTTCGACCTCTGCAATAAGCTTGTCCTGGTCCGCCAGTATCCCGGCTTCGACTTCCTCGGCCCTTCGAAGAGCTTCGGCTCGGTCCTCCTCCGCCTTCCGGGCGGCTTCGCGCACATCCTCGGCGGCCGCAAGAGAGAACGAGAGAATCAGAGTCATCACGCAGAGTACTATCGCTCTTGTCATTGGCTGATCCTCCCCAGGGGCAGCGATAAGAGCTCGACCGGCCTTATCCTTGCCGCCATGTCCATGGCCTCCGAAATCGATCGCGAGTACTTCCCCGGGAGCTCCGACCACTCTGCGGCGGCCCGGTCATACTCCCCTACCGTCGCCCCGTCCGGGGTCCTCCAGAAGGCTGACACTCTTCCAATCCTCAGCACATCCACGAAGAGCGTGTCTCCTCCCACGGGGACACGTTCCTGATCGACCTCGACGGCGGCTCCATAACCCGCCTCGATCTGCAGGGCCTCCAGGACCGCCTTGAGCTTGTCGGCCCCCGACAGGTCGGGCTTGGCCAGCTCCTTTTTCACATAGGCGACCCGCCCCTCCCTTTCATCCAACAGAAACGGGATATCTCTCTGAACCCAGTCCTCCAGCCTGAAGGCAATAGCGTTCAAGGTGTCGACCAGGCTATCTTCCAGGCGTTCCGACTCCTCCAGACGCCTCACGAGCTCGGCGATTCCCTCCTCCAGGGCAGCCACCCTTTTCTCGTCAACCGATTTGCGGTCGCGGAGGTATTCCACATTGGCTTTGGCGCTGCGGTAGCGCATCTCGAGTTCGGATCTTTCGGCGGCCCAGTCGTCCTGCTTTCTCTGAGTCTCCTGGTGGATCTGCACCGTCCCGTCCACCTCGTCACGGAGATCCTCAGACGCCGACCTGGCCACAAGCGGCAGGGCGGCCACCACCACAAGCAACAAAAGGGATACATTTCTGAGCATTAAGACTTCCTCTCATCTATGAGGCCGGCTTGCCACACCGCCTCGGGCGACTCCCTCGCGTCGCCGCGGACACCGGCACATCGAGAGTCCGGGCGACAGCCATCTGGTTGGTTGTTTCCCTCGTTTAAAGACATGGATTGATAGACGCGTTCATAGTGAACGCGAGAATTGTACCCGGGGGGAGTTAAGTTATTATGAACGTTATGTTAAGAAATCGTGAATTCGTATCCGCGTTCATGCCGGCGACCCGGGAGCCGAGCCGGTACCCCGTCACAGTGAATTAACACCTTCTTAACCGTCGCTTCATACTCCCCTAACACACCTTCGTTACAATTTCCGCGAGCTCTAAGTTGGGGATATGCAAATACGATGACAGACAGAGTGATTCCCGAAAGAGAAGGAGCTCTTAAAAGAATGGAGTCGATTCATAGGTTCCTGGAGGAGGGACAGGAGATTCACTATGAAAACTCTCACGCTGACTTTGCTGTTTCTGTTGGCCGCGTTTATCGCGACATGTGCCTCGGGGGAAACCGGAACGCTGTACGGTTCGGTCCACGATCTCAAGTCCGGCGAGAGGATCTCCGGGGCGAATGTACTCGTGGTCGGGACGACAAATGGAACATCAACAAATCTCGACGGCGATTTTGAGATCAAAGGCATCTCACCGGGGACCTACGACATCAGGGTGACGTCGATGGGTTTTAACACGAAGGTGATCTCACAGACGGAAATAACTTCCGGAAACCCGGTCAGGGTCGATGCGGGACTCACGCCCATAAGCCTTGATGACGCATACACGATCGAGGAGATGGTCGTCTCGGCCGAACGCATCCTCTCGACAGGCTACGCGGTGCTCGCCCAGCGGAAGCAGGCGGCGACGATAGGTGACGCCATCAGCGCAGAGCAGATCTCAAGGTCGCCGGACGGGACTTCGGGGGACGCGCTCAAGCGGGTCACGGGACTCTCGGTGGTCGACAACAAGTACGTCTTTGTCAGGGGAGTGACGGACAGATACAATGCGACCGCCATTAACGGTGTGGCGGTAAGCAGTACGGATACCGACGCCGACAAGAAGAGCTTTTCCTACGATCTTATCCCGGCCAGTCTCCTTGCCAACACGGTCGTCGTAAAGACGGCCACGCCAGACCAGCCCGGGGATTTCACAGGCGGACTGGTCCAGGTGAATACCATGGAGTTTCCCCCGAATCTCGTTCTCAACTTCGGTTTGTCGCCGTCCATATACGCCAGCACTACCAATACCACGGTGCGGGCGTCACAGGGGGGCGGCAAGGATTGGACGGGCAGGGACGACGGTTCAAGGGCGCTGCCGGAGGGACTGACAGGCGACGAGCTCGCGAAGGCACTGCCGAACACGTGGATGACCCGCGATAAGCGGGCACCCTATAATCGCTCATTTAATCTCTCGGTAGGCAACCGGGCCCTCGCGGGTCTCCACGAATTCGGGTTCATCGGCGCGCTTTCGTATAAGAGCAAGGATGTATCGTCTGTCTGGAAGAGGAAATCATCGCTCCCGTTCATCGATGTCGGCGGGGAGAGTTTCAGATACAACGTGCTCTGGGGCGCCATACTCAATTTCAACTACCGGCCGTCATACGCACATAAATTCAGCTTCCAGAACAACTATACACAGGCTGCCGAAGACAAGGTCCACTTAGCCGAGGGGCTCGGCGAGAACGGCTACATTCGCAGGCAGACTATCGAGTGGGACGAGCGGTCGCTCTTCGTGACCCAGCTCAATGGCGAGCACAATGTGGACCTCGCCGACGCCGAGTTGGAGTGGCAGGCATACTATTCGACGTCCAATGCCAAGGAGCCGGACCGGAAGAACATCGAGTACCAGGAAGGGGCCTCAGGCGAATTCGCAATGATCGAAAACTACCGCAGCTGGAGCGCCCTCGATGAGCGCGGCTACGGAGCGGAATTCAATCTTACCATCCCCATAGAACGGTCAAGGTTCAAGTTTGGCTATCACCACAAGTACAGGAAGCGCGAATTCGATATCGCAGTCTACCATTCCGACCAGAGCAAGCTGCACTGGAGCAACTGGCACCTGGTGCTGCTGCCGCTCGATGAGATATTCCTGCCCGATAACTACGGCGCAGGCAAATTTAGATTCCTTCCCATGACCCAGTACACAGGGGCGTACGACGGAAGGCATCGGATCAACGCGTTCTACGGAATGGCAGACGTTCCGTTTACTCTTCTCGGCCAGAGATTCCGCGCGGCCGGCGGGTTGCGGATAGAGGACTCCAACCAGATCGTCGACGGCGAGACAGCCGATCCGTTGAAACCATTCACGACCGCAACGGTGAACAAGACCGACATGCTGCCGTCCGCCAACCTGACGTATGCCGTGAACGACATAACCAATTTTCGGCTGGCCTTCTCCCATTCGGTGAACCGGCCGGAGTTCAGGGAGATGGCCGACGTCAAGTACTACGACTTCAATGAATTCCAGAACGTTAACGGCAATCCCAAACTTAAGAGGGCGTTCATCCGAAACTACGATATGAGACTCGAGGTATTCCCCGGGCCGGCCGAGGTGCTCGCAATCAGCTACTTCTACAAGGACCTCGAGGACGCGATAGAAATCCGGCTCATCCCCGAGCCCACCCGGTTTGTGCGTACCTGGTTTAACTCGCCCAACGGCAAGAACCACGGCTACGAGATCGAGGTTCGCAAGAGTCTCGGCTTCCTGACGGGATTTCTCAACGACATCATGATCACAATGAACTACACCCGCGTAACATCTGAAATCGAGTACGTCGACAAGAAGACGGCACCGGACGGCAGCCACATCATCCGCACGCTGACGAGGCCGATGCAGGGGCAGTCGCCGTGGATGATGAACGCCGGCGTCATGGTCACGGCCCCTTATACGGGAACCACTTTCAACATCCTCTACAACAAGATAGGAAGGCGCCTGGTATCCGTCGGTGACTCCAGATACGAAGACGTCTACGAGGAGCCGCGCAACGTGGTCGACATCGCGATTACTCATAGGATCAGCGCTTGGCTGGGCGCCAAGTTCACGGTGCAGGACCTCACTGCGGACGACCTGGTACATACCATGGGGCCCGCGGATTTCAGTGGGCCCCATTCGAAGATAAGCAGGAGCTCGACTTACGGGCTTTCGCTGTCTTTCAAGTTATAGGAGGTGGGGCGCAGCTTGCCGGTAACGTTATCGAAGGGAGGTGATGCTTTAAGGCAAGAAGATGCTCATGGGGCTATTTTCAGTGAAGGAATTCCAGGAGGAAAACTAATGATCAAGAGACTGTTTATCGCATGCATAGGCGCTGCCGTGCTGCTGTCGGCAGGAATGGCGGCGGCAGGTGTGCCCTGTGCCGGCACTTCGGAGTGCAACGTATCTGTGGCGCATTTTGACCCCACAGTCGTTTGCGGCGGTACCGAGGGTTATTTCTGTCCCCTGGGCGACCAGGACACGGTGCATGTCGCTGTAGTGATCAGGGACTGCTACGGCAACACGCTTGCCGGCAGGGACGTCACGATTGACCCGCCCGCTTCTGGTTTCTTCTTCTGCGAGGCGTCCAAGCAGGTCACGACGGATGCTCTGGGAGAGGCGTCTACATTCTTCACTCAGTTCGGCGGCTGCGGCTTCCTGCAGATGACCGCGACGAGTGAAGGCGTGTCGATCCTGGGCAACCTGGTTTACGCAGCCAACGTCGACTGTCTGGCCCCGGCCAGCGGCGACGTGACTCTGGGTGACTTCGCCCAGTTCGCTGCGTACTACAACTCGACCGAGGCCTGCGTCGATTACGACTGCAGCGGTCTGGTCGCGCTGGGTGACTTCGCCAGGTTCGCGGCGCACTACGATCACAGTTGTCCGTAGGCGAAGCACAACAGCATATATCCGAGGAGGAGACAAAATGAAGAGAGGCATACTGCTACTGCTGGTGGCGACGGTCGCCTTGAGTGCCGCGGCCTACGCCAAGCCTACGGCAGTGCTCGGCCCGGGTCTGGGTACCGGTAGGACTCCCTACCATCAGAACTATGACCGGGTGCTCTCCGCTGACACGACTTACTTTCTGACGGGTCTTTACTACGTGGACTCCACGTACGCAATCACGATTCCCGCGGGCACGGTTGTCAAGGGCGACACGGCGGCTACCCTGATCATAAAGAGGGGAGCCCAGATATTCGCCAACGGCGAGGCCGGAGACCCGATTGTCTTCACGAGCATGAAGCCCGCCGGCCAGCGCGCCCGTGGCGACTGGGGCGGCGTGGTCATCCTCGGTGAGGCCCCGGTCAACCAGGTCAACCCTGTCATCGAGGGCGGCATCATCGAGGGCACCTATGGCGGAAACGTCTCTGACGACAACAGCGGTGTTTTCAAGTACGTCAGGATCGATTTCCCCGGCTACAGGTTCCAGCTGAACAATGAAATCAACGGCCTAACCATGGGAGGCGTCGGCAGCGGCACCGAGCTTCACCACGTGCAGGTGAGCTACTCGTTCGACGACTCCTACGAGTGGTTCGGCGGCACCGTAAACGCCAAGTACCTGGTGGCGTTCGGCGGCACCGACGACGAGTTCGACACCGACTTCGGTTACTCGGGCAAGGTCCAGTGGTGCTTCGGCATGAGGGACATGACCGTATGGGATCCCAACGGCGAGTCCAACGGCTTCGAGTCGGATAACGAAGGCTCTTCGCCTTACACCTCGAAGCCCCTCACAAAGCCCGTGTTCTCAAACGTGACACTGGTGGGTCCCGAGCGTACCGACGCGTGGGTGGGGAACCTTCCGCCCGGCCACAGGTTCCAGTTCGGCTCGGTTCTCCGTCGCAATACGCAGACCTCGATCTACAACTCCTGCATCATGGGCTACCCCTGGGGCATGAGCCTGCGTGACGACTCGACCAAGGCTTCCTGCGCCGCCGACATACTGCAGCTCAAGCAGACCAACTACCAGGCGAGCAGCATTCCCTCCGGCTCGAGCCATATCCACCAGGAGACCAGGTGGCCCGTGACCGACCCGATTCCGCCGGGAGTGCTCGCGTGGATCAACACGGTCGGCTACGGCAACCAGGATTCGAACGGCGCGGCCGGCAGCCCGAGTATGCCGAGCTACATCATGCTCACCGACCTGAACGACTTCAACAATCCGGACCCCCGGCCGATGGCGGGCTCGCCCCTCTTGACCAACGGCACCAACTACTCTTATCCGAAGCTTCAGGACGCGTTCTTCGATTCAGTGGACTACCGCGGCGCGTTCGATCCCAACCTTCCGATGGATCAGCAGTGGACGGCGGATTTCGCGTGCTTCGACCCTCAGGGCTGGGACGAGACACCTCCACAGGAATGCGGCGTGGTCCTGGGCCCGGGTCTCGGCTCGGGTAGGACGCCTTACCATCAGAACTTCGACAGGGCGCTCTCGCCGGATACGCTCTACTATCTGACGGGTCTGTACTATGTCGACTCGACTTACTCGATCACGATTCCCGCCGGCACGGTGGTTCGCGGCGACACGGCAGCCACTCTCGTCATAAAGAGGGGCGCCAAGATCTACGCGACCGGCACCCCGACCAAGCCCGTGGTCTTCACGAGTCTCAAGGATGAAGGCCAGCGCGCCCGCGGCGACTGGGGCGGCGTGGTCATACTCGGCGAGGCTCCGGTCAACCAGGTTAACCCGGTTATCGAGGGCGGCATCATCGAGGGTTCCTACGGCGGAAACGTGGCCAACGACAACAGCGGAATCTTCAAGTACTGCCGGATCGAATTCCCCGGTTACAGGTTCCAGCTAAACAATGAGATCAACGGTCTCACCATGGGAGGCGTCGGCAGCGAAACCGAGCTTCATCACGTTCAGGTGAGTTACGCGTTCGACGACTCCTACGAGTGGTTCGGCGGGACCGTCAACGCCAAGTACCTGGTCGCGTTCGGCGGCACCGACGACGAGTTCGACACGGATTTCGGCTACTCGGGCAAGGTCCAGTACGCGTTCGGCCTTAAGGACCCTACGAACTGGGATCCCAACGGCGAGTCCAACGGCTTCGAGTCGGACAACGAGGGCTCTTCGCCTTACACCTCGAAGCCCCTGACCAAGCCCGTGTTCTCTAACGTGACACTGGTGGGCCCCGAGCGCGTCGACACTCTGGTCAACAACCTTCCGCCCGGCCACAGGTTCCAGTTCGGCTCGGTTCTCCGTCGCAACACGCAGACCTCAATCTACAACTCCTGTATCATGGGTTATCCCTGGGGCATGAGCCTGCGTGACGACTCGACCAAGGCTTCAGCCGCTGCCGACATTCTGCAGCTTAAGCAGACCAACTACCAGGCGAGCGGGATCCCCTCCGGATCGACACATATCCACCAGGAGACCAGGTGGCCCGCGACCGACCCGATTCCGCCGGGAGTGCTCGCGTGGATCAACACGGTCGGCTACGGCAACCAGGATTCGAACGGCGCGGCCGGCAGCCCGAGCATGCCGAGCTACATCATGCTCACAAACATGCATGACCTCAACAATCCGGACCCCAGGCCGATGGCCGGTTCTCCGCTCTTGACCAACGGTACCTTCTACGGCTATCCGAAGCTGCAGGATGCGTTCTTCGACAGCGTATCGTACCGGGGCGCGTTCGACCCGAACCTGCCTATGGACAAGCAGTGGACAGCCAACTGGACCAACTTCAATCCGAATGGTGAAGTCTACTACGCCGGCGTCGACGTGGACACCGAAGGCCCGGCTCCGGCCACCACCAGGTTCCTGGCCCAGAACTATCCCAACCCGTTCAGTCCCTCGACAACCATCCGGTTCAGCATTCCCACGACCGGACATGTCTCCCTCAAGGTCTACAACGTGAATGGTCAGGAAGTCTCGACCCTCGTTGATGAGGTGATGGCGCCGGGAACGTTCCAGACGACATTCCGCACCGATGGCGTCGCCCCGGGCACTTACTTCTACTGCCTCAAGGGTAACGGGTTCAACGAGACGCGTAAGATGGTCGTCCTCAAGTAAGTATGGCCTCTTGAGAAAGTCCGCGGAGCCCCACCAC
>JASFEA010000020.1:0-29341 GCA_050125095.1 bacterium
TAACTTTTCTTGCTGCGCGCATGCGGCCGCGGGCAACGGGAATGCAAGAACCGGGCCTCCGCCCCGCGCACAGTTGACGGCCCGGCCGTGTGGCCCTCTGATGTGCCCCGGAAGAGGGGTTGTAGGAACCGCCGTTTACACGTATGCTTACCTCGAGAAGCGGAGGGCGGATGGAGGTCGCAATTGCACACTTCTGGCTGATCTTCTGGAGGGGCGCAGAGAAGGTCATCGACCAGATAGTGAAACTGTATCCCGACTGTGAGATATACACCCTCTTCCATGATGTCAGGGTCAGCAGCAAGCGCTTCCCGGGCGTCCCGATCCACTCCTCGATTCTCAACAGGCTTCCCCATGCTAAGGACAACTACACCAAGCTGTTCCCACTGTACCCGTTGGGCGTAAGAAGCCTGGGGGTGGCGGGGGGAAAGTTCGACCTGGTCATCTCATCGGAGGACGGTCCGATCAAGGGATTGAGGTTACCCGCGGGCATCCCTCACATATGCTACTGCCATTCACCCATGAGGTATGTATGGGGCATGACCGACGTCTATACCCGGTACGTCCCCTTCCTGCTCCGGCCGCTTTTCCGTCTATTCATAGCCATGCTCAGGGTCTGGGACCGGCGCACCATCGACGCTCCTGACGTCTACATAGCGAATTCCGAGCATGTGGCGAAGAGGATCAAGAAGTACTACGGGAAAGACTCGATAGTGATCTACCCGCCGGTTGACATAGTCCACTTCCGCTCTTTTCTGGAGGAAAGAAAGAAGCGCGAGAAACACCACTACATCTGGTTTGGCGGCCTGATAACCTACAAGAGACCCGACCTCGCCGTGGAGGCCTTCAACATCAACTCGAAGGAGCTTCTGATGATAGGGGACGGCGATCTGGCATCGTCCCTCAAGAGAAAGGCGGCCCGCAATATCAAGTTCACGGGATTCGTTCCCGATGAGGAGCTCCCGGGATACCTGATGGGGGCGCGTGCTCTGATATTCCCCGGAGAAGAGGACTTTGGCATAATACCGGTTGAAGTCATGGCTATGGGGATACCCGTAATCGCATACGGCGTTGGGGCGGCTCTCGAGACGGTCCCGTATGACGAGAGTGATATACCGTCGTCCTCAGGCATACACTTCTATGAACAGACTGCAGATGCACTGAACGAAGCCATAGAGAGATTCGAGGAGGTAGAGAGCCAGTTCGATCCAGACCTCATATCGGAAAGAACAAAGAGGTTTGCCCCTGAGGTCTTCCGTGAGAAACTGCAGCATGTGGTGAACCGGGTCCTGAAATACCGCATGTGCAGAAGTGCCGGAGCCCGGGACGGCGTCCCCGGCTACTCAAGACAGTGACCATTAAAGACGACAGAAGAGGGAGACATCGTGAGAAATCTAATCATATGTTGCGTGCTTGTTCTGGCACATAACGCGCTTGCGTCCGAGGAGCCCGCGCTGCCGGAGCCCACGGGGCCCTATGCCGTAGGGACCGCCGCCCTGCTGTTCACCGATATGGCAAGGCCCGAGATCTTCACCGATGATCCCGACGATCACAGGGAGGTGACCGCAAGAGCCTGGTATCCGGCTGAACCGGCACCCGAAGTCGCACCGGCTCCGTACTATGAGAATGGTGGGGACATAGTGCGGATGTTCGACTACCCGGCTTATCTCGCCAATCTGGTCACGCATTCACTTCCGGGGGCGCGCGTCGCGGAGGCGGAAGAGAGATATCCCGTCATCCTTAGCAATCACGGCTGGGGCGAGCATGCGGTTCAGAACACGGTATTGATGGAGGAGCTTGCCAGTCACGGATATGTCGTCTTCAGCCTGGCGCATCATTATGAGGCCAAGTTCTGGACCTATCCGGACGGGCGGGTGGAGTTTATCAACATGGGCAGTCCGAGATTCCAGAGTATTATGCAGGAACAGAGTAAACCGGAGGCCATGCAGCTCCTCCAGGCGTCATTCGAGGCGCGAGAGGTCGCCGCCCAGGAGTCGCTTTTCCAACTGATGGTTGAGACCATGCCCACTCTCCTCGGGGAGACCCCTCGCCACTGGGCAGAGGACATCTCGTTCGTCATAGGCGAGCTGGATTCCCTCAACAAATCCAATGCGCTTTTTGCGGGCAGGCTCGACCTTGAGAAGCTCGGAGTGATGGGGATGTCGATGGGTGGCGCGGCGGCCGGGCAGGTATGCCTTGACGGCGACAGGATCAGGGCGGCCATAAACATGGACGGCGGGCTCCTGGGGGACCTGGCCGATACGGTCGTCGCCGTTCCCATGATGTATGTCGGGAGCAGACGATTCATCGGCTATGACGAGGTCTTTTCCGCCCACGCTTCGAACGACTCCTACACGCTCATAATCGGTGAATCCGATCACTACGACCTCACGGACTTCACTCTGCTCAACCGCAACCATATGATGATCGGAACGGTTGACGGCGAGCGCATGCTGAAGATACTGAACGACTATACCCTCGCTTTCTTCGATTTCTACCTCAAGGGAATCGACTCGGGCTTGTTGACGGGTCAGAAGAAACCATACCGGGAGGCGGAATTCCAGGCTCACAGGAAGCATTAGCCTGAAAGAGCCTGAAGGCGTGTCCTAGCGGAGCGCGTCGAGAAGCGCGCCGGCATCGTAGCCGAGCTCTTCCATTCTGCGAGCGTATTCCAGCGCCGCTGCCCGATTTCCCATGGAGAGATGTAGATTCCCCGCCTTGAGCATTACATCGGGCCGCCTGGGGTCGTGCTGAAGTCCCCGCTCATATGCCTCCAGGGCGGGCGCCGGCCTCCCTGTCTGCTGGTAGAGGTCACCCAGGCTGAACCAGGCCCGGGCATACGCGGGATCGACTTCGACTGCGCGCCGGAGCGCGTCCTCGCACTCATCGAACATGCCCGCATTCCCCATCGTCAGCGCGAGATTGTACCACCCCTTGCTGAGCGTGGGATCGACGCCGACCGCCAGCCGGAAGAGCCTGATCGCCTTGACGCTGTTGCGCATTCTGGAGACCGCGGTGCCGAGATTGACCAGGAGCTTGGCATTAGCCTGGCGGTCGGGCGACGTGAGCATGGTGTGAGTCAGGTCGGCCGGAAACACCTCGTCCGCGGCCGCTCCCGCCGGCTTCGCCATCCTGAAAATCTCGATATGCGGGCCCGAACCGCTTCTATCGTCGAACTCCATGACCAGCTCGCACCTGGCCTCCAGGCTGCGATAGAACTCCACATGGCCGGGGAACTCGGCGGGCTCGCCCATGTAGCGCCTGTAGACCTCGTCGCTGATGATGACATAGTCGAAGTCTTCGTACCAGCGCAGGTCATAGAAGGGCGCCGTACTCCTGGGGTAGAGGCTCGAAAGCGGGAGCTCGAACACCGCGTAGGCCCCCGGATCGAGGTCGGGCGTGTACTTCTCTTTTACAATGCCCGCCCCCCCCGGGATATTCGCCATTATCCACTCCCTCGCAACGGTCCGGTTATCCGGGATGTCCTGCCTCGAATAGAAACCATATATCCGGGTTGCGGAGGGAATGAGTAACAGGCAGGCGGCCCCGAGCACGATGAGGCCCCTTCTCGAAGACGGTATCCGCCCGAATACATAACGCAGGAATAGGGCCGCATAGATCAGCAGGAAAGGGAGAAGCGGGAATATATAGTGATCTGCAGCCGTCTTCCAGCTTCCCACAACGGCGAAATAAACCAGCGGAAACGCGAGAAGCACAATACTGGCCGCGCGATACTTCATCACGGCGTACACAAGACCCAGCAGCGCGAGAACGGCTATGGGCACGGTGAGAACCGCGGGGAAAACGGAGACAAGATACCTGTGATAGGAAACCACCTGATCGGGCGCGCCGAAGTGGCCGATCTTCATATGCGTCTGCTCGAAGCGGAAGTCCCTCAGGAAGCCGGAAAAATCTAGAAAGCAGTAGGGAGAGACGGCGAAAAACGCGAGTAACGCGACCGCGCCGCTCATATATACGCGGGGATCGGACACAATCACCTTATAGTCGTGCTTTTGCGTTGAGTGGCGGTAGACATGCGCCGCAATAATGCCGGCGGCGGTCAGGAACCCTGGATATTTAACGCCGGCCGCCAGCCCCACGCATATGCCCGCCCAGATGTAGTCCTTATTGCGTCCCTCCATGGCGATCCTGCAGATGGGAACGAAAGCGAGCATGACGAAGAAGAGAAGCGGAACATCGGTGGCTATGAACTGGCCGCGCCTTATGTGCGCGAAGTTGAAAGCGAGGAAGAGAGCCGCGGTGAGTCCGACGACAGGAGAAAATACGTCCCTGGCCACCCTGTATGCCAGGTATATGGTCCCAATGCCGAAGAGGGTGGTTATGAGGCGCCCCACTACTATGAACCTGCCCGGGTTCGCCTCGACCTGCATCTGCATCTGCTGAATGGAAGAGAACTCCCCCGTCGCTCTCCCCGCAAGGTATACAAAGGCCTGGCCTATCCACTGTATGTAAAAGGAGAAAGCAGGGTAGTTGAAGAAGTGGGGATTGAAATCAAGTGAGCCTGTCCTGCCGCCCCACATCCCCAGTGCCTGCCGCCACGGAGTGGCCTCCTCAAAGAAATCCGGGAGCCCCCAGCCCAGGGTGTTCAGGCGCAGGTAAGCCCCGGCAAGGACTATGAGGACGAGGAGTATATTCTCCCGCATCGAGGTCAGGCCGAACTCCGCTCTTTCTCTGTCATCGCCCACGCGGCATTTTACCTCCCCTGATCGACCCGGTGAGCACAGTCTATGCGCATGCCCGGCCGGGGCGCCGGTCTCCCGGACATCACTTGATATAATATCCCGAGACTCTCCAGGTCCCGTCTTCTCCGAGCATGGGAGTCACGGTTTCGGTCGCGCTGGCCTTGTTCTCGAAACTGGTTTCGAACTGGATAACCACGTACTCGCCGTCGGGGGCGCCGGGAAGCGATGTAGTGTGCTCCGCCGACTTGACCTCGCGCGATACCAGGCCTCCAAGCGGGACCCTTGCGGCGGCCATGGTCTGCGTCCAGGCCTCACTGGATACGGCGCCCTTGAAATAGGGCGCGGCCTGCTCCCAGCTGCCGGGGTGGTTACCGGCGTCGACCAGAGACAGCCACTTCGTCGCCGCGTCGATTGCCGACTGCTCGGCTTGGGTGTAACCGCCGGGCTTCTCCGAGCAGGCTGAGACAGCCAGCAGAAGCCCGAAAAGCAAGAGAAGCAAATGCGCCTTCATGTGATGCCCTCCTGTTCACGGGTGAACCGCTTTTCCTTCCCATGCATAGCACTTTTGCCTCAAGCCGTCAAAGCATCGCGTACATCGCGCCATGCCGTCTCGCAATTCCTGCCCGACTTTCGTCCCGGCGCTTCGCGCGGCTCCTGCGATGCCCCGGCTCGGCCTTATGATGTGTCATTTCAACCTTAAGTTGTGGCACTACCTTACACCTCGCCGGCATGCGAGATACGGTCGCCGCTATGCCGGGCCTATCTTGTTGTCTTACAGGCGGTTATGGGCGCGGAGTATAATCCGGCATTGCTGGCTACTGGCACAGGCTTTGCATGATGACAGGATGGGGATGTTCGTCTTTTCCGATTAGAAGGCTGAGAAATAAGAAAAAAAGTACGTTGACTCAATTCACCTGAATGGCCGGTGAAAAGGGATAGGAGGCGAAGTTATGAATACCGTGAATTCCCGCAGGCTGATGAGGGCACTTGAAATTACTGCGCTCATGGGCGCCCTGATCTGGGCCGGGACCGCGACCGGACAGAATCTGACTGACCCGCAGGAGATACTGGGAGGATACCTGGAGGCCTCGGGGGGGCTTATGCGCCTCAAGGCCGAGCGGACTCAGTACTTCGAAGGCACCATCTCAGTGGCGGGGATGGAGGGCCCGATAAGGGCATGGACCGAGAAACCGCACTTGAGCAGAGTAGAGGTCGAGCTGGGCCCCCTGAACATAACCCAGGGAGACAATGGGGAGGCCACCTGGATACTGGACGCTAACGGGAAGCTGCAGGTGACCACTAAAATGGATGAGGCTACCGCGAAGCGCAGAGAAGTTCAGAGCCTCATGGCCGAATACGAATACGCCGACCCGGGGTCGGACATCTTCTCTCTGGCTTTGGAGGGCACCGAGGAAATCGAAGGCGTTCTTTGCTACGTCGTCAAGATAACCAACACTATCAACTCGGACTATTACATCTATTACATAGGGGTCGACGAATTCCGGCTCGAGAAGAGTACATCCTCTGAGGGAGAAAACAGCGCCGACACTTATTTCGGCGACTATCGCGCAGTCGACGGCCTGATGGTGGCGTTCTACAGCAAAGAGACTCATCTCCAGACGGGTCAGACTCAGGAAGTCAATATTGCGACTTACGAGTCGAACCCGGTTATCGATCACGCGACTTTCGATCCTCCCGAGGAAGGCGGCAAGGATTACGAATTCGCGTCAGGCAATTCGGCGGAGAACCTCCCCTTCAAGTTTATTGAGAACCATCTTTTCATACCGGTCACAGTCGGCGACAGGACGGATCTGTGGATACTTGACACAGGCGCGGGCATGAGCGTCATAGACCAGGCATTCGCCGATGATCTGGGCCTTGCGACCGAGGGAAATCTCAAGGGCCAGGGGGCCGGCGGCACTGTAGACATTGCCATCACCACGCTGCCCCCGTTCGAGCTCGAGGGCGTCAGTTTCAATGAGCAAAAGGTCGCCGTCATCGACCTGGCAGAACTCATCCGGAGAATCGGGATAGAGAGCCCGGGCATTCTCGGCTTCGACTTCCTGTCCCGCTTCGTCACCAAAATAGACTTCGCAAACGAACTCATATCCTTCTACGACCCGGACTCCTTCACGTACTCGGGTACGGGCACACCGGTTGATCTCCATATGAAAGAGGGGGTGTTCGAAACCCACGCAACGCTCGACGGGCACCTTTCCGGGACATGGCTTTTCGATATCGGGGCGTCGTCATTGAGTCTGAATGCATCCCGCGCGGTGCGCAAGGGATACACCGAGAAGAAAGGCGTTCTCAGGATGGCCCATGGCGCGACACACGAATACCAGGTAAAGGGCGTCCGGGGCGAGAAAATCGAGTTCGGCGGCTTCATCCTTGACGACCCCGTAATCAGTTTCCGCCATGGGGTAGATGACACGACAATCTATGTGGACCGGCTCGGCATACTGGGCAACACCATCTTCCGGAATTTCGTCGTGTTCGTCGACTACGCCAATGAGCAGGTCATACTCGAGAAGGGCGACAAGTTCAACCAGCCCTGGCCGCAGGACCATTCGGGCCTCAATATCGGCTGGACCATGGATCACGGCGGAGTCGAAGTCATTTACGTATCGCCCGACACGCCCGCCGAGGCGGCCGGTTTCAAAAAAGGCGACATTCTGAAGTCGGTCGACGGCGCTCCGGTCGAGCCCGAAGCCGACCTGCTGGCAGTGCGCTCGCGTCTGCACGAACCCGTGGGCACAACGCTCGAGATAGTGGTCGACCGCGAAGGAAAGAGCAGGACTCTCAGCCTCACCCTGGCGGACCTCTACGAATAGGGGCGCGGGCGAGGCGGACGTCAGTCACCATCCTGCCGGCACGGGGTCAGCTGCGCCCCGTATATCCGCCGAATCCCCGACGGTTTCCCCGCTGCGCTGCGTCTAACCATCGAACGCAGTGGACCGTTCAAGGGAGGGCACATGCGATATCTTACAGTCCCGGTCATCGTATTCGCAGTCGTTTCATGTGTTTTGGTCAGGGAAGCGGTGGCTCCGACGGTGAGCGCCGAGGACCTGCCCGCCGCATCGCAGGTGATCGAGCGTTACATGGAGGCTCTTGGAGGGCGTCCGGCCATTGAAGGGCTCAAGACCCGGGTGTGTATCGGAAGGATGATATATGACCTTGATTGGAAGCGGCCGCCTTACGAGGTCGTGCCCGTAGCCGGATACGCGACGTCAACCGGCAAAGTCCTCATGGTCGAACACGGTGCGGATGGAATACGTTGCGAGGGTTTCGACGGCAGGTCCACCTGGGTGCAGGACGCCGGCGGGATCCAGGTTCGCGAGGAACCCATCCGGTCCAAGATCGCCTGGCTGCTCGATCCCCGGGGCGCGCTCAGGCTGGAGGCCTATTTCCCGGGCCTGCACGTGACGGCCAGGGAGAACATCGACGGACGGGCCTTATATGTCGTCGAGCCGGACGAACTGGACCGGGCATATTACGCGCTCTATTTCGACGTGGAGACGGGGCTCCTGGTCCGGATCGGCTACTACTGGGAAATAGAGGACTACCGGGAAGTCGATGGCGTCCTTGTCCCTTTCCGCGTAGACATGAGCAGAAAGGGAGGTTCCACCACCTTGGTGCTTGACCTGGTCCGGCACAACCTGCCTCTTGAGCCGGGGCTCTTCGCCCTGCCCGGCGGCGTCAATACTCCGGCGGAATGACATCGGCCTGCGGCTCAGCGCTCCTCGGGGACCGGGTTACTGCCGGCGATAGCTGGAAAGCGCTCCTTCCAGCGCGCTCTTGAAAGCGTCGAGGTCGTCCGGCGTGAAGAGCACGCGTTTTATAAGTCCTTCGCTCTTGTCGAGCACGACATGCTCGACAAAGTTGGCCCAGTCCAGCTTCAACGCCGGCCTGAATCCCTTGAGATGAAGGTCTCCCTTGAGAAGCCCCTCCACCTCGGACTCTGAGATCTCTATCCTCTCTATGCGGTCGAAGGGGATGGTCATTTTGCCGAGATGCGTATCGAACTCCACGCGGTCGTCATATATGCGGTATTCCTGCCATATGCTCTTTACCGTGCTCCTGGAAGTATATACAGGGGTGTCGCTCATCACTTGGCTCCTCTCTAAGCTCGCTGCAAAAAGGACAACCGGGAGAGTCTGCTATTACCTCTCATGGCCGGGCCTCAGAGCTCGAGGCGCAGCACGGCCTCGCCTTCCTCCATATCCCCGGTCAACTTGAATCCCGTACTCTCATAGAAACCCTGGGGCCCCCCTTCTGCCTGATGGACACTGGTGAATAGCTCCTTTGCATTCGGCCTGGCCCTTACGTGCTCAATCAGAAGCTCCAGAGCGCGACGGCCGAAACCCATGCCTTGATAGCGGGCGTCGATCATGAAACGCCATAGATAGTACTCAGGCTTCTCTGTGTCGTCATAGAGCATCAGGAACCCGACCGGTGTGTCATCCGCGTATATCGCCCGGAACCAGGCATGCTCAGAAAAATAAGCCTGCGCGATCGAGACAGCGTTGGGGGCGACGAACTGTCTCTGCTCTTCCCTTACCGAGAGATCGCAGATCGGCCGCACGGTGTCGGCGGTTATTTCCTTAAGGCTCACATGGCTGTCTGATGACGGCCCGGCATTGTCGCGGTTCACGGCATTCCTCTCTTTGACGCTAATCATTATGACACATCTGGCGGCCGCTGGCAAACGCATGGTTCGCACGGCAAGCTGCGGCGCTTCTCATGCGGATTCCATTCATATCGAGCTTGACAAACGCATTTAGTCGTATTAATTCTTAGTTACAAATAACTCCTATTTGGAGTACGAAGCATCTATTATGAAAACAGGCCACGGCGAAATCGATTCCAGGATGCGTGACTTCAGGCGGGCTTTCGGGCGCTCGGGGGCCAGGGTGACCCAGCAGCGGATCGAGATCTTCAAAGAGGTGGCCCGTACCGAAGAGCACCCGGACGCCGTGACTGTGCACAAGCGGGTGCGGAAGCGCCTGCCCACGATTTCACTGGACACCGTCTACCGCACCCTGTGGATGCTGATGGACATGGGGCTGATAAGCACTCTCGGAGTTTACCGCGAACGAGTACGATTCGATGGAAACACCGACGCCCACCACCATTTCATCTGCACGAGGTGCGGCATGGCAAGAGATCTATACAGCGGTGATCTTAGCAAATTGCGGGCTACAGAGGAGGTGAAGCGCCTGGGCAGCGTGGATACATCCCACGTGGAGTTCAGGGGAGTATGCTCTGAGTGCCTGAAGGCCGGGCGCCGAAAGGGCGGGAAATAGCGTGTTCACAACATCTCAAGTGTAAGGAGGTGCCGAGATGGCGGAGAAGAAGAAAAAGAAGGAACCGACAAAGAAGAAGGGGAAGAAACTCACAACCGCATTCGGAATCCCGGTTGGCGACGACCAGAACAGCCTCACGGCGGGCGAGCGCGGGCCGGTGCTGATGCAGGACGCCCACCTGCTTGAGAAGCTGGGCCACTTCGATCGTGAGCGCATACCCGAGCGCGTAGTCCATGCCAAGGGCGCGGGTGCGCACGGCTACTTCGAAGTCACGGCGGACGTCACCAAGTACACCAAGGCCGCATTCCTGTCCAAAGTCGGAAAGCGCACCGAGGTATTCGCGCGCTTTTCAACCGTCGGCGGGGAGCGCGGTTCTGCCGACGCGGCGCGCGACCCCCGGGGTTTTGCGGTGAAATTCTACACCGAAGAGGGCAATTACGACTTCGTGGGCAATAACACCCCCGTGTTCTTCATCCGGGACCCCCTCAAGTTTCCGGACTTCATACACACCCAGAAGCGGAATCCCGCTACAAACCTGCCGGATCCGGATATGTTCTGGGACTTCCTTTCTCTTACGCCGGAGTCCATCCATCAGGTCACGATCCTCTTCTCCGACAGGGGGACGCCGGCCACTTACCGCAACATGAACGGCTACAGCAGCCACACCTACAAGTGGTACAATAAGAAGGGCGAGTATTGCTGGGTGCAGTATCATTTCAAGACCGACCAGGGCATAAAGAACCTGACCCGGCAGGAATCCAAACGGCTCTGCGGCGAAGACCCGGACCATGCAACCCGGGACCTTTATCAGGCGATAGAAAGGGGCGAGTACCCGTCATGGACCCTCGAGATGCAGATCCTGACTCCGGAGATGGCCAAGGACTTCGGATGGGACATCTTCGACATTACCAAGGTATGGCCACACGGAGAGGTCCCTCCCATCAAGATCGGCAAGCTGGTCTTAAACCGCAATCCCGAGAACTACTTCGCCGAGGTGGAGCAGGCGGCCTTCTGCCCCGGCAACGTGGTGCCCGGCATAGCCGTTTCACCCGACAAGATGCTGCAGGCGAGGGTGTTTTCATATCATGACACCCATCTGCACAGGCTGGGACCCAACTATCACCTCATTCCCGTAAATGCGCCGAGAAATGCGCCCGAGACCAGCTACCAGCGCGACGGTCTCATGCGCGTCGACGGCAACGCGGGCGGCGGGCCCAATTACTGGCCTAACAGCATGGGAGGTCCCGAGCCGGATCCGGCGGTGGGCGAGCCCGAGTTCGATCTCGAAGGCAAGGCGGGCCGGTACCCGTTCACGTTTCCCAATGACGACTTCGTTCAGCCCGGCAACCTGTACCGCAAGGTCATGACGGATGAGGCCCGCGAACACCTGGTGGGCAACATAGTGGATCACCTGGGAAGGGCGCAGAAGCGCATTCAACTACGCCAGACGGCGCTGTTCTACAAGGCCGACAAGGACTACGGTACGGGCGTGGCCAAGGGGCTGGGTCTTGACGTCAAGGAGGTGAAGCGCCTGGCGGACATGTCGCAGGAGGCCCGGGCCAAAGCGACCGCCAGGTGAGTCTCTACCGGACGGGTCGCCGCCGGATGACTCCCCAGCGGACGAGCCTCTGCCAGACGAGTCCCCGCGGCGGATTACGTGAGGCCGCGAGAGAATAAACGGAAGGGGAAGCTCCTTACGGGGCTTCCCCTCCTTAAAGAGGCAGATTACCCTCTGCCGATTGCACGGAATGCTAAGGCTTCCAGACCTCCCACACTCTTCCAACCAGGTCGGGTCCCGGGGTAAGCGTTTTGTCTCCGGGCCCCCAGCCCGACGGCGTTACCTCACCGGTTGCCGCAACGTGCTGGAATGCCTTGACCTGGCGCGTGAGCTCGGCGGGATTGCGCCCCACTTCGGGCGTCAGGACTTCCATGGCCCGAATAATGAAGTCGGGGTCGATTATGAAACGTCCGCGAATGTCGACACCCGCCGCCTCGTCATAGACCCCGTATGCGGCGCCTATATTGCCCCCGGCATCCGAGAGCATGGGGAAGGGGACACCGCCCTCCACCATCTTGGACAGCTCCTGCTCCTGCCAGATCTTATGGGTGAAGCGGCTGTCGGTGCTCATCGAGAGAACTACAACGCCAATCGACTTGAATTCATCGTAGCTGGCAGCGACCGCTGCCAATTCGGTAGGTCACACGAATGTGAAGTCGCCGGGATAGAAACACAGGACTATCCACTTGCCCTTGTAGCTTGAGAGCTTGATCGGCTTGAAACCCTCACCCGCGATAAAGGCATTGGCCTCGAAATCAGGCGCCTCCGCGCCGACCCTTGCTCGCACCACCTTCACCTCCTCCTTTGGTATTGCCTTGTCCGGCCCCGAAGATCCAGCGTCGGCCTTGATGACTCCGCGCGCGGCTTTCACGCAACCGTCCTTCATCTTCGCCATAGGCACCTCCCTTCACGAGGCCACATGCCGACCCCCCGGTGCGGTTCCCTGGTTGCGGCCCTGTCATGGCAAATGGCCTGAAAGGCCATATAATCTCACTCCCTTTCAATACCACAAATTCGACCCCTCAGTCAATGCTCGCTTTTGGCATCACAAATCAGACCCCTCAGTCAATCGCACGGGCTTGCCTTCCCACACTCGCCGTCCTGACACGACGCTTGCACCCTGATCAGAGCCGCTGTATCATCGTGCCTGAAGTCAGGGCCGCGGGAGAGTGCAGAGCAATGAGGACAAGACTTAAGCTCAAGCCGATAATCAGCATGGCATGCGTGTCGGCTGTAGTCGCCCTGCTCGTAATACTCATAGATGCAGCCGTGAGGTCAGATCCGAACGCTCTGAGCCTGATAGAGGCCAATCCCTGGCTATTCGCGCACCTGGTTCACATACCCCAGTTCCTCATACCATTCCTGATCATTCTCTATCTGACCAAGGGCAGACCTCAGGAATACGGCTTCAATCTGCGGCAGGATTCACATATCACCCACAAGCGCGTGCTGGCCACGGGCTTATTATTTGGTCTCCTGTTTTCATTTAAATACATGCCCCAGATCTTTCGGACGGGAGGCGTAGAGGTCGCCCAGCCCGTCAATGCCGCCAATATCGTGGGGCGGATGACATTTCAGTGGATCGTCGTAGGCTTAAGCGAAGAGACCATGTTTCGCGGGTTGATTCAGACATACCTGATGAAGAACCTCGAGGGGGAGGTTCGGATTCTGGGGCATGATTTCCACATAGGGACGGTCATCGGGGCGGTCTTATGGGGCCTGTTCCACTTCCTGAACGTTCTCATAATGCCTATCGGGCCCGTCGTATTTCTGGTTGTGCTCACGACGGCCATCGGCCTTATTCTGGGTTATGCATACCAGAGAACGGGAAGCCTGCTCACCACCATCATCATGCACAATACCATTTTCGGAGTTCCCCTCACCATAGGTTACCTGTTGAACTGGCTTCTGTGAAAGCATGGCGGCGGCCATGTCCCGGGACCCATTCCCCGGTTAACACGCCGAACAAAATAATGAGCAGGTACAGAAGCCCCGCGATTCTGGCATAAACCAGGGGCGGTGCCTGTGCTGTCCGGGTTGTCAAATCGAATCCTCCCTTCAGCCGGGCCTATTTCGCTCCCTTTATTACGACAAACGCACCACGCCCGGACCCCTCAAGAATAGTACTCGCCGGCTCTCCGGGAATGAGTGTCTGCACAACGTCGGCGATCTCGAATCCCGATTCCCGGAGATGCCCAAGCACCTCACTGGTGGAGAAAAAGCGCGCAATATTATAAAACCTGCTCTTATCTTTTCTGGCGGCATACTGCTTTCCAAGTTCGCTCTCTTTGTCCACGAATCCCACGATGATGCACCCGCCATCCTTCAGCACCCTGAAGGCTTCTTTGAAGGAAAGGGCGATATCGTCCACAAAACAGATAGTCGTCACAAAGAGTATGAAGTCGAACCTGCCGTCCGGAAATGGCAGGTCCTCCGCCACATTGAGGTGAACGTCGACACCCTGCTTCCTTGCTTTGCCCGCCATCTTTTCCGAGGGCTCCACCCCGGTCTTTATGCCAAGCGGCACGGCGAATTTCCCCGAGCCCACGCCGACTTCCATACCCTCGGCGCCGGGCGGGGGCATGAGCCGGCGTACTGCTTCCAGCTCGGCTTCATACAGGTTCGCGTTCTTCTCGAACCATTCGTCATACGAATCGCTGTACTTTTCAAACGGCTCGATGTTGGGCATATCAAACCTCTCTTCTGCTCAAGGCGCCGGAGCTTTCCACCGACCACGCGGGTCATGCACGCCCGAATTACAGCGACTGCTGCAGATTAGCGCCTGCCGCAATCCCCCCCGGCAGCACCAGGTGCCTAAGCAATACCCACCAGAGCTTCGGCAGAGGACTGCATCGCCCTTCGATACGGAGAGTACCGAGCAGCCCGTAGGACTCTCTCCGTAAGAAGCCAGTCCGGCCGATTGGCCGGTATTGCGGCAGAATCCCGATTCAGACAGCGGGAAGGCCGGCAACAACATCGTGACCGGTAAGAGAAGAGACCGAACTCGCAACGCAACGTGCTCCATGGCCCCCCTTTGCATTGAATATCTAAGTCTACACAGGAAAACGGCCGTTAGGAACCCCAATATACGGCACGGTGGCAATACTGATTGTAATGAACGCCAGGGCGGTTCTGCTCTCATAAAGAGACCGCGGATTGCTTGTTATGAGACCGGCCGTCACTTAATATAGAGGAGCATAAGCCAGCGGACCTGTTTGCGCTGCTGTCTCCGGTGTTTGGGCGCGTTGCTCGCGGGTCTGCTCATTGAATCAAGGGAGGCGCGAGAATGCTTTATCGAACCATGGAAAAGACAGGAGACAGACTATCAATTCTCGGGTTCGGCGCAATGCGTCTCCCCCAGCTGAACGGCAAGATCGACGAGGACAGGGCAACGCGCCAGATCCGCCATGCTATAGACGAGGGCGTCAACTATGTCGACACGGCATGGCTGTATCACGGGGGAGCGAGCGAGCCTTTCCTGGGGCGCGCCCTCGGGGATGGATACAGGGAGAAAGTCAAACTGGCGACCAAACTCCCCCACTGGGCGGCGAGAAGCCGGAAGGACATGGACCACTACCTCAACCAGCAGCTCGGGAAGCTCCAGACAAGCCACATCGATTATTACCTCATACACTCGCTTGACGGTCCGAGCTGGGAGAGATGCAAGGACCTGGGAGTGGCGGACTTTCTCGACAGGGCCAAGCAGGACGGGCGCATCGTCAATGCGGGATTCTCCTTCCACGGCAACAGGGAGCACTTCAAGGGTATAGTCGATGGGTACGACTGGGACTTCTGCCAGATCCAGTACAACTACCTTGATGAGCACCGGCAGGCCGGCAGGGAAGGACTCGAGTACGCCGCATCCAGGGGACTGGGAGTTATAGTCATGGAACCCCTTCGGGGCGGCCACCTTGCGGGCGAATTGCCCGCCGAGGTCGGGTCCATTCTACAGCAAGCCGACGCCAAACGAACGCCTGCCGAATGGGCCTTCAGGTGGGTCTGGAATCATCCCGAGGTCACCCTCGCGCTCTCGGGCATGAACGAAGAGAGCCACATCGAGGAAAACCTCAGAATAGCCGGCGAAGCCCATCCGAACTCACTGACGGATGAGGAGCTTAAGCTGACGGAGCGTGCGGCGCAAACCTACGGCAGACTCATGAAGATAGGCTGTACGGGCTGCCAGTACTGCATGCCCTGCCCGTTCGGTGTCGACATCCCCGGATGCTTCGACAAGTACAACCATGTCAATATGTTCGGTGACAAGCGCGTCATGAAGTTTCTATATATGGCGCAGATGGGTGGCGCCATGTCCGGAACGCCGTCCAGGGCGTCCCTCTGCACAGAATGCAGCAAATGCGTCGAGGCATGCCCGCAGAACCTCAAGATCCCGGAGCTTCTCAAGGACGTGAGCAGAGAATTCGAAGGCTTCTGGTTCAGGCCCACGGTCTGGTTCCTCAGGCAGGGAGTAGCGCTCCAGAACTGGTGGGCCATGCACAGGCCGGGACGTTAGCGGGTAAACAGCAAATGCCATTTCCCTACTACGAAAATCTGAGCGAGGCCAGCAAGAGAATCTACAGGAAGAGCGATGCGATTGAGAGCATTCCTGTTGAGGACCCGGGCAGCATACACCCGGTTATTATGAAACTGAAGAGAGCCCTTGAGGATAACGGCCGTCGAGATGTGGCGAAGCACGCCTCTGAAATCTGCCGCGTGGTATGCGAGGGCCTGGGCGCGGAAACGCTCGTTGTGAGAATCAGATCGCGGCGCCCATCAAGGTCGGCTGAAGAGCTCCAGGGCCTTTATGAGCGGACGGAGGGAGAAGCATGCGTGCTCACGGTATGGATGAAAACCGCCGCTAGGGGGCAGGTGGTAGCGTTCAAGTCCTTCATAAGGACGGTGCTCCATGAGCTCTGCCATCACCTGGACTATACCTACTTCAAATTGGCTGACTCCCTGCACACAGAGGGATTCTTCAAAAGAGAGTCTTCTCTCTACAGACAGATAGTCCCCATTGAGCTCCAGAGAAGGGAACCGAGGCAAAAGAAGTCACCCAGGAAGAAGGTCAGTAAACAAGTAAGTGAAGAGCCGGAGCAATTCAGACTACTTTGATGCCGATATTGTCCACGCAGCTCCCCGAACAGGATTCCAACCTGAAGTGCTACGAATAAAGAAAGGCGCGCCCCCTGCCCCGCCATCGCGAGCCAGTAGCGCGCCTTAAAAATCTCCATATAGCCAGGTCGTCCCGAAGACGGCCTAGCGCTGTATTATGACTTTCTCCGCGAGCGTCCTCGTCTCCCCCTTGAAAACAACGAAGTAAGTGCCCGGGGAGACCCTGCGCCCGGCCCGGTTGTAACCCTGCCAGTTGAGCTGCTCGACGCCCCCGTCCACGCGGCCGCGGAACAGGGTCTTGATGAGCTCGCCCCTCACGGAATATACATCGAGCGTCACTTCCTGCGCCATCGGGCTCGCGAACTCCACTGTAAGCCCGGCCGTCGTCGGGTTGGGGCTCAGCGAGAGCCGGAAACCGGCCACCGGTATATCGTCCACTCCGGCCGAAGTCGTAATAATCAGAGTCCCGCTATAAATGCTGTGCTCAACGCCATACCGGTCCACACAGGTGACCTTCAACACGCCGTCATCGGTAGAGACATCCGGGACCACCCAGTCATACGACCGGCCCTCTATGAAGCCGCTGACCAGTTCCCAGGTCAGCCCGCCATCTGCCGAGAATGAAAGGGCGTAAGGATACATGGACTCGCAATCGAATCCCTCCCATGTAACCGGGTAAGTGCTTCCGCCCAGGAGCTCCGGCTCGACCGCGACTTCGATTTCGGGAAACACGACTTCGACGCCGGCCACGGCCCGGATCTCATAGCCTTCCAGGAAGCAAGTGACCAGAACATTCGCGGGACCCGATTCCTCAAAGGCCTCTTCCACGTCGCCCTGGCGGAACACCGCGCGGATCTCGACCTCACCGTCGTCGTCATGGTCGGCGACGGAAAGCGAACCCGGCACGCACTTGGCCATCCCTTCCATATACACGCAGTCCTCGTCGACCGTAAACGGGTCAAGGCCCTCCGGGACTTCCAGCACCGCGCCTATGAGCAGGCCGGGCACACCGACACGTATGACCTGGGGATCGACCTCGGCCGAGGTCATGATCGCCTCGTCGTTGGAGTACCTCAGGCTGAACGCCAGGGTGTGGGCGCGGCTGATTATGCGCCCCGCCAGATTGGTGCCGGGATTGCCGGGGTCAAAGGTGTGAGGAATAGCCGGGTTGGCCCTCACTATCGCCTCCAGGTCACCGAGCAGGGCTTGGGCGGCAAGCGGCCGGCCCTGGCAATAGGCCACCTCGGCCGCGTCGAGAGCTGCCATGATCCCGGCCAATGCCCCTGCCGGGATGGAGTCCTGGCCTGACTCTATATGACCTCTGAGGTTGCCGAATTTGACCTCCACCACCTCGGCGGGAGTCCTGTTGTCCGCGGCTATGGCGAACCACGAGAACTCATCGTCCTCGGACCTCGACCGCCTGTTGATCTTCAGGGTCGGAATCTCTTCCACGTACTCCACCGTCGCGTCGCGCCACACACCGCAGGGCCCGGACGGGCGGGTAAACACGCGCACTTTCTTGTCGGGCACGCCCGGTGGAAGCACCGTATCGATTACAGCCACCTCGACTACGAAGTCGAAGAAAGCGCTGGTGTTTACTTCATAGAACTCCGGGAAGAGCTGCACGCCCGGCGGCGCGGGACACGGGTCCTCGTCCGTTTTCTCATCTATATAGAGCAGCCCCGAGTCAATCACGGACTCAAAGGTGAACTCGAGCTCGCCCGGAATACCGACTGCGACACTGTCACCCTCGGGGATCACGATGCCGCTGTCCGCGAAAGCGAATATGCTGATCGAGTCCTCGCTTCCCCCAAGGTAGAGGAGCCCGTCATGGAACGCGGCCGAGTGAAGGGTCGGACTGCAGAAGCCCTTCATGCCGTCATTGAGCTCGTGGACTTCAACCAGTTCGGCCTCCGTGGTCATCTCGTAGACGACACCGTCGTCGACGGCCGTAGCAAACAGGTTGCCGCCGTAGCCGGCCAGACCGGTGGGAATACCAATGCCCGGCAGGGCATATGATTCCTCCACCTCGCGCGTGGCGCCTATCACAACGAGCCTCTGGAACAGCGCATCCAGAGCGTAGATGTCGGCCCCCCCGGCGAAGTCGAGGCCTGAGGGAACGAGCAGGTCTTCGGGATCGAAGCAGTCCTCGACCTGGATTTCGTGATCTGAGACCCAGGTGAAGGCGATGAACCTGCCGCCTATATCGCCCACCCAATACTGCTGCCCCTGAGCATCGTACGCGGCGGATATCAGCTTGGGGCAGGAGCCGGCACAGGGAACCATGCCGGTGGTCAAACGCGCGCTCTTTAAGATCTCGCCCGTCTCAGGTGAAAGGAGATACACGCAGGTCGAACCTACATGGCTCGTGGCGACAAGGAGGTTGTCCCCATCGCTCCCGAGACCGGTGACATAGTCGAACCAGCCGCCGTCATTAGGAGCGGGTATCTTGCCCACGAGATCGAAATCCGCGTGGACGGCGCTCGTGATCAGAAAACAAAGACAGGAGAGTACAACAATGGAATGCGATAATAATGACTTCATGATCTTGCCCCTTTCGCAGCCTGCCCGGCGCCGCAGGGTACACCTTCCCCGCGGCTACCCTAACAAAGGAGTTAGGTAACAAAATGAGTGACTTTAAACTCCATCGAAGATTATACCACGAAACGGGAAGTCAGTTCAAGCCGAATTGAGCCCTATATCGGGCGGCATCGGCCTGTTGGCCGGATGACTCCAGGTGCGATATGAGTTCCCCCGCACGTGCGATAAGGTCCCCGTGCCTGAGATAGTGCCTGCGGAGCCTCGGAGGGCATTTATCCAGGATGCCGGCGGCCTCGGCCAGCGCGCGCCTGGAGTACTCCAAGCCGCCGCCCGCGTCCCCCAGGGCCTTCTCGAGATCAGCGCAGAGGAACAGATAGTCCACCTGGACGATCCTCAGCTCCTCTGAGCGGGCCAACGCCTGTCCGGCCAGAACCAGAGCCTGCGAGGGGTCACCCGCCTGGGAAGATATCACGGCCAGTGCCCGCAGGCACTCGCATTCGGTGTCAGCGAAGCCATACCGGCGGCACTCGGCCAGCGCGCCCTCAGCCATTTCCCGCGCGCGCGCGGGCTCGCCGCGCCGGCTCTCGGCCTGTGCCGTCAGAAGCGCCACTTCTATCTTGGCCTTGGCGTGGCCCTTGCCCGGCACCTCGAGAACGCATTCGACCTCCGAAACCGCCCTGGCATCATCGCCGTCCGAGAAATATCTCTTGCCCTTCTGCAGCTTGATGAGGCACTTGGTCTCTGCCCCCATGGCCTCGTCCTCATAGTCTATGAGCTTGGCCAGGGCCGAGTCGCGCCCGGCCTCATAGCCGATCTCGCAGAAAAGAGCGGCCTTGCCGATCTGTGCGCCCGCGGCCACCTCCACTTCGTCGGTCTCGATCGCGAGGTCATAGCACCTGTCATAGCTCGAGAGAGCGCGGCCGTAGTCGCCCGTCTTGGTGTATACGTCGCCCAGCCCCCCAAGCGTAACCGCCACCGACGGCTTCTCCCCCATTTCTTCCTGGATTGCCAGGGCCATATTGAGGTAATGCTCGGCGCTGTCCATGACGCCGCGCGATGTGTAGTATCCGCCGTAGGTCTGGTAGTCCCTGGCTATGAGCCGCTCATTCTCTATTCTCCTGTCTATGGCAAGCGCCTTTTCGAGATTGACTCTCGCGCGTTCATGAAGCCCCTGGTTCACCAGGATCTCCGCGATGTTCCGCAGGCTCATTGCCTCGCCCTGCTCGTCGCCGATCTCCACCCTGAGCGCCAGGGCCATCGAGTCCATTTCGGCGGCCTTGTCATAGTCTCCCATCAGAGCGTAGATATTACCCATGTCCGAAAGCGAAGAGGCCATGAGATGCTTGGATCCGATCTCCTCCCTGATCTCATAGCTTCTCTGGAAATGGAACAGGGCCTCGTCATACCTGCCGTAAGACTGGTACACCTGGCCTATCTTGTTAAGCGTATGCGCGATACCGCCCTGGTCGCCGATCTCCCGACGAATCTCCAGCGAGCGGTTGAGCACTTCGAGCGCGCGGTCGGCGTCGCCTGCCGTCTGATATATCAGCCCGAGATTGCCGAGGCTCACCGCGATGCCCCGCAGATCACCCAGCTCCTCCTTTATCGCGATTGAGGCCTCCAGGAACTCGATGGCCTTGTCTATCTCGTTTTTCCGGCGGTGAGCCACGGCCATCGCATTTAAGACCCGCGCCTCGCCCTCGCGATTGCCTATGTCGCGGTAATATGTGAGCGCCTGTGCGAACTCCATGAGCGCGGCATCGAGGTCGTTCTGGTAGATGAGCACCCGCCCCAGCTCGTACCGCACGGAGCCCGCCTTGGGGTCTATCTCGAGCGCTTTCCTAAGGTTGTCCGCCGCAAGATCCCATTCGCTGACATCCATGTAAACCAGCGCCAGCCTGAGATAGCCTTCGGGGTCGTCGGGGTACTCGGCTATGAACTCGCTGTAGGACTCGACCGCCTGATCGGTATTGTACGTGACAGCAGCTTGCGTGGCCATTATGTAGGTTCTGTCACTGGGGGGCACGCGGTCCATGTTCTTAACGAGCTTCTCGACCGCGGCGGCCGCAAGCTCCTCCGCCCTGTCGTCGTAGCCGAGTTCCATATAGGCATCCGCCGCGCGGGCGTAAGCGATGGCAAAGTCCTCATCGTCACTGATGGCCTTCTCGAATGCCTCGGCGGCCTCAAGATAGGCGCCGGTAAAGGCCAGGTCGAGTCCCTTGCTGTAATTGGAAGCCGCGCTTACCGACCTTGTGCGCTGGACGCCCACCTCCCGGTCGAGATCCTCGTCGATATCGCTCTGGCTCAGGTTGAAGATCTGCTTGGTGCTGCGGGTAAGATCGTCGATCATGGCGAGAAGCTCTTCCTCTTTCCCGTCCACCGAACGCGAGCCGATCATCTCCTGGCTGTTGGCATCCTCTACCTTGAGAGTGATCCTGATCTTATCCCCGATCCGGGCGAAGCTGCCCGCGGCCACGGCGTCGAGGTCGGTCGCCCTGCCTATTTGCGCCATCAGGGCCCCCGTGTCGTTGCCGTTGGCATCACCCCCCAGGTCGCTGACTATATGCCTCAGACGGTCGGTGCTCATGACGCGGAAGAACTTGGACTGGGCAAGATCCGCAGTGAGGTTTTCGGGGATACCCGATGAGAGCCAGTTGAGCTCGTCGTCCCCCGTGAGGTTCTCAAACGGCAGCACGGCTATGAAAGTCCGTTCCCGCTCGAAAGTAAGCCGCGGACCCAGGCCGAAATAGAAGGCCGCCGCAGCCGCCACAGCCAGTCCCGCCACGGCGAAGATGAGATTCCTGCCGCGCAGGCGCATCTTGCGCCTGACATGCGCGTGTTCTATGTCATGCAGGATGTCGTCGGCCGACGCGTACCTTTCGTCGACGTTCCGCTCGAGCGATCTCATGACCAGGCGGTCGACCCATGCGGGCACATCTGGATTGGTCGCCGATGGCGCATCGGGGATCTCCCTCAGCCTGAGCATGAGAGTCGTTATTATGCTGTCGGCCTTGAAGGGGACGTGCCCGGTCAGCATCTCGTAGAGGACGAGGCCGAAAGAGTAGAGGTCGCTCCGGCCGTCGACGTCCTTGCCCTCCGCCTGTTCGGGCGACATGTAGTCGGGCGTTCCCACGATCTGCCCGGTCATGGTGAGACCGCCGGCGTCCATGCTCTTGGCGATTCCGAAGTCGGTGACGCAGGCGTTGCCGTCGGCGTCTATGAGGATGTTATGGGGCTTGAGGTCCCGGTGGACGACGCCCACGTCATGCGCGCTCTTGAGGGCCTCCAGCACCTGAACCGCGATATCAAGGGCCTCATCCACGGTCATCTTGCCCTTCTCCAGGATGATCGCCTTGAGATCCTTGCCCTCTATATAGGGCATGGAGATGAACTTGAAGCCGTCGGCCTCGGCTATGTCGAAAATGCGGAGGACATTCTTGTGGGTGACTTTTCTCGCGAGGATGATCTCGTCTCTGAAGCGGGCGATAACGGTCTCGTCGCGCGCGAGGTCGGGCTTAATGACCTTGATGGCGACAACGCGGTCGATCTCGCGGTCCCGGGCCTTGTACACCCAGCCCATGCCGCCCTTGCCGATGACGCCGAGGATCTCATATCGGTTACCGAGAACCCTGCCCGCTGCAAAAGCTTCTTCGTCTCCCGCGGCGCCGGCGGGCCGGCCAGGCACCGTCTCGCCCGAGAAGTCGGTGAGCTTGGTCATGTCGGTCTCGGGAAGCGTCAGGCCGCACTGAGGGCACTCATCCTCATCGTGAATGGGCCCTCCGCACTTGGGGCATTTCGCCGGACCTTTGCCTGGCAGGGTCTCATCCGCCACGGATACAGACCTCCTCCATGTATTCGCGCAGCCTGCCCTACAGGGCTACGCGCTCTCTATGAATGCCTCGCGGCTGTCACCGGTGATCTCGTAAACCTTCTTGAGAACCGCCTCCACCTCCGGCCCGGGCTCCACACCTCTCCGCCGCATCGCGCGGCCGGCCGTCTCGATAGCGCTGGAAAGATCGTACTCCTCGAAGCCCTGACTCCCGCCCCAGGAGAAGGATGCAATGAACTTGGGAGGATAACCCGCTCCGAATATATTGCAGCACGCGCCGACCACCGTTCCGGTATTGAACGTGGTGCCTATGCCGCACTTGGAGTGATCGCCCATGTAAAGCCCCACGAACATCTCGCCAGAGTCGACGGCCTTATCGTCAAGCCGCACCCTCACCGTCGAGTAATTATTCTTAAGGTCGCTCGTTTCCGTACCCGCGCCCAGATTGACCCACTCTCCCAGATACGAATGGCCGACAAAGCCCTCATGCTGCTTGTTGGCATAACCGTGCACGATGGTCTCGGCGACCTCGCCGCCGATCTTCGAGACCGGGCCGATGGACGTCTCGCCGTAGATCTTGGCTCCCATCTTGATGGTGCTGCCCTCGCCGATATGGACCGGACCCTTGAGGCATGCATTGGCCATGACGGAGGCTCCGTTGCCGATGTGTACGGGTCCCTCGGACGCGTCGAGCACGACGCCGGGAGACAGTGACGCTCCCTCGCCGACGTATATGTCCGCCTCGTTTACGAGCCATACCCCGTCCGGGACCTCCGCGTGGATCCCCTTAAAACCGAGAAGTCGATGATCGCTTTCGATCTCAGGGCCGTTCAAGTTCACAAGGTCCCACGGGTAGTCGATGAACGCCGCCTCCACTTCGCGCACCGGGAGTCCGTCGAAGAGGCTCCCGGCGAGGGCCGAACCGACGGCCTCGTCCAGCGCCCCGGCGTGCTCCCTGCCCACGGCCGCGGCCACCACGGTCCCGCCGGACACATAAGCCCCACGCCAACCCGGCTCGAAAGCCCCGGCGAGGGCCGGCGTCATAACCACCCGGCCGTTTAAGAGAAGCGCCGGGTCTCCCTCTCCGAGCAGGTCGCTGTAGGACTTGACGGCGCCGCCGGCGACCGGCGCGAGATAGTCTCTCATGTGATAGCCGGCCACGGCTCCCAGCGCCATCTCAGACTTGCGCGCCAGCGTGAGAATGCCGCATCTTAAGCCGAACACGGGCCGTGTGAGAGCGAGGGGATAGAGGTTCTTAAAACGCTCGTCTTCAAAGATGATTACTGGGTTCGGCACTCAACCCTCCCATAAAGGTAATTAGCTTCCTGTAATTTACTTTAGACGCTCACTTTTCGGCGGTCAACATGAAACCTCTGGCACCCTAATGCCGTCCAAATGCCGAGACCGAAGGGGTTCATGAAATGCCAATACGTGAATATGAATGCAAAGACTGCCAACTGAAGTTCGAGACTATCGAATTAGGCACAGACTCGGAAAAGCCAAGTTGCCCCCGCTGCCACTCCGAAAACGTGGAGAAAAAGCTGTCGCTCTTCTCAGGCTCCTCGGCGATGGGCGCTTCCTGCAAGATCACGCGGGGGTTCGGCTGAGGCTAGCCGCCTGCGGCGGTCAGCCGCTCAGTTCTCCTTCCATTCTCCGTGGCCGGGAACCGGCGCCCTCAGACCCTTCTGCCGCCTGACAAGGTTCCGGAAGTAAGGGCCCAGTGTCCTGAGCTCGTCCGGAGTCGGAAAGAGTATGTTGTTGGTCTTGAAGTTGAAAACCCCGGACCTCCCCTCTCCTCCCGGCCCATAGCCCGCAGCGATCCCGTGCCAGGCTTCGTCGTACCTGAAAAGCGCCAGCACCACGAGCCACGTGTCATCGAGGCGCCCGCCCAGGAGTTTGTCTATCCAGGCATCGATGTCCACTACCGCCCAGCCGTCTGCCGTCCCATACACATGAATACGGGTCAGGGTGATGCGGGAGCCCTCGCCAACCCAGATTGACTTCTCGGGAAGATACCACTCGTGGAAAGTCACTGCCGTGTCCGCCCATACCGAACCGGGATGATATCCAAGTATGCTGTAGGGAACCGGCGTCTTGAGCTCCTCCAGGAAGGATATTCTCACCACGCCGGGCTTTCCGCGCTCGCCGCGCCGCCGCTCGATCTCGGTCACGAGCTCAAACGGAACGCGCGTCTTCCCCCCGAAGTCACCGAGGGCACTGCCTATGTCTTCGGTGCTGAGCTTCCCGTAAGCGTCGGCCTCGGCGAGCCCTATCAGGTACGCGAAGAAACGGTCCTTTACTTCCTCTTCGGGGAGAACGATCTCAGAGCCCGGGAGGGAAGTCTCGGGAGGCGTTTCCGAATACGCCGGCCCGCTTATGGCCCCGGCCAGCAGGACAGCGCAGACAAACACCGGGGTCGCGGGCGAATTGCCCAGAATCTTAAGCTTGTGCAAACCTCACCCCCGCACAATTATGCCTTGACATTGAGAGCAACGGCAAGCGTAATATGGATAACGGCTTCGTAGAGGTTGATATGAAGAGAATTGTTATCATCGCGGTTATCCCTCTCGCGCTGGCGGCTCTCATTCTTGCCGCCGAAGAGAGGGAACAGGCCGAAGAGAAACCCGTCCCCGCCTTTGTGGGCGACAGAAGATGCAAGGTCTGCCACCTGGCCACGTTCAAGGCCTGGGAGAAGACCGCGCATGCAAACGCCTTCGAGACCCTTAAGCAAGACGAACGCAAGAACCCCATCTGCGTCGCATGCCACACGACGGGTTACGCCGCAGGGGGTTATGGAAGCAAGGAGATGGTGATCGACCTCACCAACGTGCAATGCGAGTCGTGCCACGGGCCGGGCTCGCTCTATTCCAGATCGTCGGTGATGCGTGACCGCGGGCGCTCCGAGGAACTCGGGCTTGTGAAAATCGGCCCCGAGACATGCACGCGCTGCCATAACGAAAACAGCCCCACCTTCCGCGTATTCGACTACAAGGAATTCCTCAAGACCGGCACCCACTAGGGGTCAGGTCTTGAAATGCACACCACCAGGGGTCAGGTCTTGAAATGCACATCCTCCATGGATCGGATCCCATCCGGCCGCAAATCGGCGGCATTTCCAGCCGCTGATTAAGAGTGGATTGGAAGCGGAGGGGGTGCGGCGCTGCTGTTTGAGAGAAGGGAAGCAACGCCGCACAAGACCGATCCATTCAGAGTTGTGCTCGCCCCGGTCTATTCCTTGAGCTTCTCGATTTCCTTACGAAGCTCATCCATATCCTTCTTGAGGTCCTTGATCATTTCCTGCATTTCTTCAAGATCCTCAAAATCCTCGAGGTGGAGGTCCTTAAGCCCTTCGAGTTCCTCGAGCTTCTCAAGATCATCCAGATCCTCTATGATCATCCTGTGGGTTCCGGGCCTTTGCATATGCGGCATATACATATACTCCGAGCCCGGAATATCATAGACCTCCACCTCACCGTCCTCGTCTTCTATCATGATCCGGCCCCGGCCCGCCTTCCTGGCGTGGGGCATATGGAAGCTCTCCATGAACTGGCCCACGGGCGATTCCATCTCGCCTATTTCGACTTCGAAGGTCTTGGTTCTGCCCTTCCTCTTCACCACCAGCGACACTTCCTCGCCGGGCTCGGTGCGGGCAACGTACTTGCGGAACTTGCCGGTGCCCGTGACCTCCTTGCCGTCATACTCGAGAACGACGTCGCCGGCCATGAGGCCCGCGTCCTCGGCCGGGCTGTCATCGGCGACTTCCGTAATCAAAACACCCTCGCCCTCCTTGACCTTGAAGTACTGCCCCAGATCTTCGTTCAGGTCGAGAATGTGGACCCCGAGATAACCGCGATCGTCCTTCCATTCCCGGACCCACTTGTGAACATCGTCGCCGATATGGCTCATGTCCGGGATCGTGATTCTCTTGACTCCGTAATCCATATCGCTTTTGCCGAGCTGTACTTCAAATGTCCGGCGGCGTCCGTCGCGGATGACATCGACACGTATCTCATCGCCCGGCGAGTGGTCCTTTATTGTCGCAACCAGGTCGGTAACGGACTCCATCTCCTCCCCGTCGATTGCGGTCACCACATCCCCGTCTTCCAGCCCCGCCTCATCGGCCGGGCTGTCATCGAGAACTTCGGCTATCAGCACGCCCTCGACGTCATCATCCATGTCCATTGCCTCTTTGAGGTCTTCGCTCAGCGCCTGGAGCTGGACTCCCAGCCAGGCGCTTTGCTCATCAGTCCTGCTCTTGGCCAGCGGCATGCTAGAAACCGCAAAAACAAGCAAAAGTAGGCCAAGGCAGACGCCGACTGCCTTTGGGTTAATCAGTGCCTTCATTATCTCCGACTCCTTTCACAGGGGTCCACTGGGTCTGAATCGTCCCACACCCCGGTATAACCCGGCACCCCAGTCGGGGTTCCCCTATTTTCCGGGCTTTGCATGCTTTTTCTTTCTGATGCGGAACCTAGCGTCGAGAGCCTCCATTTTCCTGACTATTCCGCCGTATTCGAGCTCCGAATACGGCAGCATGGCGCAGCCGGAGAAGCCCTGCTTGTCTGCCTCCCGCGACGCCGAGACGAACGTGTCCCAGATGAATTTGTGAACTCGGCGGGCGTCTTTTCCCTTCCTGTGAACGAGCAGCATCGCGATGTCGTCGCCGGTATGGGACACGTGGAAATCGCTTATCAGCCCCGCGCTTTTGCGCTTTATCGAGCGCGTTACGGCTTCGATGATCTTCCGGCTCGGCTTTATATGCCCGCCTATGCTCCCGATATCCGCCTTTGCCAGCGTAAGAGTGGTTTTCATACTCACACCTCCGATCGTCTCATTGCTCACACCAGCACCATTGTTGGGCATCGCGGTACGCAGTTCAAGACGATTCGGGGGATATCAACGTAGGGCATTGCAAACTCGCGCGAATGGCTGTAGAATCAGCCGGGAAATTTCAAACGGGAGGAGATATGCCGAAAACAAGACACAGGTCCATCGCTATCATCGCGCTTGCCTCCGTCATGGCGCTTGTCTCCGCCATGGCACTCTCCTGCTCGCAGTCCGGGATGTCATCCGCGGACCGCCTCAGACCGGGCGATGCTGCGCCCCTCACAAGCCTTCCGGAACTGGACGGAAACAAGGAGGTCGTCCTCCCGAAGGAGGTCCATGACGCGTATGCATCGGTCTTGATATTCTGGAGCATGACCTGCCCGAGCTGTAAAGAGGCCCTCCTGGACTGCCAGAAGGTGTACGAGGATTACAGCAATACCGCAACCGTCTTCTACGGAATCAACTTCGACATCGAAGACACCCAGGGCGTACGCGCTTTCATCAAAGGCGAGAGAGTCACCATCCCCCATCTATGGGACAGAGGGCAGAGAATGACCCGCGATTTCAAGGCGCTCGATTACACTTTCAGCGTCTTCGTGATCGACCGCGAAGGCAAGATCGTGCTGGCGCAGTACGACCACCCGCCTGACCTTGCGGACATACTGCGCGAGTCGATCGAGTCGCAGTTTCCGAGCAGGGACGGGCGATGATGAATTTAATACCAGATTCGACGGTCCGCATAATATCGCTTTTCGCCCTGGCTGCCGCGCTCGCCGCCGGCCTTCTCGCCGGGACTGCTTCGGCCTCACCCCTGGACGAGATAGATTTTTCGAGCGACATCAGGCTGAGATGGAGATGGGTCGACTCCGGAACACCGGGGCCGCTTAGAAGCACATACGGGGAGTTCATACAACGCGGTATCTCGCTCAAGCACCGTTTCGTCTTCGACCTCGCTTACCCGGTGACCCCCGAGATCCGGGTCGGAGGCCGCGTAAGGGTGAGTAACGAGCCCGAACGCGTGCTCGTGACCGGTCCCGATTACTATTCCTCGGAGTACGGAAGCGCATTCATCGCCTACGAGACGCCGTCCCTCAGGTCGCGATTCGGCTTCTATGAAACCAACTACACTCCGCTCACCCTAATGAGATGGGACCTCAAGGACGACGCCGAGGGGGGCGGCTGTGCCGTATGCTCATCGACACCCGGGACCGCGGGCGCCATACTCGGCGAGAGCCTCGAGATCCTGGGGCCCGTGCTCACGTTCGAAGGGGTCAGGTTCCAGGCGTCCCATGGATCGGCCCTGGGGCTGGACGCCTTCTACGCAAGGCCGAAAGCGGCGGGCGGAGACGAATACGAACTCACGAGGCAGGTGAACACATACGGCGCCCGCCTGGACCTCTCACATTACCTCTCACATGCCTCGGGCCTCCTGAAGGGCAGTCTTATCGTGGTGAGGTCTGAGGAGGATGAG
>JASFEA010000021.1:0-29262 GCA_050125095.1 bacterium
TGCGTCATTCTTGACACGCCTTCGGCCCTGAATTAGACTGACGTAGGTTCACAGGCGCTTTCAGGAGGTAATTCCAATGCGTAGACTGATGCTTATCGCCGCGGTTGTTGCGATGTCGTTCTGCCTGGTCTCGACCCATGAGCCCGCAAATGCGGGAATCGGCGGCCTGACGGACAAGCTCAAGGACAAGGCAAAGAAGGAAGCAGAAAAAGTGCTTGAGGATTCTGCGGAAGACGAAACTCCGAAGGAGGAGCAGGAAGAAGAGAAGGCCGCCGAGGGGGCCGAGGGCGAGGCCGCATCCGGCGACATGGCTCTATACACCAAGTACGACTTCGTGCCGGGAGACAAGGTCATCTTCTTTGACGACCTAGCTGGAGAGGAGATGGGCGAGTTCCCGACGCGCTGGAATCTCGACAATGGCGTCTTCGAGATCGTCAGGATGGGAAAAGAAAACTACATCATGTGCAGCGACCAGGGGGCTATTCTGCCCAAGATCGCGCATGCGCCCCTCCCGCCCAAATATACGGTCGAGATGGAGGTCTACTCCAATGGCCCGGAATATGACGGCCACTGGTATTACATGGAATGGCTCGATGCAGGGGGGCGACAGATAGCGTCTCTGAGCTTCAAGGACGGAAGGAACACCCAACTGGTGGTCCTCAGCAAATCAGTGGCCAGCAAGTCACTTCCCGAGAAAGTGACGAAAGGCATCCACACCATGCGCATCATGGCCACGACGAGTACGATCAAGTGCTACCTGGACAATGTCCGCATAGCCAACGTGCCCAAGGTGGAGGGATTCGATCCTGTCGGCTTCCGCGTTCATATGGACCCCTGGGAAGGGGAGCCCAAGAATCCCATGTTGCTCAAGAGCTTCCGCTTTGCGGAGGGAGGCAAGTCGTTGAGAGAACAGCTGGACGAGACGGGCCGCATCGTCACACATGGAATACTTTTCGATTCAGGCTCCGACCGCATAAAGGGCGAATCGTATAAGACACTTTCCAATATCGGCATGCTGCTGACCGACGACCCCGACCTCCGGCTTTCAATCGAGGGGCATACCGACAGCGATGGTGCGGACGACTACAACATGGGGCTTTCGAACGAGCGTGCGCAGGCGGTCAGAACGTATCTCATGGAAACCTATGACATCGGGGGCGACCGCCTTGAGGCCAAAGGCTGGGGCGAGACCAATCCCATAGACACCAACGCGACACCTGAGGGCAAGGCCAACAACCGCAGGGTGGAGCTGGTTAAACTGTAGGCGGGAATCGGTGTGGGAGGCTTGAGTCAATTGGACTGACCTGACTGAGCCGGCCTGACAGCCCGACTTGATTGCTCGACTCGATTGACCGACCTAAATGACCAGGTCGATCCCAACCGGGCAGTGGTCGGATCCCATGACTTCAGGAAGAATGTATGCCGCCTTCAGATTCTTCTTGAGGTTCTTCGACACGAAGAAGTAGTCGATTCGCCACCCCACATTCCTCTCGCGCGATCGCGTCTTCATGTCCCACCACGAGTAGTTGCCCGGCTCTTTGTCGAACATTCTGAATGTATCAATGAAACCGTGCTCGATTAGCCGGGTGATCCACGCGCGCTCCTCGGGAAGGAAACCTGTATTGTTTACGTTCTGCTTGGGCCGGGCCAGGTCTATCTCCTTGTGAGCCGTATTCACGTCGCCACATAGGACCACTTTCTTGCGCCTCCTCCGGAGACCGTCGAGGTAGTCCAGGAAGTCATCGTAGAAGTCGAGCTTGTACTGCAGTCTCTCCTCGGACGCCCCGCCGTTGGGGAAATAGACGTTAAGAAGAACGAAGGGGCCGTAATCCGCAGCTATGGTCCTGCCCTCGACGTCGAAGCGCTCGACGCCGAAGCCGAAGTCGACCTTCCGGGGCTTGACCCTGGTGTAAAGCGCCACCCCGCTGTAGCCCTTCCTCTTGCCCGAGCGGAAATAGGACTGGTAGCCGGCGACGTTGATGAGCTCCGGCGGCAGCTGCTCCTCGCTGGCCTTGGTCTCCTGCAGGCAGAGGACGTGGGGGCGCTCTGCGAGAAACCAGTCCAGGAAACCCTTTCTGTGCACCGCCCGGAGGCCGTTGACATTCCATGACAGGAGCCGCATCTTCCTCATGCTGGAAAGATACACTGATTCCGCCGTAGGTTCAACCCGAGTCCGGGGCTGGAGCAGCGGAGCCCGGAGGTAATCTTTTTGACTGGGAAACTCATATATGTTATATAGATTTTGAGTTCTATTGCACCTAATTGGAGGTTCTTAACCGACACAGACGATAAGGCGGGGCGTGTTTCCACACAAAGAGGACATTCAGAAGGCCCTCCGGGCTGCCCTCTCCAGGGGCGCTGAGTTCGCCGAAGTATATCTGGAGAAACGCATCGCTGATACGGTGAGAATAGAGGAGCAGCTCGTCCGCGAGTCATCCCGCGGCGTTCTGGCCGGAGTCGGGATCAGGGCGATCCTGGGAGACAAGATCGGCTATGCCTATGCCGACGGCCTCGGTGTCGAAGGCATGGTGGAGGCGGCCGCGATAGCCGGCGAGATAGCCGCGACGGGAGAGCCGTCGGAACCAGTGGGCCTCTCCGAAGCCAGGGTCGCTGAGCCTTTTTCCGAGACCCGCATCTTCCCCATTGACGTAGAGGCGGAGAAGAAGGTGGAGTTGGCCTTTCGCGCCGACGCCTCCTGCCGGGACTACGACCCGCGAATAACACAGGCCATGGTGACGCTGCTCGACCACGACAAGCACATACTCATTGCCAATTCCGAAGGGACGTATATCGGCGACCGCCAGATACTTACGACCTTGAGGGTGGTCTCCATCGCCGAGAGCAACGGCGGGAGACAGCGGGGCTTCCGGTCCTTGAGCGGCAGGAGCGGCTACGAGCTCTTCGAGAAGGAGTCGCCGGAAGAGGTCGCGGCGGACGCTTCGAGGCAGGCCGTCATCCTCCTGGATGCCCAGGAGGCTCCGGCGGGAGCCATGGTGGTTGTACTCGGAAACGGAAGGGGCGGCGTGCTTCTGCACGAAGCCATCGGACACGGCTTCGAAGGCGATTTCATAAGGAAGAAGACCTCGCTTTTCACAGGGAGAATCGGCGAGAAGGTCGCGGTGGAAGGCTGCACCATAGTGGACGACGGCACCATACCCAACGCCCGCGGCAGCATCAACATCGACGATGAGGGAACGCCCGGAGAACGCACAGTGCTGATTGAGAACGGCATCCTGAAGGGATTCATATACGACAAGCTCAATGCCAGGCTCATGGGGACCGTCTCCACGGGCAATGGCAGGCGGCAGGCCTACAAGTTCATGCCCGTGCCGCGGCAGACCAACACGTTCATGCTCGCCGGCGAGGCGCCGCCGGAGGATATCATCGGCTCTGTCGCCAAGGGCCTGTATGCCAAGAATATCGGCGGGGGCCAGGTCGACATCGCGAGCGGCAACTTCGTCTTTGAAGTGACCGAGGGCTATCTCATAGAAGGCGGAAAGGTCGGCGCACCCGTACGCGGAGCCAATCTCATAGGCAACGGAGCCGAGGTCCTCAAGAAAATCGAGATGATAGGGAACGATTTCGCATTCGAGGCCGGCGGCGGAACCTGCGGCAAGAGAGGCCAGGCGGTGCCTGTGATGGACGGCATCCCCACCGTCAAGATCTCGAACATAACCGTGGGAGGGACAGAGTCCTAGTGGACTATCTCGATCTTGCGAAGGACATAACGACGCGGGCCAAGGCCAGGGGCGCCGACGAATGCGATTGTCTGATCGAGGTCGGAAGCACGCTTTCGGTCACCGTCCGCAGCGGAGAGGTGGAGAGCATCGAGCGAGCCGCTTTTAAAGGTCTCGGCATAAGATTCTTCCGCCGGAAGAAGCTCGGCTTCGGTTTCACAACCGACCTCTCTCCCGCGTCGCTCGATGATCTCGTCCAGCAATGCGCGGACTTCGCGAATGTCTCCACGGCGGACCCGGTCGCTGTAATACCGGAGGTGTCTGTCCCCGGCGAATCTGCCGACCTCGAGATTTTCGACCCGGCGATCAAGAGCATCCCGACCAGCGAGAAGATCGACCTGGTGCTCGCCTGCGAACAGGCGGCCTTCGACTATGACAGCAAGATAAGAAACACCTATGGGACCGCATATGAAGACGCAAGAGTTGAAGTAATTCTCGCGACCATGCAATCGGGCCCGGTTGCATACGAGGGTACCCATTTCGAAATAGGCTGCCTCCCGGTGGCCGAAGACAACGGCGAAAAGCGAATCGGCATATGGTACTCTCCAAGAAGGTTCTTCTCCGACCTCGAGCCGGCGTCTCATGTGGGGAGCACGGCGGCCAGCCGCGCCATCAGCATGCTGGGAGCCAGGCCGGTGAAGACGCAGAAGGCCTCGGTGGTCTTCGGGCCGCTGACGGGAACAGAGCTCGTGAGAAGTATATTCAGCGCCCTCGACGGAGAGAACGACCTCAAGGGCACGACCTTCCTGAAGGACAAGCTGAACCAGGAAGTCGGCTCGAAGCACGTCTCTTTCATCGACGACGGGCGTATGCCCCGGAAGGTCGGCTCGCGCCCGTTCGACGGTGAGGGGGCGCCGACCGGGAGAACCGTGGGCATCGGCGGGGGGATCCTCAGGGCGCACTTCTATGACTCGCGCTCGGCGCGCAAAGCCGGGACAATGACCACCGGCAATGCAAGCAGGAGCTACGGATCCATTCCGTCAGTTGGCGCCAATAATTTCTATCTTGAGCCCGGCGAGACTTCGCCCGGCGACGTAATCGCGGGCGTAAAGAAGGGCCTTCTTGTGACGCGGCTTCTGGGTTTCGGTGTTAACATCACCACCGGCGATTACTCGAGGGGCGCTGAAGGACTCTGGATAGAGAACGGCGAAATCAAAGGTCCGGTGAGCGGAATTACGATCGCGGGCAACATGCTCGAGATGCTTAAGAACATCGAATGCGTCGGCTCAGATATTCACTTCTTCGGGCAGTTCGGCTCTCCGACATACGCCATCCGCGAAATGACCATCGCCGGCGAGTGACGGCGAGGGGCATTGTGCATTTCACATTGTGCATTTCACATTGTGCATTTCACATTGTGCATTTCAAGACCTGAGCCCATTGAACAGATTACTCGGCATTCCGCCGGTGGCTTCTTTACAACACGAAGCCCAGGCGGAACGCCTTCACATCCGCGGCGAGGGTATTGTGCATTTCAAGACCTGACCCCAGGTGCTGACCCCGGCTACCTGCGGCCGCCGGAGAGGGCTATCATGAGGTCGGTGCGGGTAATGATGCCGACCATGCGGCCCTTCTCCACCACGACCATCCTCCCGACGCCGGTCTGGAGCATCCGGCCGAACGCCACCCGCGCGCTTTCGCCCGGCAGGGCGACCACCATTCTTTCCCACGGCGTCATGGCCTCGGTAACCGTGGTTGTGTCCCAGTTCTCCTTGGGGACGGACGCGATGTCGGCGCGGGACAGGATCCCGGTTATGCTGTTGTCCTCTTTCACCGGGTATGCGTTGAAGCCGGTGATGAAGTAATTGCGCGCGGCTTCGCCGAGAAAGATGTCGCCGGGCACGGTCTTGACGTCGCGCGACATCAGGCTCCCGACCGTCACGCCCGCGGCCATCTTGGACACCCGGTAAGAGCCGAAGAAGGCCAGACGTTCTATGAAGGTGCCGATGAAGACGAGCCAGAGAAAGCCGGGAGCGCTGAGCGCCACCGAAAGCGTCACCCCCACGAAGACCAGGGTGAGCCCGAAGAAGCGGCCCACGACGGCCGCGGCCCTGGTGGCCTTGACGAAGTTGCCCGTAAGTTTCCACAGGATTGCCCTTAGCACCCTGCCCCCGTCCAGGGGAAATCCCGGCACGAGGTTGAAGCCCGCCAGCATGCCGTTGGCGTAAGTAACGTATTGAAGCACCAGGCCGGTCGCCGACTCGGAATCGAAGTCGATGAAAACGAACCTCATGAGCCCGGCCACGGTCGCGATAATTAGGCTCGCGAGCGGGCCGGCCAGCGCCATCCGGAACTCGACGCCTGGGCTCTTGGGCTCTTCTTCCATATGAGCCACGCCGCCGAAGATGAACAGGGTAATCTTCCTGATGGGAAGCCCGTAGCGGAGGCCCACGAACGAGTGGGACAATTCGTGCGCGAGCACCGACACAAAGAGCAGGATCGCGGACACCGCGGCCACCGTCCAGCTCGCCGAATCCGCCAGGTCCGGGGCGTTCTCCGCGATGTACCCGGTCCTGAGCCAGTAGACCAGCAGGCCGAATATGACGAGCCACGTTGCGTGAATATTGATTTCGATCGGGCCGATCTTCCCGATTTTAAGTGAAGCCCACCTAAGCATATGCCCTCTCAGTCGACAAGCACGACGCCAAAATAATCGTCAGATTGGCCGTGCGACCTTACAACCTCTATATGAAAACCGTTGGAGCGCACGGTTTCAAACACGTTGATGCCGCACGCCTCCATGGCAGGCCTCGCTATGATGGGATATCGGCAGCGCTTCGAGGTGTTGCATTTATATCCCTTGTTCTCGCAAATGCGGCACGGCCCGGAACCGAATCCCAGGGCCTTGTAATAGCCGGCGAGAAAGACCTTGCGCTCGAGCTCGGGCACGATGTCGTTGATGACCGCGTTATCATGCGCGTGCAGGAGTATCGCCCGGCGGTAACAGGCCACCACCTCGGCGGTCTCTTCGGGCCTCGGCGTAAACGGGGGACACATGAGGCGCTTATTGTAGCCGGGGCAGCCGTACTGGCACTTGAGTCGCACCCACGCCTCGCATCTTATGGTGGAGGCGTCTATCAGCCGGGCGTTTTCGGCCCCCATGTCGAGGGCGAGTTCGACGAAGTGATTGATGTCCCCACGGCCCGCTCCGGACTTATGTCCGGATTGCTTCTGTCCCGGTAGCGTCTGTCCCGGTCGCTCCCGCCCCGGTCGCTCCCGCCCCTGCCGCTCCCGCCTCTCCCGTTTCCGGCCCGGTCGCTTATGCCCCTTCGGCGTCTTCCCTGTCATATGCTAAGCCTTCCCCCCGGGCCCGGACCTGCTTCCGGGCTTGACAAGCGGGCGCCCTTCCCTGCACATGGGACAGTCTTCGGGATCGTGATTGCTTATCTCGACCTCGTATAGCGATACGAAAGGCACGCCGAAGTCGACCCGGGCGCCGCGGTTGACAATGGAGCCTACGGCCATTACTCGGCCCCCCGCCTCTTCGACCGCTGCGATTACCTCGCGCGTCGATCCCCCGGTCGTGACTACGTCTTCAACCACGACCGCCCCCTCCCCGCTCTCGATTCCGAAACCGCGCCTCAAGGTCATCCTGCCGTCGGCCCGCTCCGTGAAAAGAAACCTGACTCCCTTGGCGCGCGCGACTTCATGCCCGATGATCACCCCGCCCAGGGCCGGGCTTATCACCAGGTCGGGCCTGTCTTCGCCCAGCTCGGCGCTCAATGCCTCCGCAAGCCGCCGGCCGGCGTACTCGGCGCGCGCCGGGTCTTCAAGGAGCCGGGCGCATTGTATGTACTTACCGCTGTGAAGTCCGGATGACAGCTTGAAGTGCCCGGTGAGAAGCGCGCCGCTCTCTTCCATAAGCTCCACAAGCTTGCTATCGGTATTGGCCTTCTCAGGCATCCCGTATCTCCTCCTTGATCCGTTTGAGTGTGGCGGCCGGGTCATCCGAACGCGTAACGCTGCGGCCAATAACGAGAAAGTCGGCCCCGTCTCTGGCGGCTTTCCCCGGGGTGGCAACGCGGGCCTGGTCGTCACCGGACTGGTCGCTGAGCCTTATACCCGGAACCACGGTGACGAGCCCCTCCCCGAATTCCGACCTCAGCATGGGCAGCTCATGCGCCGAGCAGACTACCCCGTCTATTCCGGCCTCAACGGCGCTGGCGGCCCGCTCGAGCACCAGGTCCTTGACTCCGCCCTCTTTCTGAATGCTCGTAAGCACAGTGACTCCCACCACGAGCGGCTTGTCCACACCGGCTTCTTCCGCGCCCTGCCGGGCGCCCTCCCCCGCGGCCTTCATCATGTCTATTCCACCCGGGGTATGAACCGTCAGAATCCGCACACCCAGCCTCGCCGCGCCCCTGACGGCCCCCTCTACGGTATTGGGTATGTCATGGAACTTGAGGTCCAGAAAGACACTTCCGCCCGCGGCCTTCACCCTCCTCACGCTCTCAATACCATGATGCGTAAAGAGGATCGAGCCCACCTTGTAATTCTCGACGTGATCCCTGGTGAGGTCCACGATTCGCATGGCGTCATCTAAATCATCTGAATCCAGTGCGAGGATGATTTCCGTCCCCGTCGTTGCCACACTGCTCCTCCTTTCAAGCCAGCGCTTTGCCTCTGAACTCCTCTATCGCCTTATAGCCCCTGTCGGCCATGTATTCCTCTATGCCCATTATTATGTCCGACGGCGCGTTCAGCCATTTGACTATAACGCTCCCGATCTCAAAAGCCGACGCGCCTGCAAGCATGAATTCGATGGCGTCGGACGATGTCTCGATCCCACCGATGCCTATTATGGGTATATCCGCCGAAGCCGCGAGCCTGTAGACCAGATAGAGCGCCACGGGCTTGAGTGGGGGGCCGCTGAGTCCGCCCGTCCTGCCCCCGAGCCGCGGGCGCTGGGCTTCTATATCTATAGAGATGGACGGCAGGGTGTTGGATACGCCGAGGGCGTCAGCTCCTGCGCCCCTGGCGGCTCCGGCGACATCCTCTATGCAGCCGGGCAGGGGCGGGAGCTTGGCTATTATGGGAATGTCTATCTCCCCCCGCACGGCCTCGATGACCGCCGAGGTGGCATCCGGATCGCGCCCGAACAATATACCGCCCTTACTGACGTTGGGGCAGGAGATGTTGACCTCGAGGGCCGCGATGCCGCCCCTGCCTGCCAGTCTTGATGCAACCACCCTGTAGTCTTCGACCGAATCCCCCCCGATACTCACGATCAATTCGCAGGGGATGTCTATTGTGTCGAGCTTCTCGCCTATGAACCAGTCTATACCCGGATTCTCGAGTCCGATGGAGTTGATCATGCCGTGTCCGAGGTCGACCACCCTGGGCGGCGGATTGCCCTCCCGGGGCCGCAATGTGATGGTCTTGGTGATTACGGCGCCGAAAAGCGAGAGGTCGATTACTTCCGCGTATTCGTCACCGAAGCCCCAGAGCCCCGACGCGCCCACCATGGGATTTTTGAGTTTGAGCCCGCCGACCTCGACTTCAAGACTCATTCGCAGGTCCACCTTTCCCAGTCGATTGCTTCGCTGTCGAAGACGGGGCCGTCCTTGCATGCGTGCAGATAGCCTCCGCCCGCGCCGGGCACCGCGCATGAAAGGCATGCCCCGACGCCGCACGCCATGATCTCCTCGACACTGACCTGGCACTTGACGCCTTTATGCCGCGCGGCTCTCGCGACCTCCGCCAGCATGCCGCGCGGTCCGCATGCAATCACCTCCAAGCCGCCGCCCGCGGCTTTCTCGAGCGCCGGCCCCAGCCCGTCGGTTACGAGTCCCTCTTCGCCTTTGGAGCCGTCTTCGGTGTAGTACGTGACTCTGACCCCTTCCACGATAAGGCTCACCGGCACGATGATTTCGGCAGAGGTCTTCGCGCCGACGATGAGATGCATCTCATCGAGCGCGGCCGCGTATCGCCGGCAGAAAAAGACCAGCGGCGGTATCCCCACTCCCCCCCCGACTGCGATGACGCGAGACGCGCCGGCGCCGAGGTTGAACGGTCTTCCCAGCGGCCCCATGACATCGAAGACATCGCCGGGTATGGCGTCCGACATGAGGGACGTAGCCTTGCCCACGACCTTGTAGACTATCTCTATGGTGCCTTCCCCGTCGCTCGAATAAATCGAGAACGGCCTTCTCAGAAAAGGCCAGTCCGCGGCGAGACTTCTCAGGTGTATGAACTCGCCCGGATTGCAGTCTGAAGCCATGCGCCCCACGTCGAGTTTCATGAGGTAGTAGGAGTCACCAATTCGCTCATTCTCGAGTATTGCCGCCCTGATGCAGTACTTCATGGACTCTCCCCGTCCTGCTCGTCCCGGTCGCCGGTGTCTTCTTCCCCCGAATCCGGAGGTGTCGATGCCGGCCTGGAGAATTCCCTGTACTTCTCGTAACGGGCCCTCGCCGAATCCGACCTGCTCTGATAGGTCTCGAATCCGGGCGGTATCATCGGCCGCGATCCTGTCGAATCCGTAACAGCCAGCGTGTCGCCGCCTGCCGGCTTATAGCCCGGAGGAAATCTCTCGGGACCCTCCATCTCCGGCGGGCCTTCGAGGCCCTCCGCGGTCCGCGTACCCTGGGGGGGCACCCCCGGCCGGCCGCCTGCCGTGTCGGGCGGAGCGGGCCCGGGCTCTTCAATCACGACGTCAAGAGGCGCAAGGCCGAGAGCCACCCTGGCCACGTTGGCATACGGTGTCTCGGGGAACCCCTCGATGATGTGCTCGTAATAAACCCGGGCTGTCGTGTCACCCTCGTCCTCCAGGAACGAGGCGAGAGCCAGCATGGAACGGGCCGCGTACTCGCTCTCGGGAAACGAGTCGGCAACCGCCGTCAGCTCCACCAGCGCCTCATCCTGCATCCCGAGATCATAGAGATAAGTCTCGGCGAGCAGATACCTGCTCTTTGCGATATCACCCGTCCCGGCGGATATCTCTTCCCTGTACTTGTTGACGTTCTTGAGAGCCTTTGAGCGGTTGGCGGCCTTTCTGGAATATGGCGACTTCTTTTTCACCGAATCATCGTAATGGGCGATGGCAGTATCAAAGTCCTTCAGGTCGCGTTCGTATATGAGGCCGATGCGATAGTTGATCTCCCCGGACAGCATCCTGTTTCCGAGGCTGTCGGCAAGCTCGAGCGTCTGAATCGCCTGGTCGTGCCGCCCCTCATCCAGGAGCGTCAGCGCCTGCTCAACGCCCGCCCGGGACCTCAGGGAATCCTCCTCGGCCCCCAAGATGACCTGGTCGAAAACGCCCATGGCTTCCGAGGTCTCCCCCATCATACGGTAAGCCTTTCCCATGCGCAGAAGAGCCAGAACGCCCTCCCCGTCCATTTCCCCGATAAGCGGCTCCAGTTCCTCTACGGCCTCCCGGTACATCCCCAGTTTGACCAGGCACTGGCCCATGTCGAGGCGGGCGCGCTCGGCCCGGCCGCCGTCGGGATAGGCTTCCAGATAGGCGGCATAGGAGTCAATTGCGATAAGGCAGTCGCCTCCCTGGAAAGCGATCCTCGCCGCGAGATAGGTCGCCTTTTCCCTTATGAGTTTGTCCTCGGCGTTCCCGGCGAGATTCTGCAGAATGGGGACGGCCTCGGACGCCGTCTCCTGGATGACGAGCGTATAGGCTTCCAGGTACCTCGCCTCCTCGGCGAAGCTGCCGTCCGGGTAGAGCGTGCCTATCTCCCGGAACTTGGTCAGGGCCTTGTCGTAGTCGCCGGCAAGGAGGAAACACTTGCCCATGAGGAGCAGCGCATCGTCCACCCACTTGCTGTCAGGGTGAAGCACCAGCACCTTGCCGGAGCGCTCCGCAGCTGAATCAAGCAGCTTCAGCTTATCGCCGGGCGGCTTCTGTTGCTCGTAAGGATCCCAGAACTCGGCATAGGGCAGGGGCCCGGTCGCCCTGTCATACTCTTTGTTGGCTGTCCAGAAGATATTGTAATAGGCGCATGAGAGCATCGCCGCCGTCAACGCGGCGAGAGTTGCGAATGCGATGCCGGCACGCGGTTTCAGAATCCAAGCTCCTCGTTTATGAGAATCACATGCATGCGGTCTTTGGACTTCTGCTTCTCAATGACAAGCGTCAGGCTGCAAATCCTGTCGGGCGAGCTGCAGTCCGCGCATCTCCCTGTGCGGGCGCACGGCGTGTCCTGGCCCAGGCGTCTGGCGTTCATGGGCGCCGCCACGTTTTTGACCCGGTCGATGGCCTCATCGACGTCGCCGACTATCTTGTTTCTTCCAGCCACTATAATGACCTTCCCGGGCCCGTAACACATTCCCGCCAGGCGGTTGCCGACGCCGTCGATGTTGACGAGTTTGCCGTCTTCGGTGATCGCATTGGAGCCGCAGACGAAGCAGTCGGCATGCGTGCCCTGCTTGCGGAGCTGCATGCGCTCGGCCTTGGTGTGTTTGCCGCCGTACTGGTCGAAGAGTCCGTACTCGCCGCTTCGAAGCGCCTCCAGGAGGCCGATCTCGTCCGCGGTGCGGGAGCCGCCCAGCCCCACCGTCGAGCCCTTCTTGATAAGTGACAGCGCCTTCTTGAGCGCCGCCCTGCGATCCGCGGTTACATAGGCCCTTATGCCGTTACGCTCGAGGGCCTTGGCGGCCTTCTTCATCCTGGTCAGCCAGTACCAGTCTCTCTCTTCCATGCTCCAGAGCCCCCTTTGCGTCTGAATGGAATTCCCGGCTCGCGAGAGCAATTAAACGTCAGCTCGCCAGAGCGCCGTCCCTCATCAGGACCTTGCCGCCCACTATAACACTAACCACCCGGCCCTTCACTTTCCAACCCGAAAACGGCGTATTGCGCGACCGCGACGCAAACTCCCTCTCGTCAACAGTCCACTCGGCGTCGGGGTCGAAGAGCGTAACGTCCGCCGGAGCGCCGTCCCTGAGGGTGCCGTACGGCAGGCCGAGAATCTTCGCCGGGTTCGTGCTCATGAGCTCGACGAGCCTGGGAAGCGATATCACCTTGCCGTGATAGAGCTCGCTGCACGCTATACCCAGAGCCGTTTCCATGCCTATGACCCCGAACGGCGCCAGGTCGAATTCCTGGTCCTTTTCCTCCTCTGTATGCGGGGCGTGGTCGGTGGCTATCGCGTCGATCGTGCCCCTCTTGAGGCCCTGTCTGAGGGCCGCGACGTCGTCGGCCGACCTCAGCGGCGGCTTCATCTTGGCCCTGGTATCGTAACCCTTGACCGCCTCATCCGTCAGAGTGAAATGATGCGGCGTCACCTCGCAAGTGACGCCGGCGCCCCGGGCCTTGCCCTCGGCAACGAGCTCCAGGCTCCGCCGCGTCGAAATGTGCGCGACATGGAGTCTGGAGCCGGCCATCTCGGCCAGCATTATGTCCCTGGCCACCATGACGTCCTCGCTCTCGGAGGGAATGCCCTTGAGGCCGAGAAGCGTCGACGTGTTTCCCTCGTTCATGCACCCCGACCCGCTGAGCGAGATATCCTCGCAATGCGATATCACCGGAGCCTCGAACATCTTCATATACTCCAGCGCTCGCCTCATCAGGCTTGCTCGCATTACCGGCATGCCGTCGTCGGACACGCCCACCGCGCCCGCCCTCATCGCCGCGCCTATCTCGGAGAGCACCTCTCCTTCGAGTTTCCTGCTTATGGCGACTATGGGGAAGACCCTCGCGAGACCCGCTTCCCTGCCCCTTGCGAGAATGAACTCGGCCCCCTCGTCGCCTTCGATTACCGGTTCGGTATTGGGCATGCACGCTATGGACGTGAATCCGCCCCGTATGGCCGCCCTGGCCCCGCTCTCCACGGTTTCGGCGTCCTCCCTCCCCGGCTCCCTCAGGTGAACATGCATATCCACGAAGCCCGGCGAGACCACAAGCCCGCCGGCGTCGATAGTCTCGTCGACATCGCCGTCGGCACCCCGGGCCGCGCCGCCGGCCGGGGAGACCAGCCCATCCTCCAGCAGGATGTCGCGCTTCTCGTCGACGCCCTGCGAAGGGTCGATTACCCTGCCGTTCTTAATGAGAATCTTCACTTGAAAGCTCCCCTCCACTTAATAGATAGAGAACCGCCATTCTCACGGCGAGCCCGTATTTCACCTGTTCGAGTATCACCGAGTAGGGACCGTCGGCCACCTCAGGGGTCATCTCGACTCCCCTGTTGATGGGTCCCGGGTGCATGACCGTGACGCCGCTCCTTGCCAGCTTCATCTTCTCGCCGTCCAGGCCGAAGAACTCCGAGTACTCCCTCAGCGTCGGGAAGAAGCAGTCCTTGAGACGCTCCCTCTGAATCCTGAGCATCATCACCACGTCGGCTTCCGGCAGAGAATTGCAGAGGTCGTACGACACCTTCGCACCCAGCTTCTCTATCCCGGGTGGGATAAGCGTCGGGGGGCCGCAGACAGTCACGCTGGCCCCGAGCTTCGAGAATCCGAAGATGTTGGACCGCGCCACGCGGCTGTGCAAAATGTCCCCGACTATGAGAACATTGAGGCCGGCGATCTTGCCCCGGTTCTGTTTCACCGTGAAAAGGTCAAGAAGCGCCTGCGTGGGATGCTCATGTGACCCGTCGCCGGCGTTTATAACGGGACACTCGAGTATGTCCGCGAGATAGGCGGCGGCGCCGGGGGCGCTATGTCTTACGACCAGCATGTCGATTCCCATCGACTCTATGTTGCGCGCGGTGTCTTTCAGCGTCTCGCCCTTGACCGCGCTCGAAGTCGTCGCCGCGAAGTTCACGGTGTCGGCGCTCAGGCGCTTCTCGGCTATCTCGAAGGAGATCCGCGTTCTCGTCGACGGCTCGAAGAAGAGATTGACGACCGTCAGGCCTCTCAATACCGGGACTTTTTTCAAGGGGCGCTCCGAGATCTCGACGAAGGATTCGGCGGTCTCGAGAATGGACTCTATTTCCGCCCCGGTGAGTTCCTCAAGTCCGAGTAAGTGTCCTCTTTCGAATTTCATGGCTTCAGCTCCTCGACTGTCACGCCGTCCTCCCCGTCGTGCTCACTGAGTTTGACCGAGATTATCTCTCTGCTTGATGTCGGCACGTTCTTGCCCACATAGTCCGCCCTTATGGGAAGCTCTCTATGCCCCCTGTCTATAAGCACGGCGAGCCTGATGGCCTTGGGCCGGCCGAAGTCCATGATCTCGTCCATCGCAGCGCGTATGGTCCGGCCCGTATAGAGGACGTCGTCTACGAGCACGACGACCTTCCCGTCAACGGCGAACGGGAGCTCGGTCTTCCTTAGGATCGGCTGATGCGCGACGAGCTGCAGGTCGTCCCGGTAAAGAGTAATATCAAGCGTCCCCACCGGGAGCTCCTTCCGCTCGAACTCGGCTATGGCCGCAGCGATCCTGTGGGCCAGGGGGACCCCACGCCTCCTTATCCCCACCAGAACCAGATCCCTGGTGCCCTTGTTCGCCTCGACGATCTCGTGGGCTATCCTCATCGTAGCCCGGGTCATGTCGTCTTCGTCCATGATCCGGGCCTTTTCCTTCCTCGTCATAGATACTCCTTTCCACCGAAGCTGTGACTCGCATGGATAAAAAAACACCAGCCCGGGGAGGGCTGGTCGCGTTACGTTTTTCCTGTCATCACAAGACCTCCTTACTAGTCTCGCGGTACTAGCTTAAAGGAGAATTCGAGGCATTATACCCCCATCGTGCCACGGGCGCAAGCTAAAATCCCCCGGGGTCAGGTCTTGAAATGCACAACCCCCTCGAGGCGGACGTGGAGGCGTTCCGCCCGGGCTTCGTGTTGTAAAGAAGCCACCGGCGGAATGCCGAGTAATCTGTTCAATGGGCTCAGGTCTTGAAATGCACAATGCCCTCGAGGCGGATGTGAAGGCGTTCCGCCTGGGCTTCGTGTTGTAAAGAAGCCACCGGCGGAATGCCGAGTAATCTGTTCAATGGGCTCAGGCTTCAAGAAGCACGGCAGGTGTTATGAGGTTCCCAGGTGTAGGGATCGTCGGCCCGGGACCGAATAATCCAGGCCAGGGGGTTCAACCCCGAAGCTACGGGTCCGATAATCCGATGGGTTAAGCAAGACGCAGATGCTTCAGACCCCGTCGTCACCGAACAGCGTATCCACAACGTCGCCCTCCCGAACGGGCCGCCCCGCAATCTTCACTCCCGAGCGCCTGAGGCCGCGCAATACGCGTATGGTATCGGGAAGGTACTCGAAGTCGATATCACTGCCTTTGGGGCCGGCCGGGTAGAAGAACTCCTCTGTGGGGACGGGGCCCGACTCAAGAAGCCCTCCGACCAGCAGCGAGACCGTGTCCCCGACCTCGGCCGCGAGGTCGGGCTCATGCGTAAGCACCAGCGTGGTCACGCCGTCAGTCTTCAGCACTTCCAGGGAATTGATAACGCTCTGTCTGCTCCGCCAGTCGAGCCCGGCCAGCGGCTCATCCAGGATGAGATAGCGTGGCCGTAGCGCAATCACCGAAGCCAGGGCGACTTTCCTCATTTCGCCGTAGCTGAGCTCCTCCGGTGGCCGAGCGAGCATGGCCGCCGGTAGCCCAACGCAATCCAGCGCCCACTCGGAGCGCTGCCTCCTCTCTACAGGGCCGACGCCGAAATTCTTGAGCCCGAACGCGATCTCGGCTTCCACCGTGGTTTCGAACATCTGCTCCTCGGGGAACTGAAACGCGAGCTGTACGCGCGAGCGATCGAATCGACTCGACGCCGGGTCCTCCCCATCCACCCGAACCGTGCCCCCATCGGGTGCAATCACTCCGGCCATAACCAATCCCAGGGTTGTCTTCCCCGACCCGTTGGGCCCGAGGAGGATATGCACATTGCCCTTCTCAAGCACCATGTCGACATGCTGGAGCACCGGCTCATCGAAGTATGAATAGGTCAGGCTGTGAATCTCTATCCCCAATTCCCACCTGCCCTTCCCCGACCTCCGCCCGGGCCGCCGGCAAGCGCCTCGGTAATGCACTGCGGCGTGAGCTCGGGACAGCAATCGGACACATTCGCCAGCTTCTCGACCCTCGCCTGAGCCTCCGATGCCACAAGACCGAGGCCGTGAAGCGGAACCCCCGCCTCGCGCAGATGCAGCAGTAGCTCGTCCCTACCACCCGCGAATTCAACTCTCCCCTCCTTAAGGAACATGACCTCGTCGCAAAGCCACGCGTCTTCCAGCCTCATTGAAATGAAGAGCGTGCCCACCCCGATCTCGCCGCGAAGGGCGTCCAGGCTCCTGAGCAGAACGCGCCTGGCTCCCGGGTCGAGAAGCGCCGTGGGCTCGTCGAGAACGATATAGCCGGGCTTCATCGTGTAAATGGATGCCACAGATACGAGCTGCTTCTCTCCGGCGGAGAGAAGATGGCAGGGCCGCTTTCTCAAATGCTCGATTCCGAAGAGACCGAGCGCGTTCTCCACCCTGTTACGGACCTCATCGGGCTCCAGCCCGAGATTGCGCGGCCCGAAACCTATTTCGCGTTCTACGGTGGTCTCTATTATCTGCTGCTCAGGGTCCTGGAACACGAGCCCGACCCTGCGCCGCACCTCATATACCTGGGCGCCGTCTGCGGCATATAGGCCGTCGACGGTTACGCTCCCGGCGGTGGGCTTAAGGAGGCCGCATACAATTCTCGCCAGCGTCGTCTTGCCGCTTCCGTTCTCGCCCACAAGCCCGACCCTCGCGCCCTCGGCCACTTCAAAACTGACGCCCCGCAGAACCTCGCGGCCGTCGGGATACGCATATCCCAGCTCACTGACTTTGATCATATGGGATTACTCCGCGGCGAGAGCGTCGAGATGAACCCGGGCTTCCTCCGCCCAGACCGAATCGCTGTCCAGCTCGAGATACCTCTCCCACTCGGCAATGGCTTCTCTCTTCTTGCCGAGTTGCTCGAGCGTAAGCGCGACCGCATACTGGGCCTCCGCATAGGTGGGTCTCAAGTCTATTGCCCGCCGGAACTCCTCCAGCGCGTCCTTCTTCCTGTCATCCTCTTTGAACGCGACTCCCAGGCTGTAGTGATAGGCCGCCTCGGAAGGATAGCTCTCTATGAGCTTTTCAAGTATGTGCCCGGCCTGCTCGAGCTTGCCCAGATTGGTGTAGGTGACTGCGAGGTTGAACCAGGCGTCCGAGTTGGAGGGATCGGCATCCACCGCCCTCTCCAGATATGGGCGCGCGTCTTCATACTGGCCGGTCTCGGCAAGCACAGTCCCCTTGTTGTAGAGGACATCGGCCTCATGCGTGCGCGCGATCTTCTCGAGCTCGCTCGTGTCGAACGGGACCAGGAGCGTCGTCCCGGGCTGCAGTCCGACGAAGGGGTCCACTCCATTGTAGTCGCCGAGCGCCTTGGCCAGCCTCGCGTCGCCGTAGTACTCCCTGGCTATCTCATCAAGCGTCTCGCCCTTCGAGACCATGTGAGTGTAACCCTCCTTGCCCACGACGACCTCGTACTTCTTCTTGCCGCAGGAGGGGGTAAGCATGAGGACTACTGCCAGCGCGGCAACGGCCAGCCTAGGAAGAGGGTCCTTCGCTCTTTCCCAAAACATTCTTACTTTCCTCAATCACGACTCTGACGGGAACGCCCAGCGACTCGGCGAGATGGAGGCAGTCCTCGTATTCGGGAACGCGCTTCTCACCCGAGGGGAGCGTGAATACTTTCACCTTTACTTTTCCGTATCTGGTTTCCACTTCCTCGAACCTGCGCTCGAGTTTGAGCCTGCCGACCTCGTACATTCTCACCCCGGCCGTCGTGGTTTCCTCAAAGATGCAGTCGGCCACCTCGCTCACGATCTCCCGGGGACACAGGACGCTCAGCACGAATCCCGGCCTCCCCTTCTTCATCACAACGCTTGTGAGCCAGACATCCAGCGCGCCCTTTGAAAAGAGCTCGCTGTAGACATGGGAGTAAATCTGGGGGTTCATATCATCGATATTGGTCTCGATATGTATCACCGAGTCTCTCTCAAGCCGCGCGGCATCGCCCAGGACGAACCGGATGACGTTGGCCATCTCATCGAGCTCGCCGGTGCCCGCGCCGTAGCCTATGGCCTGGACTCGCATCTCGGGGACCGGGCCGAAACGCGCGGCGCAGGTCCTTAATATGACCGCGCCCGTCGGCGTGGTGAGTTCCCGCTCCACGCCGGTGCCCCGGACGGGCACGCCCTCCAAGATCTTAAGCGTCGCCGGTGCGGGAACGGGCAGCACGCCGTGGGCGCACTCCACCGACCCGGTGCCCAGGGATATGGGCGAACACACGACCTCTTCCACGCCCATAAGGTCGAGCCCTATGAAACTCCCGACTATGTCGACCACGGTGTCCACGGAGCCCAGCTCGTGGAAGTGGACGTCGTCCTTGGACACGCCATGAATGCCCGACTCGGCCTCAGCCAGGAGGTCGAACGCCTCAAGCGCCCTCTCCCTGACTGCCCGGCTCAGGGAGCTCTTCTCGATGAGCCCCACGATATCCCTGTAAGTCCCAGCGCTCGCGTCGGAGGCATGGGTGAAAGTGAATGACCTTGCGCCAATGGACTTGCGGCTCGTCTCCTTGACCTCTATCTTGAGGCCCTTGATGCCCAGCTTCTCCATCTCGGCCATGAACGCGGCCTCGCTAAGACCCGCATGGAAAAGCGCGGCCAGGATCATGTCTCCCGCCGCGCCGGCGAAGCAGTCGAAATAGCCTATCTTCAATGTTATGACCTCTTCCCGTTCATGAGGCTCGCCGAGACCGCGGCCCCGAATCCGTTATCGATATTGACGACGGTGACCCCCGGCGAACATGTGTTGAGCATGGTAAGAAGCGACGCGATGCCCTTGAAGCTGGCACCGTACCCGACGCTCGTGGGCACGCCGATCACCGGAGCGTTCACGAGCCCGCTCACGACGCTGGCGAGCGCTCCCTCCATGCCGGCTACTACTATTATGACGCCGGCCCTCCTGAGTCTGGGGAGATGCCCGAAGAGCCTGTGAAGGCCGGCGACGCCGACGTCATAGATTCTCTCCACCCTGTTCCCCAGGAACTCGGCAGTGACCGCAGCTTCCTCCGCGACCGGCATGTCAGACGTTCCGGCGCTTACTACCGCTATCCTGCCCTTCTTGCGCTTCCGGTGCCCCCCGACCACTATGGCCCTCGCCGCCTCATTATACGTGGCCCCGGGCACGACTTGCTTCACCAGCTCGAACACATCCGCCGAAGTCCGGGTCGCGAGGAATCTCTTCTTCCTCTTGTACAGGGCCTCCGCGATTGAGACGATCTGGTCCGGGGTCTTGCCCTCACCGAAAATGACCTCGGAGACGCCCGTCCGCGTCTCCCTGCCGACGTCAAGCGTGGCGAATCCCAGGGACTCATAGGAAGAACCCAGCCGATCGAGTACCTCCGCTATGGTTGTCTTGCCGCTTTTGACTCCCCTGAGAAGCCTCTCAAGGTCTCTCCTCTCCACGCACCAGCCTCCTCTTGACGGTTTCGGATACAGCCTGGTCGAGCAGCGCCGCGACTTCAGCCTTCGTGTGCAGATGGGCCATTTGCTGTCTCAATGCTACCACACCATACAAACCTTTTGTATACCATAAAAGGTGCTTTCTGAAGCGCAGTACTCCCATCTTCTCTCCAAAAATCTGAATCATGAGGTCGAGATGCATGAGCGCCACGCCGGTCATCTTATCCAGCGGGAACTCCGTATAGGTCCCCTTCTGCATATACTCCCGCGCCTGCTCGAAGATCCAGGGCCGGCCGAAGCCTCCCCTCGCCACCATCACGGCGTCGCAGCCCGTCTCTTCGAATCCGCGCCTGACGTCCTCGGGCCGCATTATGTCACCCGTGAGAATCACGGGTATCCTGACGGCCCGCTTGACCCCGGCGACCCTGCCCCAGTCGCTGCTGCCCTTGAAGCCCTGATGGGCAGTCCGGCCGTGCACAGTGACGGCTGCCGCGCCCGAGTCCTCTATAAGACGCGCGATATCCACGGCGTTTATGTTGTCTTCGTCCCAGCCACTTCTTATTTTCACAGAAACCGGCAGGCGGGTCGCGCCTACCACGGCCGTGATTATCTCCTTGAGGAGTTCCGGCGTCTTATGCAGCGCCGCGCCTCCGCCCTTCGAGACCACGCGCCGGGCCGGGCAGCACGCGTTTATGTCAATGATGTCGGGCTTGAGGTCCTCTATCATTCTGGCGGCGTCCGCCATCCGCGCGGGGCGCTTGCCGAATATCTGTATGCCGATGGGCCTCTCGCTCTCCGTGAAGCCCGCGAGCTCCGCGCTTCTCATGTTCTTGCGCGTGAGCCCCTCGGAAGAGATCATCTCGGTGTAGACGCCGTCGGCGCCGAAGCCCTTGCAGACACGTCTGAACGGGGAGTCGGAAATGCCGCTTAGAGGCGCCAGGAGTATCTTGCCGCCTCCGGTGAAGTCTTCTACTGACATCACTCGTTCCTGGATGCGCCCGCCAGGTCGGCCGACATTATCGACTTCGCGACTTCGTCCAGGTTATCGAAACGAATGTGGGGGATTCCATTCTCGTCGCAATAGGCCGCGAGGTCGCGCTTGGCGAAGAGGACGTCCGCCTGCGCCGCGGCGCACTTGTCGGAGAGACCGTCACCCACGTAGATGATCACCTTGCCGGCGTCCCTGGCTTTCTTCACGTGGCTTGACTTGCAGTTGGCGCAGCGGCCGCACTCTTCATTGTAATAGGGAAAGGAAAGAGAGGGTCCGGCCCCCTCCACGTCAAGGCAGTTTGTATAGAGTGTCTCGTCGATGCCGTGCCTGGCCAGGAAGGGCCTGATGTAGTAATCGAGGCCGTCGCTCACTATGAAGATGTCGATTCCGCGCCTCTCGCACACTTCCTTGATGCGGAGGAATCCCTCGTCCATCTCCTGGTTCCGGGCGAACTCCATGAGCGCGGTGATGTCGCCCTTATAGGCCGCGAGCTCGCGCCTGAGGCATTCGGTGGAACTGATGCGCCCCTGCTTCCACTCCTCCACAGCTTCGGACGCTTCGGGCGCGGCAAACCGCGTGAAGAATGTATTGGAGATATCGACCGGAGAAATCGTCCCGTCGAAATCTATAAAGAGAGACGCGTCACTCATCTTCTCGGGAATCAGCCTCTGTCGCCGCGGCCACAAACAGGTCGCTCAATGTGTTCGAGCCCCGGATGATATCAACCGTCTTCTGAAGCTGGCTGTCTCTCTCCAGCGAGATGCGGTAAGCAGCTTCGTCCCCGAATACTTTGCGGGCGATCTCGGACCTCAGCATTATGCTCATGAAGTCCTTACCCTCTTCGAACTCAACCTCCTCGAAATCGAAGTCCTTCTCGGCGAGGAAGTCCTCGAATCCGTCCATGAGGCCGAGGTCATCGCCGAAGTTCTCCGGGATGTCCTCATTATCCGCCACGTATCGCACGGCGTACTCGAAGATGAGTCCCGCTCTAGCGACCCTGCTCACGATGGGCGGTATGGTATCGGGCTCGACGCTGATATCGGGCCGTATCCCGCCGCCGCCCAGGACGACGCGCCCGCCTTCGGTATGGTAAACAGTACCCGAGTCCGGGGCGCTCTCATCCCTGATGATGGCGCTCTCTTCGGTGGCCTCGGGGTCTAAGTTTATGCATCTGCCGCTCGGAGTATAGTACTTGGCCGTCGTGATCTTGAGCGCGTTCCCGCCGGGAAGCCGGAGCACGCTCTGCACCGTGCCCTTGCCGAAGGTCGTGGTGCCAACGACTATGCCGCGGTCGAGGTCCTGGATGCAGCCCGCGACGATCTCGGACGCGCTCGCGCTCGCGTGGTCCACCAGCACTATGAGCGGGTAGTCGCCCCCCTGGGCCCTCGAGCCCGCGCTGTACTCGCGGTTCTGCTGCGACCTCCTGCCCCGCGTGGAGACTATCTTCTCGCCCGGGTTCAGGAACTGCTCGGAAACCTCGATTGCCTGCGTGAGGAGTCCGCCGGTGTTCCGCCTTAGGTCGATGATGAGCTTGTCCATACCGTCGTTCCTGAGATCCCTCAGGGCATCGCGGAGCTCCTTGCTCGTCTTTTCTGAGAACTGCGCGATTCTGACGTATCCGATCTCGTCGTCCAGCATGGAGGCGAACGGCACGCTCTTAATCTCTATGATATCCCGCGTGATGGTGTAATCCATGGGCTCTTCCTCGCCCGCGCGCCTCAGGGTTATCGTGACCTGTGTGCCCTTGGGGCCCCTCAGCTTGCTCACGGCTTCGGTTATGGTTATGCCGCGGGTCGATACGCCCTCGATGGCGATGATCTGGTCGCCGCCCCTTATGCCCATATTGTGCGCGGGCGTGCCCTCTATCGGGGCGATTACGGTGAGCCACTCATTTCTGATATCGATTTCGATTCCCAGTCCCCCGAATGACCCGTGAGTGCTGACCATGAGATCATCGTATTGCTTCTTGCTGAGGTAAGTGGTGTGCGGGTCCAATGTGTCCAACATGCCGCGGATGGAGCCCTCAATGAGCTTCTCGAAGTCCACCCGGTCCACGTAGTCCTCGCGGACGAGCGTCATCACTTCGTTGAAGAGGATAAGGCTGTCGCGGACGTTCTGCGTCTTAGCGAGCACGATAGTGGCGATGGATATGACCACAATGCTCACGCCGACGAGCATCGCTCTCGATTTTCTGACTCTCAGCATGCTGTTAACCTCGCCTTCTCCGGGGCAGGAATTCGTCTACTATTCTCTTAATCTCGGCAGCGGTGGACTCAACAGGCCCGGAGGAGTCAACCAGCTTGACTCTGCCCGGGTCGCTCCCGGCTATTTCAATATAACCATTTCTAACCTTTTCGTGAAAGTCAACCGCCTCACTTTCTATGCGGTCCAGGTTCCGGCCCAGCCGCCTCAATCCTTCTGATGCAGGAAGGTCGAGGACGATCGTCAGATCCGGCCTTAAACCCCCGGTAGCGAAGAGGTTGAGCTCTTCCACTTTATCGGCACCCAGGCCCCTTGCATGACCCTGGTATGCCGTTGACGCGTCGTAAAAACGGTCGCTTATGACCGTCTTGCCCTCCTTAAGCGCGGGCAATATTATATCGGCCACATGCTGAGCCCGGCTCGCCTCATAGAGCAGGAGCTCGGTATGGGCCGTCATTCCGCGATTCCCGGGGTCCAGCAATATGTCTCTTATCTTTTCACCGATGAGGCAGCCCCCGGGTTCCCGGGTAATGACAACTTCATGGCCAATCTGAACAAGGTAATTCTTGAGAAGATCGACCTGCGTCGTCTTACCGCAGCCCTCGATTCCCTCGAAAGTTATGAATATTCCCTTGGCCAAGAGTCATACCTCACTATAGAAGCGTACGCTCAGGGGTCTACGCCAGCCGGCGCAGGGCGGCTATGGAACCGGGCGGCCGCTGTCCGGTCGCCGGAGAGCCCGCCCGCTTTTTGATTCGTGCAGGGCTGTCAGCGGGCCCTGGCCTTCTTCCTGGTCCTCGTGGTCCTCTTGGTCCTCGCGCTCTTGGTCTTCCTGGCCGGCCTGGAGGCCTTCCTCGCCTTGCCCTTCCTTGAGGAGGTGACTTCGATGAACTCCTCCACCATGCGCCTGGCCACGTCGTCGGTGAACTGGCGAGGGGGCGATTTCATGAAATACGAGCTCGGAGCCTCCAATGCCCCCGAAACGCCGGCGTCAAGCGCCAGCTTGCAGCACCTTACGGCGTCTATCATGACTCCCGCCGAGTTGGGCGAGTCCCAGACCTCGAGCTTGAGCTCCACGTTAAGAGGCACATCGCCGAAGGTCGTTCCCTCGAGGCGTATATGCGCCCACTTGCGGTCCGTAAGCCAGGCCACGTAGTCGCTGGGCCCTATATAGACATTGTCCGCGCCGATGTCGTAGTCGAGCTGGGAAGTAACGGCATTGGTCTTGGAGATCTTCTTGGACTGGAGCCTTGCGCGCTCGAGCATGTTGAGGAAGTCGGTGTTGCCGCCCACATTGAGCTGGCTCGTGCGGTCTAAGATTACGCCGCGGTCGCGGAAGAGCCTGGTCAAGACCCTGTGCACTATGGTCGCGCCGACCTGGCTCTTGATATCGTCGCCGATCACCGGCAGCCCCTTGGCCTTGAATCTGCCCTGCCAGTAGTTCTCGCGGGCGATGAAGACGGGGATGCCGTTTACGAAGCCGCAGCCCGCCTCGAGGATCTGCTCGACGTACCACTTGGTCGCCTCCTCGCTCCCCACGGGCAGAAAGTTGACGACGACGTCCGTGCCGGTATCCTTAAGGATCTTGACGATATTGGCAGTCTGGCCGGGCGCCTTCTCGATGATCTTGGACAGATAAATACCCAGCCCGTCATGCGTCATTCCCCGGACTACCTTGATGCCGGTCTTGGGCACGTCGCAGAACCTGAAGGTATTATTGGGCTTGGTATAGATGGCCTCGGAGAGGTCCTTGCCCACCTTGTTCTTGTCGATATCGATGGCGGCGCTGAACTCAATGTCTCCCACGTGATAGCCGCCCAGATTGGTGTGCATGAGGCCCGGTATGATGTCCTTCTCTTTGGCATTCTTGTAATAATGGACTCCCTGAACCAGGGCAGATGCACAGTTCCCGACACCGATGATTCCCACTCTTACCTTGCCCATTTTGCTACCTCCCCCTGCCAGGCAGCTACGGCTTCTGCGTACCCGCCTGCTTTTTCATCCTTATAAGCCGCTCAAGAGCAGTGATGTTCGCCAGAACGGCAATCAGATAAACAGCCCACTTAAGATATCCAGGCCCGATGAACGCGCCCACCATCAGAATAATGAGCCTTTCGGGTCGCTGGAGCATCCCTACATCGCACGTGAGGCCGAGCCCCTCCGCGCGAGCTTTCACATAACTTACCATCAGGGAGCCACACAAAGCAAGTATTACCCCAGTAAGGGGCCATACGGAATCCCTGTAGAACAGAGCCAAGCCCAAATAGACAGCAATTTCGGCATACCTGTCAATAGTCGAATCGAGAAGCGCCCCGCCCTTGCTCTCGCCGCCCGCGACCCGCGCCACGGCGCCGTCGAGCATGTCCATGAAACCCGAGAGGAGCAGAAACAGCCCTCCCAGCCTCACCCGGCCGCCCGCGAAGGCCCACCCCCCAAGGATCGCGGGTACGAGCCCCAGGACGGTGACCGCGTTGGGCGTCAGCTTCAGGGCGATGGCGCCCCGGGCGATGCCAGCCATGATTTTGCGCGCGCCATCCCTAATTCCTGCAGGTATGAGCAAACTTCTCCTCCCGATTGCAAAAGGGAATGCTCTAAGTTAGCAGCGAACAGGCCACCGGTCAAGCGAAATGGGCACCTGTGGGGTCAGGTCTTCAAATGCACAAAATCCAGGGGTCAGGTCTCAAAGTGCACAGGCCGGAGCGCACTGCCGGGACCAGCGCAGGTGCTCAATAGAAAAAAGGAGAGAGGGACAGCTACTCCTCCGGTCGCGACGAGTATATCTGTCCCTCCTGGGTGCCGCTATTTGGTTATGATGGTTGTCCGCTCCAGTACAATAACCGAGATTGCGGGCTCAGGTATCTGGTTGCCGTCGAAATCGAATAATGCGTTCTCGTCAGTCAGCGTCAATTCATCGCCTTCCAGCGTGAAATTGCCATAGGCGTTGACCAGGAACGGCGGCTGTATGGGATCAAAAGCGATCATCATGCTGTCCTGGTACATGAGGACGAAGGAAGCATCGAAGTCAGTGAAGCTCGTGTCCTGCCCCGCAAGCGCTGCCGGTATAAAGGCATTGCCAATTGCATTGCCTGTGGCATCCACATCGAAATCGTAGGTCGCCCCCATGGCTATCGTCTCAACCGAAACCGCCGGGTTGGCAACGCTGGTAGCGGTGTAACTTGTCGCCTCCCAGAACCCCTCGAAGTCCTCAGTGAAGATAACTGTGGGATAGGACTCGCTGGTCCTCACCATAATGCCTTCGAAGATCGCTGCTTCTTCACCCGAACCGCCACCGAAGTCGAATGTTGTATTGGGATCGGTGATTTCCACTGTATTGCCGTCGATCGTAAAAGCCGCACGGGTTTGGGTGAGGAACGGCGGTACCTCGGGAGTGAACGAGACCATAGCAGTATCCTGTGTGATCAGCTCCAGGTTACCCGCAAAAGGAATCTCCAGTGTCATCCCCATAATCGCGGCTGGTATGAACGCGCGGCCCTCGAAATCCCCCTCGTCGTCCATGTTGTATTCCATCGCGGCACCGAGCGAGATGATTTCCATATAGACCGCCGGATTGGCAACGCTTGTTGCTTTGTACTGCTCCACTACCCACAGGCCCTCAAAATCCGATATCACGATGAGGTCGGGTCCGCCCCCGTCGTCGTCACCACATCCCGGTAAGAGGATTACCAGGAGTACAACAAGAGGCACCAGGCGCAAGAGGCCCGGCCGACATAAACGTCTCACTGCGTCCCCCTTTCTCTATATGGCTAGCGCCATCCCTATGAAACCGTCACTTGACTGCCTCATTGGTGCCTGTCTGATCCTATTCCCAACTCGCCCGGGAGGACGGCACGATCGCCCGGTTTTCGATCAGATGAAATAGGCAGCCATTGGATTGCCGATTGTATCGCAGTGGGCACGGGAGGACAAGCTAATCTTCAGGAGTCTTTCGAGGAACCCAGAAGCAATCGCAATCTGGCATCGGGGCATCTACGACCCAGGAAGTGGACGGGGTCAGATCTCGAAACGCACAATCGAGGGGAGGATATCTAATTAGCTCCACCTACTCGGCCTTACGACCCCCACGGCACCACCCTGCCCCCAGGTGCACCTCTACTCGTCTGACGCGGCCCGTGCGACCGAAGATCTCCTCTGCCAGTGCAGGGGATATTGTGTGCCCCTCGAGGACAATCTCGTTGCCATCGGATTCGCTGACGATCACGCGCGGCTCATCCCCTTGAACATATACTATCGGCACCTGGCAGAATGTGAATGCCAGTGAGTCGGCCTCCAGGGGCATCGACACCTGCCGGCCCAAGCCATCGATGTAGTCGTATGTTGCCGGTTCATTTAGAAGCTCCCGGGCCATGAGCAGCCTGGGCTTGAAAGATATCCTGCCATTATGAATTTCAACGCCCAGCTCGCTCCAGCGGCACAGGATCTCCTCCTTGACCTGCCCGGTCATGCCCGGCTGTTTCGCCCCCCCGAAGGGGGGCGTATGCGAATAGGGATCGAGCGGGAAGGCCCCGAACTCACCCGGCGTCTTCGCAAAGCCAAGCCCGGCGCGGATGTCGAAATACCGGTCGCGCAGCCCTGCAACGACTTCTCCGGCGGCACCCTCGGCTGCGGCTCGCTCGAAGGCCGCCTGAGCCGCCAGCAGAAGCTTGGCCACCATGTGCCAGTAAATGCAGCCGATACCCTCATATCCATACATGGTGCCGGAACGTCCGGTGAAGGCTCTGTGATTGAAGACCTCTTCGTACATCTCCAGTACAGCCCTGGCCTCCGCTTCCGGGAAGTCCTCCCCGAGCCGCGCCTCCACCGCCTCGGCGTTATGCAGATCGGGGTTGAAACGCAGCTGGCCGTCGGCGTCGCGCGTCAGTATGCTCCCGTCCCCACTTTCCACCATGGCGGCCAGAGTGGGGCTTTCTTCCAGAATTGAGTCCGGCACTCTGTTCTTTAAAAGGTACGTCGGAAGCCGCTTCGCCGGATAAAGCACATAGGTGCGCTGGTCTTCGCGATATAGCCCGCTCGCTCGGAGCGCTTTGAGAAGATCGAGCGCTTCTTGAGGGGTCAAGAGGCCGCTGTCCAACACGGCAACCTGTCCTTCCAGCATGAGTGGAAGCGTGGTGACCGATGCGGTGCCCTCCTCCAGGTGAAGGATGTTATATGCGTTATAGAGGCCGTCCTCTCGCCGGTTGGATTCAATCGTAGCCCTTACCAACTTCCGCGACTCGCGGAGCAGCGCGACCACATCCCCCGTTCTCACGCTCCTTCTCTCTCCCGGACCCTCCCGGTAGGCGTGTGCCCGGTATCTTGAGAAAGACTCCCCCACTGAATCCATGAAGGCGCGCCTCTTGCGATCGTCCATCGAGCTCTCCGAGTACTTCCCGACGCAGGCGCGCACCTCATCAAGCCAATCTGCGACCCGAGAAGAAATCTCGAATGCAATCTCCCCTGAACGCTCAAAGAGGTCTGCGCAGAATCCCAAATGCCTGTAAAGGTAGCATGCCGTCACTACCGACATGCCGTTGCCGACAAGGGCATTGTTCGCATCGTTCCACTCAGGCCGCATGGTGTTCATCCATATGCCGCCTTCCGGGACCAGGTTGGAGAGTTTGGCGAGAATGGGGACAAGCAGCTTCTCGGCCAGATTGACATGGAGGATACTGCCACCCCGATGGACCAACCGGCCGTCGCTACCGATCCGGTCGACGCGTTGATCGCTGAGTCTCTGGCGGTCCCAGTCGAAATCTATTGTCTTATGAGCGTTCTTAATGATGTCGGCATAAGGCCGGATATTGTAGGGAACGTCGGAGTAGCAGAAAATGTCCTGAGCCAGCAAGGCCGGGACCCGATCGGGATGGTGGGCCAGTGAAGCCTCAAGAAGTCTCAGCAGGTAGACTATCTGATGGTCGCCCCAGTACCCTATGGAACTCCATACATCATCCGGGTCAGCCACCTCC
>JASFEA010000022.1:0-28853 GCA_050125095.1 bacterium
GGGAGACGGTGGTCACGGTGGTGGCAAGGGCGACGGCGTCGATGGCCAAGGCGGCTGCGGCGGTGGCGACGGAGGAGATGAGGGCTCCGCCGAATCAGCGCAAGGGATCGGATAGGACATGGGATACTCCCTTTACGTGGCGAGGAGATATTTCGGCGCCGGCAGGCGGAGCGGCTTCACCACGGCCATAACCGTAATATCGGTCATGGGAGTCGCGGTGGGCGTGCTCGCGCTTATCGTGGTGCTCGCCGTGATGAACGGCTTCGAGAGTGAAGTCATAAAGCGCATCATCGGCACCAACGCCCACGTGATAGTGAGGAACGAAAGCGGCATACGCGGCCTCGAGGAGACAATGGCCGAGATCGCCGGGCTTCCGCACGTGGAGGCGGTGGCGCCCTTTGTCTTCTCAAAGGCCATGATAATGGGCCGCGACGGCACCGACGCCCTCTTCGTAAAGGGCATAGTGCCCGAGCTCGAGGGAGAGGTAACCGACTTCAAGGACTATGTCAAACCGGCCTATTTCTCCTTCGACAGGCGCGAGTCGGGGCTGGGGCGGATAGTGATCGGCAAGGAGATCGCCTACGGCATGAATCTCGCCGTAGGGGATACCGTGCTGCTCGCGCGCGCCGAGCTCAGCAGCGACGTGCCCTTCGGCATATCGCCCGAGGTCGAGCGCTTCATAGTGGGGGGGTTCTTCGATTCCGGCATGTACGAGTACGACGCGTCGCTCGGTTTCTTAAGCCTCGAGGACGCCCAGGCCTTCTACGGCCTTGACGGAAAGGTAACCGGCCTCAGCGTCAAGCTGGATGACATGTACAGGGCGCCCGAGGCGACAGTGCTGATAGGGGAGGTCATAGGGAGCAGCCTTCTGGTTACAAACTGGATACGTATGAACCGCAATCTATTCACCTGGATGAGGATGGAAAAAAAGGTGATGTTCATCATATTGACGCTCATCATCGTAGTGGCGGCGTTCAACATAGCGGGAACGCTGATAATGATAGTAATGGAGAGAACCAAGGACATCGGCATCTTAAAATCCATGGGTGCGACTTCGCGCGGAGTTATGAGCATCTTCATGATGCACGGCGTCATGGTGGGAGCGGTGGGCACCGTGATCGGCGTCCTGGGAGGGATGGTACTGGCCTTCTTCGTTGACAGGTACCGGCTCATACAGCTCCCGGGCGACGTCTATTTCGTTGAGACCATACCGGTGCAGATGGAGTTTCTCGACGTCCTGCTGGTGGTGGGCGTGGCGCTTCTCATAAGTTTCGCGGCCACGATCTACCCGTCCTGGAGGGCGTCCAGGCTGGCGCCGGTGGAGGCCATAAGATATGAATGATGCTGCTCTATTGGATGTCAGGGGGTTGAGCAAGTCATATGTCACCGGGCCGGAGGTGCTGGAGGTGCTTAAGGACGTCAACCTGACGCTGCGGGCCGGCGAGGTCCTCGCCATCGTGGGCCCCTCGGGGGTCGGCAAGAGCACGCTGCTCCACATTCTGGGGGCCCTCGACAGGCCCGACTCGGGCACGGTTTGCGTCGACGGCGAGAACGTCTTTTCCATGGACGACGCGCGCCTGGCGGGATTCAGAAACGCCACCTTCGGGTTCGTCTTCCAGTTCCATCATCTCCTGAGCGAGTTCACTGCCCTCGAGAACGTGATGATGCCCTGTCTCATAAGCGGCATGCCCGAGCCGGAAGCCCTGAAACGGGCAGCGAAAGTGCTCGGGGAGGACGTGGCCCTGAGGGAGCGTTTCGAGCACAGGCCCAGGGAGCTCTCGGGGGGCGAGCAGCAGCGCGTGGCCGTTGCCAGGGCCCTTGTCATGGAGCCGCGCGTGGTCTTCGCGGACGAACCTTCCGGGAATCTCGACCCCGAGCACAGCGAGTCCCTGCACAATCTTCTCTTCGAACTCAGGGACACGCGGGGCCAGAGTTTCGTGCTGGTGACTCACAGCACCGACCTGGCCAGGCGCGCCGACCGGGTGTTAAAACTCTTTGACGGTTCCGTGGAGGAAGTTAAGATATAGGTGGGAAGAGTGGAGGTGAAAGATGATCTGTGACAATTGCGGCAAGGAGCCGGCGACGGTTCACTACAAGGAAATGCGTGGAGATGAGTCCACGGAGTACCACCTCTGCGAGAAATGCGCCATGGAGAAGGGCATACAGATCAAGCCCCAGAAGAAGTCCTTTACCGTATCCAATATCCTGGCAGGCATGGCCGACGAGGTCGGCTCCGACCTGGAGACCTGTGAGGGCTGCGGCCTCACCTACAGGGAGTTCAAGGAATCCGGGAGACTGGGCTGCGCCCAGTGCTACGAGTCTTTCAAGGAGCAGCTCAGGCCGCTCCTGAGGCGCATACACGGGTCCAACGCCCATATGGGCAAGAGCCCGAGCTCGAGGCAGGGCGTATTCGAAAAGAAGAAGGAAATAGAGAAGCTTAAAGAGGAGTTGTCCGCGGCCATCGAAAGGGAGGAGTTCGAGCGGGCGGCCGAGCTCCGCGACAAGCTGAAGGAGCTTGAGTGCGGATAGGCCCCGGCCCGTATCCTGCGGCGGATTGCGCTCCGATAGAGGTGCCGTCTGATGACTGTTGAAGACATGGCGAAAGTGCCGAGCCCCTGGCTGGTCGGCGAAAGCGAATGGTGCGAGTCGGTGGTCTCGACGCGCGTGAGGCTCGCGAGGAATCTCTCCGCTTTCGCGTTCTGCCACACGGCGACGTCCGAGGACCTCGGGCTGGCGCGGGATAAAATGCATGACGCCGTCATGTCCACGAACACGCTCAAGACGGGCACATACATAGTGATGAGCCAGATTGAGGAGCTGGACCGCCAGTTCCTGGTAGAGAGGCATCTCATAAGCCAGGAGCAGGCCGAGAAGTCGGGCGTGAGGGCCGTCGTGGTCGGGGACAACGAGATGGTAAGCGTAATGATCAACGAGGAGGACCATCTCAGGCTGCAGTCCATCCAGCCGGGGTTTTCGTCAACCGAGGCCTGGCGGCTGGTGGACAGGCTGGACACCGAGCTCGATCAGAAACTCGAATTCGCCTTTTCATGCGACTGGGGTTACCTGTCGGCATGCCCCACCAACACCGGGACGGGGATGCGGGCCTCCATGCTCGTGCATCTTCCGGCACTTGTGCTGACAGGGCAGATTAACCGGGTCCTCCAGGGGATCAGCCAGATGGGCCTCGCCGTCAGGGGTTTCTACGGCGAGGGCAGTGACGTGATGGGGAACTTATTCCAGATATCGAATCGCACGGCGCTTGGCACGTCGGAGCTGGACATATTGCAGAGTTTGGACAATGTTGTCAGGAAGGTTCTGGAGATGGAGAAGCACGGCAGAGAGGTTTTGCTAAGGGATGCCCGCTCACAGATCGAAGATAAGATTTGGAGGGCTTACGGCCTCCTGAAGTACGCCCGGAGAGTAACCTCTCAGGAGGTTATGTCATTAAGCTCCGCCGTGAGGCTGGGCAAGTGCATGGGACTGGTAGACAACGTGTCCATCGGGGCGCTTAACCGGATGCTGTTCATGAGCCAGCCCGCGCATCTGCAGAAGGGGCTCGGCAGGGAGATGAGCCCGGGCCAGAGGGACGAGGAGAGGGCGAACATGGTAAGGAACATTCTCAAAGAGGAAGAGTCCAGGGCCAGCGCCGATAATCGATAAGTGCCAGGAGGTTTTCGATGCACGACAAGTTCACCGACAGAGTGAGAAGAGTGATGTTCCTCGCCAGGGAAGAGGCAGCGAGGCTGCATCACGACTACATAGGTACGGAACATCTGCTGTTGGGAATAGTCAGGGAGGGTGAGGGACTTGCCGCCACCATCGTGACCAATCTGGGCATAGACCTGGACGTCATAAGGCGCACCATCGAGAGCATGGTGCCGTCCTCGAGCGGCTCGGTGACGATAGGCGAGATCCCCTTCACGCCGAGGGCCAAGCGCGTGCTCGAGCTCTCGGTGGAAGAGGCCAAGAATCTGCAGCACAACTACGTCGGTACCGAGCACCTTCTGCTGGGGCTCATACGCGAGGGAGAGGGCATAGCCGCCCGCGTGCTGCTCGAGTTCGGGGCCGATTTCAAGCGCGTAAAGGACGAGGTCGTGAGACTCATAGGCGGGAGCCCGCGCTCTCAGCGGGCGGCCAAGCATGACGCCAAGGCCGAGAGCCCTGCCCTGGACCAGTTCGGACGCGACCTCACCGAGCTCGCGCGGCAGGGCAAGCTCGACCCCGTAATAGGCAGGGAGGTCGAGATCGAGCGCGTCATACAGGTGCTCTGCAGGCGCAAGAAGAACAATCCCGTCCTCATCGGAGAGCCCGGTGTCGGCAAGACGGCAATCGTCGAAGGGCTCTCGACCAAGATAGTAGAGAGCAAGGTGCCCGAGCTCCTGAGGACGATGCGAGTGGTGGCTCTCGACCTCGCGGCCATAGTGGCCGGCACCAAGTACAGGGGCCAGTTCGAGGAGCGCCTCAAGGCCATCATCAACGAAATCAAGGAAGTCAGTAATATAATCATATTCATCGACGAGCTGCATACCATAGTCGGGGCCGGCGGCGCCGAGGGGGCAATCGACGCGTCCAATATGCTTAAGCCGGCCTTGGCGCGGGGCGAGCTCCAGTGCATCGGGGCAACCACCATGGACGAGTACCGCAAATACATCGAGAAGGACGGCGCCCTGGAGAGGAGATTCCAGCCCATAATGGTGTCCCCGCCGAGCGTGGAGGAGACAATCGAAATCATAAAGGGGCTTCGCGACAAGTACGAGGCCCATCACCGCGTCAGGATCACCGACGAGGCCATAGTCTCGGCGGCGAGTCTCGCGGACAGGTATATCAAGGACCGCTACCTTCCCGACAAGGCCATCGACGTCATAGACGAGGCCGGGGCGAGGGCCAGGCTGAGCGTATCATCGGTTCCGCCCGACGTGAGGGAGCTCGAGGCCAAGCTCGCCAATCTCGTGGCCGAGAAGGAGAGCTACATACGCAAGCAGGACTTCGAGAACGCGGCGCGCATCAGGGACCACGAGCGCGAGATGAGAGGCGAGCTCGACGAGGTCAAGAAAAACTGGAAACAGGCGACCGACGGGGCCGACGTCAAGGTGGACGGCGAGTCGGTAGGCTTCATAGTGGCCCGCATGACGGGCATCCCGGTTGTGAGGATCAAGGAAGAGGAATCGGCCAAGCTCCTGAGGATGGAAGACGAGCTCCGCAAGAGGATAGTCGGCCAGGACGAGGCGCTGACGGCTGTTTCAAAGGCCATAAGGCGAGGGCGCGCCGGGCTCAAGGACCCCAGACGGCCCATTGGCTCCTTCTTCTTCCTCGGGCCCACGGGCGTCGGCAAGACCGAGCTCGCCCGGGCGCTCACGGAGTTCATGTTCGGCGACGAGCAGTCGCTTATACGCATAGACATGTCGGAGTACATGGAGAAGTTCTCCGTATCGAGGCTCGTGGGCGCGCCCCCGGGCTACGTAGGCTACGAAGAGGGCGGCCAGCTCACCGAGAAGGTGCGGCGCCGGCCGTACTCGGTCATCCTCCTGGACGAGATCGAGAAGGCCCATCCGGAGGTCTTCAACATCCTGCTGCAGGTCCTCGAGGACGGCCAGCTCACCGACTCCTTCGGAAGAACGGTTGACTTTAAAAACTGCGTTGTCATAATGACCTCTAATGTCGGCACGAGGAAGATAAAGAGCACGGGGTCCATGGGATTCCACCGTAGCGACGTCGACCTCGACCACATGCAGATGAGAGACAAGGTGCTGGAGGAGCTCAAGCGGACCTTCAATCCCGAGTTCCTCAACCGCGTCGACGAGATTATAGTCTTCAGGTCGCTCGGCATGCCGGAGATCGAGAAGATCATCGAGATACTGCTTGCCGAGGTCCAGCATAGAGTGAAGGCTTACGGGCTGACGCTGAACCTGACGTCGGAGGCGAAGCAACTCCTCATCGAGAGAGGCTTCGACCCGTCGCTCGGCGCCAGGCCCCTGAGAAGGACCATACAGCGCTACCTCGAAGACCCCCTGGCGGAGGAGGTGCTTAAGGGTGGATACGGGCCGGGTTCGGTCGTCAAGGTCTGCAGAAAGAAGGATGCGCTCTCATTCGAGTGCAAGGCGTCGGCCTCCAAGGAGAAGGTGGCCATCAGTGAGTCCAAGGAGAAGGAGCTTGAAGAGAAGGAGCTCCCTTAGAGCACCGGCAACTCACAGTCTGCGCATTCCTGAAAACGCCCCCTGTCCCGGCAGGGGTGCGCCCGCTTGCCTCCTGGTCCTGATTCTGGCGCTGCTGGCAATAGCGCCGCCCTCCCAGGCCGACCCGCCGCCCAACTCGTTGGTCATCAATGAGATAGCCGTAGAGGGAAACCAGCGCGCCAGCGAGGCGGCCATTGTCAACACATTCGGGCTCGAAACCGGCGAGGAGCATCTCTATTCGGAAGTGAGGGAGGCCCTGGAGCGCCTTTACGGCATGGGCATGTTCGACGATATCAGGCTCTATATCGACAGGGTACCGGGCGGAGAGCGGATCACACTCGAGGTTGTCGAAAGGCCCGTTGTCGCTTCGCTCAAGATAAGGGGCAATGACAAGGTGAGTGAAAAGGACATCCGTGAGAAGATAGAGATCTCAGTCGGCTCGTCCTTAAATCCCAGGCTGGTCCAGAAGAGCATTCTCGGCATAAAGGAAGCCTGCAGGGAGAAAGGGTACTACTTCGCCGAGGCCTCGCATGTAATCGAACAGCGCACCGAAACCAGCGTAACGCTCATATTCGAGGTGAACGAGGGAGTCAAGGTCAAGGTCGGAAGCATCAACTTCGAGGGAAACAGGGAAGTGAGCGACGGCGACCTCAGAGACGCGATGGAGACCAAGACACGCAAGTGGCTCATGAGCCAGGACTACAAGCCGGACGACTTCGAAGCCGACCTCCAGCGCATCGAGACTGCCCTCAAAGACAGGGGCTTCAGGGATGCCCGGATCGTCGATTACGACGTGACCTTCGACGAGAAAGAGGGCAAGGCCGATATCACCATCACGGTGGACGAGGGCCGGCGCTACTACGTGGACAAGGTGAGCGTCGTCATGACCGCCGCAGGCGATTCGGCCGACGTCCTGAGCGGCATGACGTTTGAGGACGCGCTGGAGCTGAAGGCCGGCGAGCCTTACAGCCTTGGGGACTACCAGGGCACGCTCGAGAGAGTCTACTCTGCGGTCGGAGACTACGGCTTTGTCTACGCGGAGGTGATCCCCGAGGAGATCGTCCACGGCGACAGCGTGGACGTCGTCTTCAGGGTGCGGCCGAATGAGGCCGTGCACGTCAGGCGCATCATCATAGAGGGCAACACCGTTACTTTCGAGAAGGTCATAAGGCGCGAGCTCACCATAAGGCCGGGCGACATCCTGAGAAGGACGGTAGTGGAGCGCAGCCATCGCGATGTCTTCAACCTGGGCTATTTCAACGACGTTCAGGTGGGCACAAATGTGGCAAATGAAAAGGGAGACATCGATCTCATCTTCAAAGTTGAAGAGAGGCCGACGGGAATCGGCAATGTCGGCATCGGCTATACCGGCGAGTTTGGCTTCACCGGTTTCATAGAGTTCTCGCATAACAACGTGGGATGGTTTTCCAAGTTCCCGTGGCTGGGCCTGGGCAAAGGGGAGAACCTCAACCTGAGGTGGGAATTCGGAAAGTTATCCCAGATAGAGCTGTCCTGGAGAAACCCGTGGTTCATGGACTCCAGGACGCTGGTGGGATTCGACATTTACGCGACGCGCCGGGAATACGAGACTTATGCGGACCGGAGGGACGGCTTCTCCGTCCTGCTGGGGACGAGGTTTCCTCTCATCGACTACTCGCAGATCTTCTGGCGCTACCGCCTGGAGCGCAGGGAGCTCGACCCCGATCCCGCCAAGGCCAGCGAGGCCGTGCTCGCCCAGGCCGGCAGCAACCGGACTTCGAGCATCGTGATCACCTTCTCCCGCAACAGCGTGGACAACCCTTTCTTCCCCAGGAACGGATCCAAGACCACCGTTACGGCCGAGCTCGCCGGGGGCAAACTGCTCGGGGGAGACAGCGACTACCAGAGCTATATCCTGGACAACTCCCATTTCATGCCCATGTTTCACGGAACGGCCCTGGTTCTTAGGGGAAGAGCCGGAGTGCTGGACGGGCTGGGGTCGCACGGTTATATTCCCATTTACGAGAGGTATCGCCTCGGGGGCACGTCCATCGACGGCATCAGGGGTTACACGGAGCGGGAAATCGTCCCCGAGGGAAACGCGCTCGACGAGGGTGGCCGATTCTTCGTCCTGGGTTCCCTGGAGTACAGGGTGCCCGTGGTGCCCAACAAGGCTTTCCTGCTGGCCTTTGCCGACGCGGGGGAGACCTGGAACAGCCTGTCGGCGTCGCGGCCGGGGTACCTGAGAAAGTCCGTGGGTGCGGGCTTCAGGATCTTCATCCCCATGATGGGGACGATAGGATTCGATTTTGCATATGGATTCGACCGTGATAGGATTTACGGTGGTCCGAGCTGGGAGACGCACTTCCAGTTCGGGATGTCTCGCTACTAGTGGAGGGAACAAGTATATGAAGAGGACGGCAATCGCGTTCCTGATGATATTGCTCCTGGCGGCCTCCGCGGCCTGGTCCCAGCAGAAGATCGGTTTCGTAAACATGCGGACCATATTCGACCAGTACTCCGCCAAGAAAGAGGCGGAGACCGTCTTCGAGAGGGAGATGGAGGACCTGAACAGGCAGGTTACGGAGAAGGAAGAGAGGATAAAGGCCCTTGCCGACTCGATAGAGTCCATGCGCTATGTGGCGAGCGAGGAGCGCATCAGGGCCAGGCAGCGCAACCTGGAGTCGCTGCAGCAGGAGTACGTCAGGTTCATGCAGGAAGCCGAGGTGACGGCTGCCCAGCGCAACGAGGAGCTGACTCGTCCCATTGAAGAGGCCATATTGCAGGCGGCCGAGGAGATCGGCGAGAAGGAGAATTTCGACTTGATACTGGACGCCGGGGCGGGTATCGTAGTGTATTCGAAGCCCGAGTACGACCTTACTGATCAGGTGCTCCAGAAACTGGAAGAACTCAGGACCTCAACGACGACGACTGAGTAATCCCTTCATCGGGCCCGGCAATATGGAGATTCCGCTAAAAGAACTCGCTGAGATCATAGGCGGCGATGTCGCCGGCGACGGTTCGGTTATGATCAGCGGGGTGGGGGGTATCAGGGAGGCCCGGGCCGGGGACGTCACCTTCCTGGCAGACCCCCGATATGAGAAGTTCCTCAAGACCACAAAGGCCTCGGCGGTAATAGCCCCGCGCGGGACTGCGCATGAGGGCATGCCCCTCATACTCTGCGAGAATCCGTACCTCTGTTTCATAAGGGCCGTCAAGCACTTCATTCCCGAGGAGAACGGCCGCCCGGCTGGCGTTCATCCCACGGCGGTCATCGCAGAGGGAGCGAGGCTCGGGAAGGGGACGGCCGTCGGCCCGCATGCGGTCATAGAAGACGGAGTAGCCGTCGGCGACGGCACGGCGATACTCGCTGGCGTTTTCGTCGGCCGCCGTTCCAGTATAGGCGCCGGCTGCCTCATCTATCCGAATGTCTCAATCCGGGAGGATACCACGATCGGCGACCGCGTGATTATCCACTGCGGGGCCGTCATCGGGTCCGACGGCTTCGGCTACGCCCGGGACGGCGAAGTCCACCGCAAGATACCCCAGATCGGCAATGTCGTCATCGAGGACGATGTCGAGGTCGGGGCCAATTCCACAATCGACCGTGCCGCCACGGGAAGCACCACCATAGGAAAGGGAACCAAGATCGACAACCTGGCCATGATTGCCCACAACGTGACAATCGGCGAGAACTGCATCGTCATCGCCCAGGTGGGAATCAGCGGCAGCACGGACATCGGCAATAACGTGAACCTGGCCGGCCAGGCCGGTATCGCAGGCCATGTGAAGGTCGGCGACGGGGCCGTCATCGCCGCGCAGGCCGGGGTCACCAAGTCCGTAAAACCCGGCGCCTGCGTGTCCGGCTATCCCGCGCGTGAGCACAGCCTCGCCAGGAAGATATACGCAAGCCTTCAGAAGCTGCCCGAACTCGTCAAGAGAGTCGCCGACCTCAGCGAGCGAGTCAAGAAGCTCGAGGAGAAATCGGATGCCTGACAGGCAGCGCACCGTCGCCCGCGAGGTCAGGCTCTCCGGCATCGGCCTTCATTCGGGCGCCAGAACCACGATAGTCTTCAAACCGGCCCCGGCGGGAACGGGCATCAGGTTCATAAGGACGGATCTCGAGGAGCGGCCCGCCATTGACGTTTCAGTCGGGACGGCCGTCATGGCCGGGGACTTCTCGCGGCGAACCGTGATAGGGAGCGGGGAGGTCGCGGTCGGCACCATAGAGCATGTGCTTGCCGCCCTTCGCGGCATGGGCATCGACAACGCCGTCGTGGAGATAGACGCGGCCGAGCCCCCGGAGCCGGACGGGTCCTCCGCGCCTTACGTGGATGTTCTCAAGCGGGCCGGCGCCCGCGAGCAGGACGCCGAGCGCTCTTACCTGGTCCTCAGAGAGCCCGTCGAGTTCTCCGAGGGAGACATACAGCTCCGGGCCGTTCCCCATGACGGCTTCAGGATAAGTTTCGAAATCGGATACGACCACCCCCTGATAGGCCGGCAGAGCATAACGTTCGACATTTCGGAAGGTGTCTTCGAGAAGGAGATCGCGCCGGCGAGGACTTTCTCGCTTCTCAAGGACGTGGAGAGCCTCAAGAAGAGAGGGCTCATTAAGGGCGGCAGCCTCGACAACTCCATCGTTGTTGGCGACGAAGGCATCCTGAACGAGGGGCCCCTGAGGTTTGCGGACGAGTTCGTGCGGCACAAGGTCCTGGACCTCATGGGGGACCTGTGTCTCCTGGGCAGGCCCTTGAAGATGCATGTCTCCTCGGTGAAGTCGGGGCATTCCACCAATCTCAAGTTCATAAATAAGCTTCATAGCGCGTTGGCCAGAGCAGACCGGGGCATTGGCCCGGGAAGGCAGGTGAAAGAGGTGCCAGAGAGCCTGACAATCGACCAGATTCAGAAGATCATGCCGCATCGCTACCCGTTCCTCCTAGTCGACCGCATCCTGTCGCTGGAGCCGGGCAAGACCGTGGTCGGCATAAAGAACGTCACCATCAACGAGCCGTTCTTCGTCGGCCACTTCCCGTCGGGTCCCATCATGCCGGCCGTGCTCATAATAGAGGCCATGGCCCAGGTGGGCGGCGTGATGCTGCTCAGCATGGTGGATGACCCCGAAAGCAAGCTGGTCTACTTCATGGGCATAGACAAGGCCAAGTTCAGGAAGCCGGTGGTTCCGGGCGACCAGCTCAGGTTCGAGCTCGAGATGGTCAAACTCAGGTCCAAGACCTGCAAGATGAGGGGCAAGGCCTACGTGGACGACGCAGTGGTGGCGGAGGCCGAGCTCACCTCCGCCGTCGTTGACAAGCCGGTTTCATCTGATTAGACTTGAGTAATATCAGGGAGGAACCGGGTATGGAGAAGACCGTGACCATACATGCCACCGCCGTAATCGACCCGCGCGCCGAGCTGGGCGAGGGCGTATCGGTGGGGCCCTATACCGTCATCGGTCCCGATGTGAGGATCGGCCCTCGCACCGCTATAGGCTCGCACTGCGTCCTCGAGGGCTGGACGGAGATCGGCGCGGACTGCCGTATCACCCACTCGGTATGCCTGGGGCAGGAGCCGCAGGACGTCAAGTACGGCGGCGAGGAGACCTATGTCAGGATAGGGTCGGGCAACCTGATAAGGGAGTATACTTCGGTTCACAGGGCCACCGGCGAGGGCAATGAGACCCGGATCGGCGACGACAACTTCATAATGGCTTACGTCCACGTGGCGCATAACTGCACCGTGGAGAACGGCACTGTGATCGCCAGTTTCACGGCGCTCGCCGGCCACGTCACGGTGGAAGACCACGCCAGAATCAGCGGCGTCATCCCGGTTCACCAGTTCGTGCGCATCGGGAGGCACTCCATGGTAGGGGGCGGTTCGCGCGTTCCCAAGGACATCCTGCCCTATGTGAAGGTAGCGGGCAATCCGCTCAGAGTCAGCGGTCTCAATACGATCGGTCTCAGGAGAGCCGGCTTCGACCCGGAGACCATGAAGGTGCTCCGCGAGGCCTACCGTCTCATCTTCCGCTCGGAGCTGAACGTCACCCAGGCCACGGAGAGGATAAAATCGGAACTTCCCTCTATACCGGAGATTGAGCATCTGGTAGAGTTCATTGAGACTTCCGAGAGGGGAATCACGATTTAGGTTCCTATCCGGGCGCGAACCCGCATATAATACCAGCGGCCATCTTTAGAGAGAGGAATACAGCAATGGATCGTGTTCGTTGCGGTGTGATAGGGGTGGGCCAGCTGGGCCAGCATCACGTCCGAATCTATGACGACCTTCCCGAGGCGGAACTCATAGGCGTATTCGATACCGACCCCGGGCGCCTTGAGGAGATCGCCGGGCGCCATTCCACGCGGCCCTTCGATTCGATGGACGCCCTGATCGCGGAAGTCGACGCCATAAGTCTGGCCGTGCCGACCAGCCTGCATCACGAGATAGGCATGAAGGTCCTGGGCAGCGGCAGGCACCTGCTGGTGGAGAAGCCGATTTCCTCGACGGCCGAAGAGGGTCTGGACCTGGTGAGCGCCGCGGCGTCAGGAGAGCTTATATTGAGCGTGGGGCACAGCGAGCGCTTCGGGGCCCCCATACGCGCGGCCCTGGACTATGTCAACAAGCCGCGCTTCGTGGAGGCTTTGAGGCTCGCGGGTTTCGGCCCCAGGGGCACGGACGTCTCGGTCATTCACGACCTCATGATACATGACATAGACCTCGTCCTGAGCCTCGTCTCCTCGGAGGTCGAGCGGGTCGAAGCCGTGGGCGTTCCCGTTTTCACGCCCAATGTCGATATCGCCAACGCCCGGCTCTCCTTCAAGGACGGGACCGTGGCGACGCTCACGGCGAGCAGGGTATCGCCCGAGCGCCTGCGCAAGGTCCGCTTCTTCCAGGACGACTCCTACATATCCGTCGATCTCCTGGGCAAAGCCGTAAACATCCTGAAGCGCAAGATGGACTTCGCCGACATGACGAGCCTGGACCCCAACGAAGTCAGGCCCGACGAACTCGTCGACGTCATAGTGCCGCCGGTGGAGGACCGGGAGCCCCTGATGCTGGAGCTTCTCGATTTCGTGCTCAGCGTCCGCCGGGAGAAAGAGCCCGAAGTGACGGGCGAGGCCGGGCTTCGCGCGCTGGTTGTAGCCGACAAGATAGTCGGAGACATCGAGGCCCGCCTAAGGCGCTGGAGAGAATAGGTGCGCCCTGAGATCTTCATAGTGACGGGCGAAGCCTCCGGCGACGTCTACGGCGCGATGCTCGCCGGCGCGATCAGGGCGGCGCGTCCCGGGATAACCATAAGCGGCGTGGGCGGGGAGAGGATGAGGGCGGCGGGCGTCGAAATCTTCTTAGACAGCGGCAACCTCTCCGTCGTCGGCTTCTGGGAGGCCGTGGTGCGGCTTCGCGAGCTCCGCGGGGCCATGAATGAAATGAAGGCCTACATAGCCCGGGAGCGCCCCGACCTGGTCATATTGATCGACTACCCTGGGATGAATCTGCGCCTGGCTCGCTTTGCCAAGGAACGCGGCATCAAGGTGATGTATTATATCTCGCCCCAGGTCTGGGCCTGGGGCCGCGGCCGGGTGAGGTCGATAAGGAAATACGTGGACAAGATGGTGGTGATCCTCCCGTTCGAGCTCGATCTCTACAGGAGAGAGGGAGTAGACGTGGAGTACGTCGGGCACCCCCTGATCGACGTGGTCAAGACCGGCCTTGAGCCGGGGGCATTCAGGCGGACCTACGGCATAGGCCCGGACAGCAAGCTGGTGTCGCTGCTGCCGGGAAGCCGCCTGCAGGAAATCGGCCATCACCTGACGCCTCTGCTCGAGGCGGCCCGCGAGCTGGGGACGCGCATATCAGACGCCGAGTTCGTGGTCGTCGGCGTGCCCGAGTACCGGGACAGGATCGAGGCCGAGCTTGAGAGACTCGGGCTCGACTATCCCATCGTCGGCGAACACAAGTACGACGCCATCGCCGACAGCGACCTGGCGCTCACATGCTCCGGGACTGTGACGCTGGAGGCCGCGCTGCTGGGAACGCCCATGATTGTGATCTACAGGCTTTCGCTGGTTTCCTGGATCCTGGGAAGAATAGTGGTCCGGGTCCCATACATATCGCTGGCCAATCTGGTGGCCGGGCACGGGGTTGTGCCCGAGCTCATTCAGGGCAGCGTGACGCGCGACCAACTCGTGCGCGAGTCGATGCGGATTCTTGAAGACGAAAACCTGAGCGGGAGGATGCGGAAGGCCCTCTCGGAGGTAAGGTCGAAGCTCGGCGAGGGCGGCGCAACGGAGCGTGCCGCCGAAATCGCCGTCTCGCTCGCGTCGCATTGAAAGGACATGCGCTACGACTGAGCCGGGTCGGAAAAGGCCGGGACTCGGCCGCAGAAGCGGCCAGCTCGCGGCGTACCAGATTCTGACGGGCGCCCTGTATGGAGTTCTGTGGCTGACCTACAGTCTCGTGCCTCCGCTCAAGAAAAGCCTGGGGCCGAGGCTCGCAATGGACCTGCCGGAGCGCGCCGGCGGACCGCTCATTCACTTCCACGCGGCCTCCGTGGGCGAGATATCGAGCCTTGCGCCCGTTGTCAGGGAAGTCAGCAGAGAAGTCCCCGGCTACGGGCTGCTGGTCACGACCATGACGCCGACGGGAAGAGACAGGGCGGCCGCCCTCATAACGGGCGCCGACGTCCGACTGGTCCCCTATGACTTCAGGTCCGCGATGCGACGTTTCATGAACAGGATGAGGCCGTCGGTTATTGTCGTGACCGAGACGGAGCTCTGGCCCAACCTGCTGAGGGAGGCCAGCCGGCTTGAGATTCCGCTCGTGCTGGTAAACGGCAGGATCTCCGTGAAGTCCATCGGGCGTTATCGCCGGGTGGGGGCGCTGGTGAGGTCCATGCTTTCGCAGTTCGACCTCATGCTGATGCGGTCCGATGAGGACGCCGGGCGCGCGCTTTCACTGGGCGCGGACCCGGACAGGGTCAGGGTTGTGGGCAATACCAAGTATGACGTCCTGGCGGGCCCCGTCCCTGCCGAACAGCGCCGGGCTCTCAGGAAGCGGCTCGGCATAAGCGACGCCGCACCCGTGGTAATGCTGGGTTCCGCCAGGCAGGGGGAGAGTGAGATACTGCTGGAGGCCATCAGGGCCGAGAGCATGGAGACATTGCCGACCGTCATCCTGGCGCCGCGGCACCTCGAGAATGTCCGCCTCATTGAGGCGGTGTGCAGGCGGTCGGGATACGGCGTGGCCCTTTCGGCCGGCGCCGGCGAGAGCGGACGCGCCCCTGAAGCGGGCGAGGCCGGGGGCGCCGGGCGCGCCATAATAGTAAATGAGATGGGCCGGCTCCTGGAGTACTACGCCATATCCGACATTGGCGTGGTAGGCGGAACATTCAAGCCGCACGGCGGTCACAACCCGCTGGAGCCGGCGTCCCAGGGGGCGGTCGTGGTGGTGGGGCCGCATCGCGACAACATCGCAGACGACATGGATTACCTGATCTCGCGGGATGCGGCCGTAATTACCGATGAGCCGGGCCTCGGCGCCGTGATACGCGGTCTCCTCTTCGACCCGGCCCGCATGTCGGCGCTGGCGGAGCGCGCCGCCGGGGCGGTGCAGGATAAGAAGGGCGCATCGCGCCGCTCTATCGAGGCCATGAAGGCAAGGGGGCTTCTGGGGTGACGGCCGATGGTGTCAGGGTCATAGACAGGCGGACTTTCAGCCCCGTATATGAGATGGGCCGTCTTAAGAAGACTCTGCTTGTCCCCATCGCCTATCCGCTCTCGCTTGTCTATGCCGCCGGGGTGAGACTGTGGCGCCGCCGGCGCGTGCATGCCGAGGACATCGGACTGCCCGTGGTCAGCGTGGGCAGCATAAGCGTCGGCGGCACGGGCAAGACGCCGCTCAGCATGCTGATAGCATCCCACCTGACCTCCCGCGGCAAGAAGGTCGCCGTGGTGTCGAGGGGTTACAAGCGAAAGGGCGGCCCGTCGCCCCTCGTGGTGAGCGACTATGACGGCGTGAGGGCCGGTGTGGAGGAGGCCGGCGATGAGCCCTACCTGATGGCCTCGCGCCGGACCGGAGTCGCCGTGGTGATAGACTCCAACCGGTTGCGCGGGGCGGAATACGCAAGAGACGCGCTCGGCCCGGATGTCGTGCTCCTGGACGACGGTTTCCAGTGCCGCGCCATAAGAAAGCGGCTCGACATAGTGACCGTCGGGCTCGACGCGCTGGCCCCGGGCGCCGCCTACCTGCCGTGGGGACCTCTGCGCGAGGGCCTCGATGCCATAGGGCCGGAAGACCTGGTGGTCTATGTCGCGAGAAGCGACATCGAGAAGAGGGTTGCGGACGGCGGCGGGCCCGGTTGGCCGCTTGCGGCACTGAAGCGAAGGGGCGACTTCTACGTAGGTTCCTATGTCGACCCGGTCATCGTGGACGCCGCCGGAGAGGCGGCGGGTCCGGCGGCTGACCTGGGCCGGGCGGTTGTGGTTTCGGGCATAGCGAGGCCGGAGGGATTCGAGGCGACATGTGATAACCTCGGCATTGCCGCCGCCGCGATAATCCGTTTCGACGACCACCACTGGTATGGCGGGGCCGACAGGAGTATGATAGAGAAAGTCATGGAAGAACTCGGTTGCGAATACATCGCCACGACGGAGAAGGACCTCCTGCGCATGCCGGGGCCGCTCCGCGAGCGCGCCCTCGCCGTCAGGATAAGCATGAAGGTTGAAGGACGCGACTTCCTCGAGCGCGTGGCGGAACGGGTGAACGCAGGTGAATGAAAGCGACTTCCTCATAATCGGGAGCGGCATCTCGGGGCTGCTCGCGGCCATCAAGCTCGCCGAGCACGGCACGGTGTCGGTGGTTACGAAGAAGACCAGGAGCGACTCCAATACCAACTACGCCCAGGGCGGGATCGCCGTCGCCCTTGATGAAGACGATTCGCGCGAGCTCCATATAGAGGACACGCTGGCCGCCGGCGGCGGCCTGTGTGACGAGAGCGTGGTAAGAGAGGTGGTGGGCAGGGCGAGACCCTGCATCGATGAACTCCGCCGGCTCGGGGTACCTTTCAGCACGGAAGAGGACCGGAACGGCAGGAGCCGCATTTCCCTGGGCCGGGAGGGCGGCCACTCGGCCAGGCGCATAGCTCACGTGAAGGACTACACGGGGAGAGCGATAGAGGAAGTGCTGCTCGAGGCCGCGCGGGCCACCGGCCGCGTGGACTTCTTCGAGAACCACCTTGCGGTAGACCTGCTGCTCGAATCCAAACTCACCGGCGAGCCCCTGAAGCCCGACCGTTGCTGGGGCGCCTATGTAATGGACGAGGAGAAGCAGGCCATCGAGGCCTATGCCGCGAAGGCCACCATACTCGCCACGGGAGGCGCCGGCAAGGTGTACCTTTACACGTCCAATCCGGACATCGCGACCGGGGACGGTCTTGCCATGGCGTGGCGGGCCGGAGCGAGAATAGCAAACCTCGAGTTCGTCCAGTTCCACCCGACATGCCTCTATCACAAGCGGGCCAGGAGTTTCCTCATATCGGAGGCGGTGCGCGGAGAGGGCGGGGTTCTCGCCAACACCGCGGGCGAGGCCTTTATGAAGAAGCATGACGAGCGCGGCGACCTCGCGCCGCGCGACATCGTTGCGAGGGCCGTGGACTACGAGCTCAAGAAGACCGGGGACAAGTACGTGCATCTCGACATGAGACCCATCGGCGAGGCGCGCATAAAGGAGAGGTTCCCATACATCTACCGGACATGCATGGACCTCGGCATAGACCCGACCAGGGAGCCGCTCTGGGTAGTGCCGGCGGCGCATTATATGTGCGGGGGGGTCGTGACCGACCTCAAGGCGAGAACCAGCATCGAAGGGCTCCTCGCCGCGGGGGAGGTGGCTCACACGGGATTTCACGGTGCCAACCGGCTGGCGTCCAACTCGCTTCTGGAAGCCGTGGTCTTCGCGGACTCGGCGGCGCGTTCCGCGGCTCGAATCTCGGAAGGTTTCAAAGGGGAAATCCCGGCCGCCAGGCCGTGGACCTCGGACGGCACCACGGCGCCTCTTGAGGAAGTGGTCTTCGATCATGACTGGGACTCGGTCAGGAGCATAATGTGGGACTATGTGGGTATTGTGCGGTCGGATCAGCGCCTGTCCATAGCCTCTAAGAGGATCGCGCTCATGCGCGAGCATATTGAGACCTTCTACTGGAAGTACCGGCTCAATCCCGATCTTATCGAACTCAGGAATATCGCGCTGGTGGGCGAGCTCATAATACGTTGCGCAAGGCTCCGCCGCGAGAGCAGGGGCCTTCACTACAATGTGGACTGCCCCGGCGTCGACGACGTGAACTACAAGCGCGACACGATTATCGAGTCATGAACATCCTTCTCACCGGTGTGCCGGGCGTCGGCAAAACGACCGTCATGGAGAAGCTCGCCGCCATGCTTCCGGAGCCGGCGGGTTTCGTGACGGCCGAGGTGAGGGACGGGGGCGGAAGGACGGGCTTCATGATAAGGACGTTCGACGGCAGGGAGGCCGCTCTGGCGCGCAGGCAAAAGGGCGCGGGGCCGCGCGTGGGGCCCTACAGGGTATTCCTCGAGGGCCTGGAGACTCTCGGAGTGGGCTCGATTGACGCTGGCATCTCAGGCGAAGGCGTTATATTAATAGATGAGATAGGCAAGATGGAGTCGAAGTCGCCTGAGTTCAAAGCCGCGGTCATAAGAGCGCTGGACAGCGGGTCGAACGTGGTGGCGACACTCGGGGTATCGAATGAGCCCTTTCTCGCCCGGGTGCGAAAGAGGCCTGATGTGCGCGTGGTCGAAGTGACCCGCGCCAACAGGGATGCGATGCCGGCCGGACTCGCCGCTATGCTCCGCGGCGGCCTTGAAAGAGGTGATGGCCTTGACGGGTAAAAGGATAATCAGGGGTGCCGCTCCGGGCTGCGCCCTCATAATCGTGTTGCTGCTTCTGACGCAGCCGGCCCCGGCCGGTCAGGCCGGAAGCAGCGAAGGAGGTATGGACAAGATGGAAGCCTCTGAAAGAGTCAGACAGCCCGCAGTGGCCGGCGCGTTTTATCCGGGGACGGCCGAAGAACTCCGGGAGGTCGTGACGGGCCTGCTGGACGCCGCGGAGCCGGCAAGGCTCAACGGGCGCCTGAGGGCGCTTATCTCGCCGCATGCCGGGTACATCTACTCGGGCGAGGTGGCCGCGCATGCCTACAAGCTGGTCGAGGGCAAGAAATTCGACGCCGTCATCGTGATCTCGCCGAGCCATCATGTCGCATTCAGGGGCGCTTCCATTTACGACGGCACGGCCTACAGCACCCCCCTCGGCCTCGCCAGCATAAACACGGACCTGGCGGCCAGGCTGCTGAACGGCTACGATTTCATAATGACCTACCCGGCCGCCCATATGAGAGAGCACGCGCTGGAGGTGCAGATACCGTTTCTCCAGGTGGCTGTGCCCGGACTCACCATCGTTCCGGTGGTCATGGGGGACCAGTCGCTGGCGGCCTGTACTCGCCTGGCCGAAGCCATTGCGGAGAACGTGAAGGACATGAACGTGCTCATCGTGGCGAGCTCGGACCTCTCGCATTTCCATACATACGACGAGGCCGTAAAGCTGGACAACATAATCGTGGAGCGCGTGCGCGACTACGACCCGGAGGGCCTGGCCCATGACCTGAGCTCCGGCAGATGCGAGGCCTGCGGCGGGGGTCCCATGATCACCGCCATGCTGGCCGCGAGGCTGCTCGGCGCGGACTCCACGGAGATACTCAAGTACGCCAATTCGGGCGACACCTCCGGCGATAAGTCAAGGGTGGTCGGATACCTGTCGGCGGCCGTATACGACAGGGAAGAAGTCGGCGTCAATCTCGGCCTCGGTCATGAGGAGAAGGTCGATCTTATCAGAATAGCCAGGGCGTCCATGGAGGCGGCCGTCAGGGGCGAAACCGTCCCCGAGTTCAAGGCCTCGACCCCGCTCCTCGGCGAGAAGCGCGGGGCGTTCGTCACTCTGACCAAGGAAGGGCAGCTCCGGGGATGCATCGGGCACATCAGGGGCATCGAGCCGCTCTTCAGCACGGTTTCGAAGATGGCGGTGGCCGCCGCGCTCGAAGACCCCCGGTTTAATCCGGTGAAACCGCGGGAGCTCGAGCATATAGAGATCGAGATCTCCGTGCTGACTCCCTTTGAGAAGATAAGCGACCCGTCTGAAGTCGTGGTGGGCACACATGGCATATATATCGAGAAAGGCCATAACCACGGCCTTCTCCTGCCGCAGGTGGCCACCGACTACAAGTGGGACCGCTATGAGTTCCTCGACCAGACCTGCAGGAAGGCGGGCCTGCCTGCGGGCGCCTGGAGGGAAGGCGCGACCATATACGTCTTTTCGGCCCAGATCTTCAACGAGGGCGAAGTCATGGGGCGCGTCGAATAGACACCTGCAGCGCGCCCACGGCGATGAAGTTGACCAGCGCCACGGCCAGGGCTGCGCTCACGATTCCCAGGGCGGGGATGGTGAGAAAGCCCGTGGTGAATCCCGCCACGGACGCGCCCACGAGGTCGAGTGAATAGGCGACTGCTCCGGTTTCGGCCCCCGCCGGCGCCCGGCGCATGAGCGAGGCGGAGGCGGCCGTGAATACGCTCGCCCCGACCACGCCGGCCAGCGCGGAAAGCCCGATGTAAGCGGCGTCCAGGAGCGGCCCCGGAACCGCACGTCCCGGGGACTGCGCCCAGCGGAACACGGCCGCCACGACAACGGGCAGGCATATGAGCGCCGCCTGAAGCACGATCAGGCCGGGCCTCTCCCTTACGGCGCTGAGCCTGCGGCCTCCCAGTATCGCCGTCAATCCGAGTGCCACCATGAAAGCGGCGATAACGACCGCCAGGCGCGTGTAGACATATCCCCTGCTTATCTGGAAGCAAATCATGATCAGCACGGTGGCGAACATGGTGGTGAACCCGCTGGAGTAAAGCGATATGAGAGGCCCCGCGGCCCGCAGCCGCAGTCTCGACCCCAGGGCGAAGGCGACGACGATGATGAGGCCCGTCGCGGCCAGAAGGAGAACCGTTGTGCCCGGTCCCAGGGCGGCAACGCCCCGGGCCAGGAATTTGCCCGTATCGAAGTGCTTGGCCCATATGGCGAGGGCGTATGAGAAGGTGACGGGCCTGCCGTCGGAGTTGGCCGCGCCGTCGTCATAGAGCGCCAGCACGCTGTCGAGCTGCGCGGCGCGGAGTTCCGACAGCCTGTCGGTGAGGTAGAACTCGTTGAGATACGCAGTCTCGAGACCCCTCTCGCGAAGTCTTGGAATCAGCCGCCGTTTGGCGCCTGCCAGGGGACGGTCGGATGCGAGGATGTGTATGGTCTCCCCGGGCAGAAGTTCCACATGCGGGAACACGAGCCTGAGCGCATTTACGATGGACGCGATCAGGCGGGTGAGCTCCGGGCCCATGTAAGCTCCCGGGGAATCCACTGTGAGCCCGATTATGCCCCCGGGAAGAAGCGCCTTGCCTGCCGATGAGAAGAACTCGGCCGTATAGAGCCTGTTGACCTGAAGGCTCAGGGGGGCGCCCGCCGCGAGAACAATAACGTCGTACCGCTTCCCGGCGGAGGCGACATAGGCCCGACCGTCGCCGAGTACGGCGTTGACGCTCCGTCCGCCACCGCTCATATGGCCGTGCGGCCCGTACTTGCCGGCGAGGCTGATTATGGCGGGGTCGAGTTCGACGAAATCAAGCCGCTCCAGAGAGGGGTGCTTGAGGGACTCGCCTATTACTCCCGACCCGCTGGCTCCGATAATGAGGACATCATGCGGCGCGGGATGATAGAGAAGCGGGATGTGGACGGTTTCCTCGGCGAACATGGGATCGGACACGGTGAAGGCGAGGGCGCCGCTCTCGTAGAAGTCGTGCAGGCCTTCGCGCTCGGTTATTACCACGTTGCCGTATTTGCTGTCCACGGTTTCCACGACGCGAAGCGGCCCCCATTCCATATCCCTGAGCCTGAGGTCTATGTCCGCGGCGCGGAACAGAACGAAGAAGCACGCAAGTATGAAAGCAGCTGTGGCCACTGCATGCTGCCTTCTCTCACGGGCCGGCGCCCGGCGCAGGGCCAGCATAGCGCCCGCCGCCGCCAGCACGGCGGCGAGCGCCGTTATCGCAACCGGGTTTGCAGCCTCCAGAAGCCAGAAGCTGAGCACGGCGCCGCCGATGCCCGACCCGAGAGCTTCGCCGCCGTAAACCGCGGGAAGGGGGGAGGCGTGCGATGAATGCCTGCCGAGGCGCACGAGGCCGACAAAGAGCGCGCCCAGAAGGGCGGCGCATGGGGCGACTCCCAGCGCGGCCAGGGCCACCGTAAGAGCGGGGCTCAGGAGCTCGCCGGCCGGCGCAAAGGCCGGCCGGGCCAGGCGTATCAAAATGACTTGAAAAAGTGAAAACGCTCCTGCCATAATGAACAAGGTCGCCACACCGGCACTGATGGAGCGGGGCTTGAAGCTGCGGCCTGCGGCCAGGCAGCCCAGTGAAACGGAAATCAGCCACAGGGCGAGGACCGTAGCGATGGTCAGCTCATTACCGGTGAATGCGACAAAGAGCTCGCGCAGGAGTACCACCTGCGAGATGGTCTCAAAGAGGCCCAGGCAGCAGCCGAGCAGGACGAGGTCTCTCTTAGTTTGCATTGCTCAATATCTTCCTTGATTTGTTTGAGAGGGTATCATAGCTTAGTCACGTACTCAAGCATGTGATAAGGAAGTGCAATGGCGCAGAATGACATCCTGGAGCAGATCGAGAAGATCGTCTCGGACGACGAGCGATACAGGATCGAAGCCTATGTCTTCATAATGCACGCTCTGGATATGGCCGTTTCACGCAAGGCCCGGAAGGGCCACGTGAGCGGAGAGGAACTCCTGGAGAGCGTCAGAGATTACGGACGGCATCTCTTCGGCCCCACGGCCAAGATGGTGTTCGAGCACTGGGGCGTAAATGAAACCGCGGACTTCGGCAACATCGTATTCAATCTCGTGGGCGCGGGTATATTGAATACAAGCGATACCGACAGCCCCGAGGACTTCGCCGCCGTCTACGATTTCGATGAGGTCTTTGACAGGGAGTACGACTGGAAGATCGAGGACCCTCTATAGCGTTTGGGGGAAGTTCATGGCTCCACGCAGAGAGGACATAATCGACGACATCCGGCACCTGCAGGAGACCATGGAGAGGCTCCTGTCGGATTTCTCCCGGCTCAGGACTCCGCTTCTTCTGGGCAAGGAATACGTGTGGAGGCCGCTGACGGATGTCTATGAAACCGATACCGATTTCGTGATCCGCATGGACATAGCGGGAATGGACCCCGATGATTTCGAGGTCAACCTGCACGGCAGAATACTGACGATCCGCGGCGTCAGGCATGACCCTGTGCACGACGAGCACAGGCACTTCCACAAGATGGAAATAAACCTGGGCGCATTCGAGAGGAATATAGAGGTACCGCATCATATCGGCATCTCGTCGGTGGGCGCCCATTATGAGAACGGCTTCCTGGTGGTGAGAATGGCCAAGGGAGCGAGCCGGGTCAGGCGGCGCGAGCGCATCGTACCCGTGGACAAGGGGGTGTAGAGTGCCCCGGTGGCCGACAAAGGGCATGCTGTCCGTGGCGAGCAAGATGTTCGCCCGCAAGAATATCGACCAGCCGTTCTCGCTCTCCGAGCTGCGGCAGAGCGCCCGAAGGGTGCTGGCGGTGGCGCCGGTCGGCCTCGCGGAGATGATGCTCCTGTATCCCGCCCTCTCGCTGCTCAGAAAGACGCTGCCCCAGTCCAGGCTCATCTGCATAGTAGAGGGCAATCAGGCCGACCTCCTGAGGGGCGAGTCCCTTGTGGACGACTTCGTGCACTTCCCCGAGCTCAAGGGCACGAGGGGACTCATGACCTACAGGTCGCTCGTCTCCGACATCCGCGACCGCGCACCGGAGGCGGCGTTCTATTTCGATTTCAGATACGACTTCTACCGCCAGTTCCTGCCGCTCCTCGCGGGGGCGCGCCTCAGGGCCAAGCTCAGGGGCGACGCCGGCTATCCCCTCTTCAATGTCGAAGTGGTGCCCAAGGACGACACGGCCTACTTCCTCGACCTCAATCTCTCGCTGGTGCGCTTCCTCACGACCTCCGACATGAAACCCGATTTCTGGGAGCTGCCCGGGAAGGAGATCGAGATTGCGCGCGAGATTATCAAGTTCAGGAAGCCCGACCCCAACGAAATCCTCGTCGGCGTCGATCTCGGCATGACCAAGGCGGCGGGCCCGCCCCCGTTCGATACGATGGTGCGCCTGGCGCGCAGCTTCTCCGCCCTCAGGCCCTGCCGCATAGCGCTGCTTTCGGATCCCGAGCCCGGCATAAAGGACGATGAGATTGCGCGCTTCGGCGATTACGAATGGCTGGACATTCCCAGGAAGAGCTTCAGGGACACCCTCGGCATTCTATCCCAGTGCGACCTCTTCATCACGGCAAACACGACTTTGTTCCATTTCTCCGTAGCCATGGGCGTGCCGACTTTCGCCCTGTTCTCGGACAAGGACGACCTCAGGTGGATCCCCGGGGCCGCCAACTTCGACCTCATCGATGAGGAGAAGTGGTCGCAGACGCCGCCCGCCAAGCTCGCGATGCAGATGCGGGACTTCGTTATGAGCGTCGCAAAGGTCTGATTATGGAATCCCTCAGATTGTATTTGAGAATAGTATCCACGCTCAAGCCATACTGGCGGCGGCTGGTGCTGGCTGTCGCGCTGATGGTCTTCGTCGCAGTTTTCAGCGGCTTCTCCATAGGCATGATGCTGCCCTTCGTGAACGTCATATTCGGGGGGAGCGACATGCTCGGGTTGACTGAGGATGCGGCCCAGGCGGGCGGGGCGGTGACGCCCGTCGACTCGGTGCAGGAAAACGTACGGCAGTACATCCTGTCGTTTTACGTGACCGACTCTCCGGTGGACTCTCTCGTTCGCATCTGTCTTACGGTGCTGGTTCTGTATTTCATGAAGGCGATGTTCACCTACTTCCTTTCCGTGACCCTCATATGGCTGGAGCAGCGCGTGGTGCGGGACGTCCGGAACGCCCTCTATGCGCATCTCCACAGGCTCTCGCTTTCGTACTTTCACGCTAACAGGACGGGCCAGACCATATCCAGGATCACCAATGACGTTAGCCTGCTGCGCCTTACGATTTCGACGGGTTTCTTGAGTTTCTTAAGGGACCTCATGATCACGCTGGCATATGCCGGAATAGTGTTCTGGATATCCTGGCGGCTGGCGCTGGTCGCATTCGTGGTGATGCTGCCCATAGCCTACTTCGTGGGGCGGCTGAGCCGGAGACTCAGGAAGTACTCGACCAGGGCCCAGGAGAAGGCCGCGGACTATACCAGCGTCCTGCAGGAGACCGTGTCGGGAATACGTGTCGTCAAGGCCTTCGGCATGGAGCGGTTCGAGAAGAAGAAGTTCCGCAGGGACACCGACGGCTTTTTCAACGCCGTCATGAAACAGCAGCGGGCGGCGGTGCTCGCCCCGCCCATGACCGAGTTCCTGGGCGCCCTGGGAGCTCTTGCGGTCCTGTGGTACGGCGGCATGCAGGTGCTTGAGGGCAACCTCCTGACTCCCGACTGGTTTCTCATTTTCCTGGGCGCAATGCTCTCCATCATGCACCCGGCCAAGTCGCTCGTGAGTGCAAACTCCGTCATACAGGAAGGGCTCGCGGCCGGCAAGCGCATCTTCTCTCTCCTGGACACCGAACCCGAGATCGCGGACTCCCCCGGAGCCGTCGAGGTCGACGGCATTCATGAGTACGTGAGGTTTGTCGACGTGAGTTTCGCCTATGACGGCGACGATTTCGTGCTCAAGGACGTCAACCTGACAGTCAAGAAGGGCCAGATCGTCGCGCTCGTCGGGCCGAGCGGCGCGGGCAAGTCAACCCTGGTTGACCTGGTGGCGCGCTTCTACGACCCGGTGGAGGGAAGGGTGGAGCTCGACGGCGTGGACATCCGCAGCATAAGAATCGACTCGCTGCGGTCGCTCATGGGCATAGTGACGCAGGAGACCATACTCTTTAACGACAGCGTATTCAATAACATCGCCTACGGCCTGGAGGACATAGCGCATGAGCGGGTGATAGAGGCGGCCAGGGCCGCCAACGCCCATGATTTCGTGGAGGGCCTTGCCGAGGGCTATGACACGGTTATAGGCGACAGGGGAGTGCGGCTCTCGGGGGGCGAGCGCCAGCGCATTGCCATAGCGCGTGCGCTGCTCAAGGACCCCCAGATATTCATATTCGACGAGGCCACATCGTCGCTGGACTCCGAGTCCGAGAAACTGGTGCAGGAGGCAATACAACGCCTTATGACCACCAGGACCACATTCGTGATCGCCCACCGGCTCTCCACGGTGAGCAACGCCGACCTCATAGTGGTCATCGATAACGGCAGAGTTGTCGAGACCGGCGACCATGAAAACCTGCTGGCCGAAGGCGGCCTTTACAAGAAACTCTACGACATACAGTTCAGAGATTACAGCCCGTCCACGCGTGAGGGGTAAGCCGCGATGGACTTCGCAGTCATCCGCCTCTCATCCTTCGGCGACATCATCCTCACCGAACCGGTGACGCGCGCCATCAAGGAGCGCCACCCCGAGGCCAGGGTGTACTTCATAGCCCGCTCGGAATTCGCCGGGGTGCCCGTCATGTTCGAGGCCGTGGACGAGGTCATGCCCTACAGCAAAGCGGGACATAACAACGAGATCGAGAGGCTCGGGAAGGTCGTGGACTTCGAGGCCGTGCTCGATCTTCAGAACAACCTGCGCTCGCGCCGCATCTCGGGCCGGCTAAAGAAGAAGCGGCTCGTACGCTACAGAAGGCCGGTGGTCAGACGTTTCCTGACGGTCAAGATGCCCTGGCTCTATAAGGGGAACCTGAGACACACGGTGGACCTCTACGGCGACGCCCTCGCCCGGCTCGATATACCGCTACAGGGCCGTCAGCCCCGCATAGAGCCGGGTGGGGAGGCCCGGGCGAAGGCTCAGGCGCGCTTTGGACCCGTGCCGGTGCAGGGTCGTTTCGTGGCGCTCTGCCCCGGTGGGAGCAGCGAATTCAAACGCTGGCCGGAGTCGTCATTCGCAGAACTCGCCGTCTTGCTCCACAAATCCGGAGAGCGCGTCATGGTGGCCGGTTCGGAAGAGGACCGGCGTCAGGTGGAAGCCGTGGCGGCCCTCGCTGCCGAGGCCGGTCCCATGGCGGTAGTCAGCGGCGACCCGGCCGAGCTGGCCGCGCTGCTCTCGAGAATGGTGGTGACGGTGACCAACGACTCCGGTCTCATGCACCTGGCCGCGGCTGTCGGTTCGATGGTGGTTGCCGTCTTCGGCCCGACCAGTCCCAGCCTGGGCTTCGGACCGCTGGGGCCGCGCCACAGGGTGATCAGCCTCGGCCTGGGCTGCAGCCCATGCTCATATCATGGCAATAGGCCGTGCCGAATGAAGAGGCGCGTTTGCATGGAAGACCTCACGCCGGAGGAGGTCAGGCGCGAGGTCCTGCTTTGCCTCGGAGATGTGGAATATGAATAAAGAACTCACCTTCGCGGTGAAGGCGCCCAACTGGCTTGGGGACGCCGTCATGGCGCTGCCGGCCATCTCCAGCGTCGTCGAATGCTCGAGGCGCGGCAGGGTGCTCGTCATCGGCTCAACCTCGTCGGCGGGCCTCTGCGCCCGCCTGGGAGGGACGCTTGCCTATCCCGTGACCAGGCCCGGCGGCGGGGCCCTTGAGTCGGCGCGCTCGATTTTGAGCGGAAGCTCCGTCCTGAGGTCCTTCGGGCCGGTCATGGTTCTGAGCTTCACGCGGTCATTCACCTCTGCCGCCATGTGCTACCTGGGCAGGGTGCCGAGGCGGGTGGGATTCGAAGACTCCGCCGGGGCCATTCTCTATACCGACAGGGTGAGGCGGCCGCCCCGCGAGACCACACACTTAATTGATATTTATAAAGAAATCGTGCAAGCTATTGGAATTCCAGTAGATAGCACAATTCCACGCCTGTCTCCTTTTGACGAAGACATAGCCCGGGGACAAGAGATCCTGGCCCGGAGCGGCCTGGGTCCGGGAAGGTATGTGTGTATGTTCCCGGGGGCCCGGTACGGCCCCGCCAAGATGTGGCCCGCGCGTCGATTTGGCTTGCTTGGAGACATGATTGCTGATAGGTTCGACCTCGAAATAGTGCTCGCCGGTGGACGGCAAGAGCGGTCAGCCTGCCAGGCCGTCGAGAGCGCCATGAGGGGCCGGGTCCATAACTTGTGTGGCATGACGGACCTCGCCGGGCTTATCGGTGTCATATGGCTCTCGAGCGGCGTGGTGTCTAATGACAGTGGCGGTATGCATCTGAGCGCGGCGCTGGGCAAGCCCGTGGTCGGGCTGTTTTTCTCCACGGACCCGGCCTGGACAGGTCCGGTCTCGCCCAACTCCGTGGCTCTCTACAAGGCAGTGGACTGCTCGCCCTGCTTCGAGCGGGATTGCCGCAAGGGCAACGTCTGCACCGACGGGATAGACGAGGCTGAGGTGCTCGAAGCGCTGACGCGCTTGGCGGGACTCGAGGCGTGAGCAAAGCCATTTTCTTCGACAGGGACGGAACCCTACTCGTAGAGACGGGGTATCTCTCGCACCCATCCTTGGTGAAGCCGTATCATTTCGCGGCCGAGGCCCTTAAGC
>JASFEA010000023.1:0-28786 GCA_050125095.1 bacterium
GCAAAACAGCCTGTCCAGGAAGACCATGGTGCTGCGCTAGGGAGCCATTCCGCACTCACCATACGCTACGCTTCTTAGGGTCCCCGCTCCACGATGCTGAACCTGGCCGTCAACGCGGAGGTCCCCGTCTGTGCATCTCAAGACCTGACCCCTCGATTTTGCGCGGAGGTCCCCTTCTGTGCATCTCAAGACCTGACCCCTCGATTTTGTGCATTTTGAGACCTGACCCCCGCTGGTGCGGTGGGGCGCCGGTGGGATGCGCCTCGCGGCGGCCCAATTGCGTTATAGTGCATAAGCACTTATAAACGACATCCTGTCCTCATCGACCTTGCTCCTATCTCTCTATTTCTCAATGTACTAGCAAAAAGTGACCTGAATTTACCCATATTTGCATATTTTTCTTGACAGGGGTTGGGGCTGGTGGTAGTTTCGCAACGTTGCGGCACGAAGTGGGACTAAGTGGGATATCAAGGCAAGGTTGATCAATGTCATCGTTCTACGGTGGTTACGTTCACACGGTAGATGCTAAAGGCCGCTTTAGCATCCCCGCCCAGATTCGGAACGGACTGTCGGAGTTTGCCCGAAACACATTCGTCGTACTCCCGGGCCCGGACGGATGCCTGGCAGCTTACCCTCTGGACGAGTGGCAGGATCGCGAGAAGTTCATGCGGTCCTTCCCGGAAGCGGATGTCAGCAGGTACTACATGAGGGTGGCTCTTCGCAGGGCGCGTCACTGCAGGATGGATGGACACAAGAGAGTTCTCATTCCGCCCGAGCTCCTGGCGACGGTCAGCATCGAGGATTCCGTGCTCATAATCGGCCAGCTTGACCATATTGAGTTCTGGGATCCCGCGGCCTATGAGGAGTATGAGAAATCAAGGGGCATCACCCCGGAAGAAGCTCTCGAAGAGATCACCAGGCGTATGACGGATCGCGGCCCAGCGCGGGGCCGGGATGACCGATAGAGACGAAGTCGAGGGAAGGGGCGAGCGGGCATGTCACGTTCCGGTAATGGTTGCCGAGACAAAGAAGTTCCTGATCACTCCCTGCACGCAGGTGATCGTCGACGCCACCGTCGGATTGGGCGGGCATGCCGAAGCGATTCTGGAAGCCGCCCCCGCTAGTTGTGTACTCGTGGGAATAGATCTTGATGATGACGCACTCAGCTTCACTGCAGGCAGGCTCGGACGGTTTGGAGAGAGAGTGGTGCTTATGAAGATGAACTACGGCGACCTTTCGGGCAGGATCCCGTCACGGTTTGGGGGAAGGGTCGACGGGTTGCTGGTTGACTGCGGAATCTCCGGGCTCCAGATCGTCACATCGGATAGAGGCTTCAGTTTCGACAGGGAAGGTGTCCTGGACATGAGGTTCGACCGCCTCGCGGGGGAAACAGCCGGCGAGCTTCTGGGGGCCATGGACCTTAAGGGACTGACTGCTCTCCTCAGGGAGTTCGGCGAGGGCAGGCTGGCGAAGAGAATAGCGCGTTCGATCCTCGATGCGAGAGACGGCGCCGGCCTCATCACTACGCTGGACCTCTCGCGCGCGGTGAAGGCGGTGGTCAAACAGAGGCCCGCCAGGTCGCTGGCCAGGGTCTATCTGGCTCTGCGAGCCACCGTGAATTCGGAACTCGCCGGCCTGGAGAGGCTCATGGAATCGCTTCCGGTCCTCATGGGGAAAGGCGGGAGGGTCTGTGTTATTACGTACCACTCCCTTGAAGACCGCATCGTGAAGCGTGCCTTCCGGAGGCTGTCCGGCGAGTGCGTGTGCCCGCCGGGTATGCCGGTATGCAGGTGCGGCAGGGTTGAGGTTTTTAAGGTACTCACGCCCAGGCCGGTTACGCCGCAGCCTGAGGAGGTTAAAGCGAATGTCTCCGCCCGCAGCGCGAAGCTGAGGGCGGCAGAGAAAATCGGATAGAGACAGTGAACCCAGGGGCGCAGGAGCGACCGTCTCCGGTGCGCAGGAATCCGTAAAATGCAAGCGCCGCTTCGAAAGGGCAAAGAAGGAGAGACACTGGGCAGGGCAAATGGAATCAAGCGTACGGGACGGTCGTTCCTTCTGGGTTTACTGCTGGTTGCCCTTGCCGCCGTTTCAAGCCTCTTCTACACGTGGGAGCGTCTTACGGTGGAAACGCAACTCGACCGCAACTTCGAACTGGAGACCGAGCTGGAAATGGTGAGAAACCAGACGGAGATACTTGCCTACGAAGTAGCTGTCCTTGAATGCGCGCCGCGCCTGGAGAACGTCGCGCGCGGAAAACTGGGCATGGACGACCTCAACTGGGAGTTCGTCTACGTGATCGAGAACAGGGAGGAGTAAATTGAGACTTACGTCCGCGAGGATGCTTGCGATGTTCGCGGCATTCCTTGTCCTCGCGGGCCTGGTACTGGGCAGGTTCTTTCAGCTTCAGGTCATAAAGCACGATTACTACCTGCGGATAGCGCAGGGCCAGCAGTACAAGCCCGCGGACACCCTCGCCAGGAGGGGCACGATTTATGACAGGAACTTGAGGCCCCTCGCCGTCACCCTCCCCGCCATGCACGTCTTCATCGACCCGCATCTGGTCCGCGACCCGGAGGCCGTCGCGAAGGAGATATCAAGGCGCACCGCCCACACATACAGCGGTGTGCTCAAGCGCATAACCAATACTGACACCTATTTCGTTCCCATCGACAAGGCGCTCGATATAGAAACGGCCCGTACGATCAGCGATCTGGGTCTCTGCGGCGTCTGCGTCGTCCCATCCGGGAAGCGCGTGAGACCCCTTAAGGACGTCGGCGCCAACTTCATCGGCGGCTACGGCGACGACGGCAATTGCCTGACGGGCCTGGAGAAGACGCTGGATGAGGAGCTCAGGGCAAAGCCCGGCAAGAGACGCTACTTCAGAGACGCCCGCGGCAGGTCCAGGCCCTGCGTGGAAAGCGTCATAACGACGCCGGTGGCGGGGAACTCGGTCGTGCTCACCATAGACGCGGACGTCCAGGTCATGGCGGAGAGGGCGCTTGCAGAGGGCCTGAGGGCCAATAAGGCCCGGGGCGGATGCGCCCTCATCGTCGATCCTGCATCCGGCGACATCCTGGCGATGGCCAGCAGCCCCAAGAACTGCAACTACCCGGTGCGGCAGACCTTCGAGCCCGGATCGGCCTTCAAGATCTGCGTGTTCTCGGCCGCTCTCGACATGGGAGTGGTGGACGATGATGCCATGTTCAGGACCGAGAACGGCAAGCTCAAGGTAAAAGGCGGAGTTATCACCGACCTCCATCCCCATGATGTCATGAGCCTGGCCGAGGCGGTCAAATACTCGAGCAACATCGTCGCCGCGCTGATAGCGCGGGACATCGGGACAGAAGCCTTCCACAGATATGTGCGATCCTTCGGTTTCGGATCCAAGACGGGGATAGAGCTTGAGGGCGAGTCCAGGGGCATCCTCAACGAGCCCGGCGAATGGAGCGGCCGCTCGCTCGAGACCATAAGCATCGGCCACGAGGTGAGCGTGACCGCTCTGCAGCTGGCCATGGCCTATGCGGCGATAGCCAACGGGGGCGAGCTCATGAGGCCTCGTATCGTCAAGGCCGTGGTAGATGAGGATATGAATGTGATCAAGACCTGTAAACCCCGGGTCATAAGGCGCGTTGTAAAGGAGCAGACGGCGCGCAAAGTGGCCGGGCTGTTGAGGGGCGTGGTAGAGGACGGCACCGGCATGCTGGCGTGCGTCGAGGGCATACCCGCGGCGGGCAAGACCGGGACCGCGGAGAAGGTCATTAACGGCCGTTACAACAGGGACCTTCATACATGTGTCTTCGCTGGATTCGTCCCCGCGGCCAATCCCAAATACGTATGCGTTGTCGTGATCGACGAACCCAACGGGGTGTTCAGTTACGGTGGCGGCGTGTGCGGGCCGGCTTTCAGCAGCATGGCGAGTTCGCTTTCGAGAATGGAGAAAGCCTGTCTGCCGTCGAGCTGCCTCATGCTCGCCGGCTCCCGCGAAGTCTCCGACGGCGGCGCGGAAGCCGCCCTGACGCTCTGGGACGGGAGTGCCAGGGCCAGGTGCCCTTCGGTAATCGGGCTCACACTTAAAGAGGCAAAACGGGTATTCGAAGAAGCCAGGATACGCTGGCTCTACTCCGGGAGCGGCCGGGTGGTCAAGCAGGACCCGGCTCCCGGCGCTCCCCTTAACTCAAGCAGGCTCTGCACTATACGCCTGGGGAATGGCAATGGCTAAGACACTGGGTGAGATTCTCAAGAGCTATGCGGTGGTCCATACGGCGGGTTCGCTTGACCGCGCCGTGACGGGCATATGCTCGGACTCGAGGAAAGTCACCGAGGGCTGTCTTTTCGCTTGCCTCAGGGGCGGCAGCGTCGACGGCCATGAATTCGCTGCGGACGCCGTCCGGCGGGGGGCGGGAGCCGTCCTGGCCGGCCGCAATCTGGACATCCCCGATCCGGCGACCCTGGTTGTGGTCAGGGACGTACGCGAGGCGCTCGCCTATGCGTCCGCCTCGTTCTATGACAACCCGTCGCATGAGCTCCGCGTCGTCGGCATAACCGGCACGAACGGTAAGACGACCACGGCTCACTTCGTGAAGGCCATAGTTGAGGCCGCGGGGGAAAGGGCCGGCGTCATGGGCACTCTGGGCCACTATGTAGGCGACTCCTATGAGAAGGATCCGTTTACCACGCCCGAATCCCCGGAGGTACACCGTTACCTGAGGTCCATGGTGGACAGCGGGCTCAGCCACTGCGCCATGGAAGTATCTTCACACGCCCTCGCGCTTCATCGCGCGGACTTCGTGGACTTCGACATCGTCTGTTTCACCAATCTGACCCGCGACCATCTCGATTTCCATGGGGGATTCGAAGAATACAAGCGGGCCAAGATGTCGCTTTTCGATGAGGCGGCGGGCGATGCATATGGAGTCAAGAGGAAAGCCGTCATCAACGTGGGTGATGACACCGGAGTCGAAATAGCAAAGACCATCGCCCTGCCGTGCCTGACCTACTGCCTTGGCAAGGATGCCGATGTCAGAGGTGACATATTGTCCATGGAGAGACACAGTTCCAGACTGAAGGTCAGTCACGCGCAGGGCGCGACCATGATAAAGACCTGCCTTCAGGGCAGGATGAATGTCGAAAACGCCCTGGCTGCGTTCGCCATCGGGCTCATGCTCGGTTTCAGCGAGGACGCCATACTCGAGGGGATCGCCTCCCTCGAGCAGCTCCCGGGCAGGGTGGAGGTCATAAGCGGCAGGGGCCGCTCGGCCGTCGTCGACTACGCGCATACGCCCGACGCGCTGAACCGTCTGCTCATGGACATGAGGGACCTTACGTCGGGGCGCGTAATAGTCGTGTTCGGCTGCGGGGGCGACCGAGACCGAGGCAAGCGCCCGGAAATGGGCCGCATTGCGGCGGAGCTCTCGGACCTCGTTTTCATTACCAGCGACAATCCGCGCACCGAAGACCCCTCGAAGATAATAGACGACATACTGGCCGGGCTCCCGGAAGGTTCGAAATACGAAGTCGAGCCCGACAGGGAGCGGGCCATCGAAAAATCGATAGAGGCCAGCAGGGAAGGAGATCTCATCGTGGTCGCGGGAAAGGGCCACGAAGACTACCAGATACTTGGAACAAGGAAGATCCATCTTGATGACAGGGAAATCGTCAGGAAGCTGCTTGGGGACAATGCGAATGCTGAAGCTCAGCATAGCTGAAATCGCCCGGGTCGTAGGAGGAGAGATTCACCCTCGGGCCGCAGGGGCCGGCGGCGCCGTCCCGACCGGCCACTCTATCGACACGCGCACGCTTGAATCGGGCGACCTCTTCTACGCGCTGGAGGGCGAGCATGCCGACGGGCATACCTTCGTAGCCGCCGCCGCGTCCGCCGGCGCGGCCGGCGCGGTGGTGTCGCGCCCCGTCGAAGGGCCGGCGGCATCGTTCCCGCAGATTGTCGTCGATTCGCCGCTCTCGGCGCTGCAGAGCCTTGCCGTGTACCTACGCGGTCTCGTGGACATTCCCGTGATCGCCGTCACGGGATCGAACGGCAAGACGACCACCAAGGAGATGATTGCCGCGGTGCTCTCGGGTCGGCTCAATGTGCACAAGAATCCCGGCAACTACAACAACCAGATAGGCGTACCGCTCACCATTCTCGGTCTCGAGGAGTCCGACGAGGTCCTCATAACCGAGCTCGGCAGCAATCATCCGGGCGAAATCCGGGAGCTGGCCGGCTGGGCCCGGCCCGACGTGGGAGTGATTACCAATGTCGGCCGAGCGCATATCGGCCTATTCGGGTCTATTGAGAACATAGTCGAAGAAAAGACCGATCTTCTACGAGTCCTTCCACCCAGCGGCAGGGGAGTTGTGAACGCCGACTCCCCTGCCGTCCTCCAAAAGGCCGGGGAGATCGAAATCGATATAGTGACTTTCGGAATAGAAGCGCATTGCGATTACCGGGCGACCGACGTCGACACCGGGGCGGGCTCCGGCACGCTCTTCAAGGTTGCAGGCGTCGAGGTGGCTCTCCGTGCGCCCGGTCTTCACAACGTCTATAACGCGCTCGCGGCGATCGCCGCGGGCAGCCTGTTCGATATAGGCCCCGCCGAGTCGGCCCGGGCCCTCAGGGACTTCCAGCCGGTCCGCGTCAACATAAGCAGGGAGGGCGACATTACCCTCATAGACGACACCTACAATGCCAACCCGGACTCGGTGCGCGCCGTATTGAGCGTGCTCATGGGCCTGCCCGCCGGGCGGCGGGTGTTCCTGATGGGGGAGATGCTGGAACTCGGCGATTTTGCTGCGGAGCTCCATCGTGAGGTGGGGGGCAGTCTGGCCGGATCGGGCCTGGATTTCTTCTTCGGTGTCGGCGGTGCGGCCTGGGACGCCGTGGACGCGGCAAGGGAGTCGGGAATGACCGAAGAAAGGGCGGGTTTCTTCGCCGACAAAGAGACGGCATGTGCTTTCTTAAGTCGTTTTATCAAATCCGGCGACGCCATTCTCGTCAAGGGGTCGCGGGCGACAGGCATGGACGCCGTGTCGCGCTACATACGCAAAGAGGCAGCGCTGAGGAGGAAATAGGTTGTTCTATCATCTCCTGTATCCCCTGAAAGAGTATCTCTCGGTACTCAATGTCTTCCGGTACATCACGGTAAGGACCGCGACGGCCACTCTGCTGTCGCTGGTGATATGCTTTGCCCTTGGGCCCTTCATCATAAAGACCCTGAGGAAGAAGAACATACTCAACGGGGTCAGGGACGACACGCCCGAGTCCCATGCCGGCAAGAAAGGCACGCCCACCATGGGCGGCGTGCTCATACTGCTTGCCGTCCTCGTGCCAACGCTTCTCTGCGCCAATCTCACGAACAAGTACGTGCTAATTTGCCTGCTGGCGACGGTGTGGCTCGGGACCATGGGTTATATAGACGACTATCTCCGCATCGTGAAGAAGAAACCGAGAGGATTGGTGGGCAAATACAAGATCGCCGGCCAGGCCCTGCTGGGGCTCGTCGTGGGCACTATTCTGCTGATGTGGCCCGAGAACCCCGAGCTCGCGACGCGCACGACGGTCCCCTTCTTCAAGAACGTTTATCCCAATCTCGACGTACTCTACATACCGTTCGTGATACTGGTCATTACCGGCGCGTCGAACGCGGTGAATCTGGCCGACGGGCTCGACGGGCTCGCCATAGGCATGTTCGGATTCGCGGCGGCGGCTTTCGCCGGCATAAGCTATGTCAGCGGGCACGCGGTGCTGTCGGACTATCTCAACATACTCCACCTCGGGCAGGCCGGCGAGCTCACCATTTTCTGCGGGTCGCTGGTCGGGGCGTCGCTCGGGTTCCTGTGGTTCAATGCCCATCCGGCGGGCGTTTTCATGGGCGATACGGGTTCGCTCGCGCTGGGGGGCGCGCTGGCTACGGTGGCGGTTCTTATCAAGAAGGAGTTTCTCCTGGTTATCGTCGGCGGGCTCTTCGTAGCCGAGGCCCTGTCGGTGATCATCCAGGTGATCGCTGTGCGCTACAGGGGCAAGAAGGTGTTTCGAATGGCCCCTCTTCACCACCACTTCGAGCTCATGGGATGGCCCGAGTCGAGGATCGTCATAAGGTTCTGGGTGGTTTCGGCGCTGCTGGCGCTCGTCACGCTGAGCACACTTAAGCTGAGATGATAGCAGGAAAGACCTTTATGAGGAAGGCATACAGGAGAGAGGATTTCGCGGGCCTCGATGTGGCCGTTGTCGGTCTGGGCGCTAGCGGTGTGGCGGCCTGCCGCGCACTCGATAAGGCCGGCGCCCGGGTCCGGGCGACCGACGCGAAAAGCGCCTCCGAGATGGCCCCGGCTCTCGCCGGGCTCGAGGCCCTGGGCGTTCGCCTGGAACTCGGCGCCAATTCGCCCGATTTCGCTCTGGGCTCGGCGCTCGTCGTGCTCTCGCCGGGCGTGCCGCTTGCGAATCCTGTGGTCGACCGGGCGCGCTCCGCCGGCGTGCCCGTGATAAGCGAGGTCGAGCTGGCGTACTGCCTTACGGACGCCCGGGTCGTTGCAATCACCGGGACCAACGGCAAGACCACGACGACGAGCCTCATCGGCGCGATTCTAAAGACGAGGAGCGACAGGGTACATGTCTGCGGCAATATCGGGCTCCCCATAAGCAGCGTAGCGCCCGGTCTGGGTCGGGACGACATCCTGGTGGCGGAGATCTCGAGCTTCCAGCTCGACACATGCATCAGCTTCAGGCCGGAGGTCGGGGTTCTTCTCAATATCACGCCCGATCATCTCAACCGGTACGCCTCCTATGAGGACTACGTGGCTTCCAAGTCGCGGCTCTTCGCAAACCAGATACCAGAGGACTTCGCGGTAATCAACCATGACGACGAGGATTCAATGAGAGCCTCCGAAGGCGCGGAGGCGCATAGGCTCTATTTCAGTCTCAAAGAAAAAGTGACGGAAGGTGCATTCGTTCACGGAGGGCAGGTAGTTGTCAGGACCGATCGCAGAGAGAGGACTGTCTTCAATGTAGACGCTCTCAAGATCAAAGGTCCGCACAACCTTGCCAATAGCCTTGCAGCTGTCCTGGCGGCTTCTGCCCTCGGTTTTGATGACGACGCCGTTCGCGAAGGAGTGGCGGGTTTCGAGGGGCTCGAGCACCGCTACGAGCCCGTGGCCGAAATCGACGGCGTTACTTATATAAACGACTCCAAGGCCACCAATGTGGACTCGGTGCGGGTGGCCCTGGAGGCGGTAGCCCGGCCGGCGATACTCATAGCCGGCGGGCGCGACAAGGGCGGCGACTTCGAGGCCCTGAGGCCTCTCGTCGAAGCCAAGGTCAGCCTGCTGCTCGCAGTCGGCGAGGCGCGGGACACGCTCAGGAAGGTCTTCTCGGGAATCACCGAGGTGCGCGCCGCCGATACGCTCGAGAGCGCCGTACGGACGGCCGGGGATGAGGCCTCGCCGGGAACCACGGTGCTCCTGTCTCCAGGCTGCGCGAGCTTCGATATGTTCGCCGACTTCGAGGAGAGGGGAAGGGTGTTCAAGCGCGCGGTGCGCGATCTTGAAAAGACTCAGCCAGGCGTAGAGGGAACATGAGACGGATGGAGAACCACGGCGTTGACAGGATGCTGCTCTTCACCATTCTGGCCATGAGCATCGTCGGGATTGTGATGGTATACAGCGCCTCCTATGACTTCGCCATAGAAGCGACCGAGTCCGAGGATGCCGGGCTCTTTCTGCGGCACCATATCATCCGTGTGATCCTCGGCTTCATTCTGCTCGTTCTCTTCATGAAGGTGAGGGAGGACGTCTTGAGGCGGCTCGCCGGGCCGGTACTCATCGCGGCCCTCGTTCTCCTGGGCCTGGTGCTCATACCGTCGCCCCTCAGGGTCGTGGTCAGGGGCTCGGCAAGGTGGCTCAGGCTGGGCTATTTCGTATTCCAGCCTTCGGAGCTGGCCAAGATAGCATTGATCCTGTACCTGGCCGATTTCATCACGCGCCGGGGCTACGAGATAAGGAAGTTCAGCCGGGGATTTCTGCCGGCTTTCATAGTAATCGGATCGGCTGTGGTGCTCGTTGCCGCCGAGCCCAATATCGGCACCGCCGCGATGCTGCTTCTCATAGGCATCATCGTCCTTTTCGCGGGCGGAGCGCGAATAGAGCATCTGGGGCTCGGTCTCTCCGCGGCCCTGGCGTCGCTTATAGGCTTCATGTACGTGACGGGTCACAACTGGGACAGGTTACTGGCGAAGCTGGGCGGCGCCGCGGACCAGGGCGTGAGCTACCAGGCCAGGCAGGCTGTCATCGCAATAGGCGCCGGAGGCTGGAGGGGTATGGGTCCCGGTATGGGAAATCAGAAATACCTCTTTGTGCCCGATGCGCATACGGACTTCATTCTCTCCATAACGGGAGAGGAAATCGGGTTCCTCGGGATCCTGGGCGTAACGGCCCTTTTCTTTGTTTTCGTCTGGCGCGGGCTGCGGGCGGCGAGAAGGGCGCCGTCCGTTTTCTCGTCGGTGGTGGCGACCGGGGTGACGATGGCGGTAGCGACCTATTTCTGCGTGAACGCCGGAGTATGTACGGGCCTGTTGCCGACAATCGGCTTGCCAATACCCTTCTTGAGCTACGGCGGCTCGTCCTCGCTCATCCTGCTGGCGTCATGCGGCATGTTGCTCGGGGTGAGCAAGCGTCAGAGCACATATGCGAAGATCGGGCCCGGGAGATTGGAAGGTCTGGCAAGATGAAGATCATCGTAGCGGGCGGAGGGACCGGCGGCCACATTTATCCGGCCGTGGCGGTGATAGAGTCCCTGAAGGATTTGAACAACTCCGTCGATGTCGTCTTCGTAGGCACCGGCCGGGGGCTCGAGACCGGCATAGTGCCGAAACTGGGCTACAGGATGTACAAGATAGCAGCCAGGCCCCTCCCGCGCAAGAGGGGCGCGGGCTTCATCATCCCGGCGCTCCTGGCCGGAGTGGGCATAATTCAGTCGATTCTCGTGCTTATCAAGGAGAGGCCTGACGCCGTAATCGGCACGGGCGGCTACGCCAGCGGGCCCTGCGTGCTCGCGGCATCCCTCGCCGGGACGCCGACGCTCTACATCGAGCCCAACCGCGTGCCGGGCAGGACCACCATGCTGCTTTCCAGATTCGTGGACGAAGTCGCGCTGGGTTTCAAGGAATGCGTTCGCTTCTTCAGGAAGGGAACCAACCTGAGGGTAACGGGGGTTCCCGTACGGCCCGGTATTCTTGAGATAGACAAGCGGGTCGGCGCGGGCCGGTTTGAGCTCGACCCGGGGCTCAAGACGGTGTTTGTCTTCGGCGGCAGCCGGGGCGCATCAAGCATAAACAGGGCCATAGTAGACGCCGTAAGGGTCCTGGGCGAGAGGGGCGACCTCCAGTTCATCATACAGACCGGGCACGCAGATTACGAGTACGTCGAGAAGATGCTTGAGGGCGCCCACATACCCTGCAGGGTCTATCCCTACATAGAGGATATCGGTTACGCGTACGCCGCGAGCGACCTCGTCGTCTCAAGAGCGGGAGCGGTCACGCTCGCCGAGCTGACGGCGCTCGGGCTTCCCGCAGTGCTCGTGCCTTACCCCTACGCCACCGGCAGACATCAGGACAGCAACGCGGTGGCGCTTGCCGAGAAGGAAGCGGCGATTGTCATGAACGACGACGAGCTCTCCGGCGAACGCCTGGCCGGGGCCATAGAACGAATAGTGTCCGACCCGCAGCGAATGGCCGCGATGGCGGCGGCCTCCGCCGGGCTCGGAAAGCCGGACGCTGCCAGCCAGATCGCGATGCGCCTTCTGGAGCTGGCGAGGAAGCAGGGCAGGTTGTCGAAACTCGGAACGGTGCTGAGTGACTTATGTTCGGTAAGGTAAAACACATACATTTCGTGGGGATCGGCGGAACCGGGATGAGCGGCATCGCCGAGCTCCTTCTCAACCTCGGCTACAGGGTCACGGGTTCCGACATTTCGGTGACTCCGGTCACCGAGCGCCTGGTGGCGCTGGGGGCTTCGATTGAGAAGGGGCATGACGCCGGGCATGTCGGGCAGCCCGATGTGGTCGTCTACTCGTCGGCGATAAAGCGGGACAACGCCGAGATCGCGGCGGCGAGGGGGAAAGGCATTCCGGTGATTCCCCGGGCCGAGATGCTCGCGGAGCTCATGCGCATGCGCCAGGGCATCGCCGTGGGGGGCGCGCACGGCAAGACCACGACGACCTGGCTTGTGGGCCTTGTGATGGCTGCTGCGCGGCTCGATCCCACCATTATCGTGGGGGGGCGGCTCAAGGCCCTGGGGACGAACGCCAAGCTGGGAAGCGGTAACTACCTGGTCGCCGAGGCCGACGAGAGCGACGGCTCTTTCCTCAAGCTCTCGCCGACCATAGCCGTGATCACGACGGTGGATGAAGAGCACCTGGACCATTATGTCAATCTCGACGCCATCAAAAAGGCGTTCATACAGTTCGCCAACAAGGTGCCCTTCTACGGGGCGGCTGTCGTCTGCCTGGACGACGATTACGTGCAGTCCATATTGCCGCATATAGAGCGCCGCGTAATTACCTACGGATTCTCGCAGCAGGCCGACGTGCAGGCCAGGGACGTTGTGCAGGAAGGCACCGACGTCACCTTCAACGCGCTGCTGCAGGGCAAGAACATGGGCAGCGTTCTCATAAGGACCCCGGGCGAGTACAACGTCCTTAATTCGCTCGCGGCCATCGCGGTGGGTCTCGAGCTCGACATACCCTTCCAGGCCATAGGCGAGGGGCTCGCGCAGTTCTCAGGCATATCCCGGCGCCTAGAGGTCAAGGGGGAGGTGGACGGCGTTACCGTCGTCGACGACTACGCGCATCATCCCACCGAGCTCGCGGCCACGCTCGGCGCCATAAGGTCCACTTACGACAGGCGCATAGTCGCGGTATTCCAGCCGCATCGCTACACGCGCACCCACGCTCTGTGGGACAGGCTGGGGCGGAGCTTCTATGACGCCGACACGGTCATCGTGACCTCCATCTATGCGGCCGGTGAGGCGCCCATCGAGGGGGTGAGCGGCGACCTCGTGGCCCAGGCGGCCGTCGACAGCGGTCACAGGGACGTCAAGTACATAGCGGAGATGGATGAGGTCATCGATCACCTGGCCCGGACCGTGAGCGACGGCGACGTCGTGGTCACGCTGGGCGCGGGAAGCATATACAGGGCGGGGGAAACCCTGCTGGAGAGAATGAAAAAGTGAGCGACATATACGAGAACATCGAGAATATGCCGGGAGTAGCCGTGAGAAAGGACGAGCTGCTTTCGCTGCACACTACTCTGGGCGTCGGGGGCCCCTGCGATCTCATGGTCTGGGTGTCCGAGGCGGACGCTCTGGTTGCCGTAATCGACATCGCGAAGAAGGAGGGTCTCCCCTTAATGATGCTCGGCAGCGGGTCCAACGTTCTGGTGAGGGACGGCGGTGTGGAGGGCATCGTGCTCCGCCTCGCCGGCGACTTCGCCAGGATCGAGATCGATTCGCCCCGCATAAGCGCGGGCGCAGCCGTGCATCTTGCAGAGGTGGTGAGCGCCGCCACGGCGGCCGGCGTCGGCGGGTTCGAGTTCCTCAGCGGGATACCCGGGACGGTGGGGGGCGCGGTAGCCGGAAACGCCGGGAGCGCCGATGAGTGGATCTCCGAGCGGCTCACCGCGATATCGGCGCTTGACGGTGACCGCAACGCCGTCACCGTGGCAGCCGACGAGATCGAGTTCGGCTACCGCTACGCGGCCGTTCCGGCGGGATACATAATAACCGGAGCACACATGAAGGGCTTCGCGACGGATGTTGAGAGCATAAGGCACATGGTGGAAGAGAGGCTGGAGGCGCGGAGGCTGGCGCAACCCATGGGAGAGCACACGGCCGGGTGCATTTTCAAGAATCCCCCTAACGGGCCGGCCGGCAAGCTCATAGACCAGGCGGGGCTCAAAGGTACAAGCGTGGGCGGCGCGCAGGTCTCGACCCTGCATGCCAATTATCTCATCAACACCGGGGGAGCGACTGCGAGGGAGATGCTGGAGCTCATCCAGGTCGTCCGCACGAGAGTCAAAGACTCTTACGGCGTCGACCTTGAGCTGGAGATAAAGATAGTGGGACGAAATTGAGGGAGGAGATTTGAAGCCTAATGCAGCCACATTGATCCTGGCCGCTCTGCTTGCGCTGGGACTGGCCGCTCATGAGAGCCGTCTTGTGCGGGCCGAGTTGGTTCCGAGGCTGGAGCCGCTCCGCCTCAGGCTCTCGGCGGCGCTCGATGGCTTCTGCGGCGCTGCGTCGGCGAGCATGGCGCGGGAGGGAGAAGAACATGTTCCGGGAGGAGTATTCGCAGCCGTGCCTTCAGGCGCCTTCGCCGCGGGCCTCGACCGGGACGGGTACGTTGCCTCCATCGACTCGCTCGGGAAGTTCGAAGACGTCCCGATGCTCACCGGGTTCAGGCTGGGTTCGGTCGATCCCGGCGCATTCGCGTCCTCACCGCAGGCGATATTCGGCATCACCGTCATCAAGGCATTCGACACGACGCCCGGGCTTGCGGGCCTGCTGGGAAGCGTCGATCTCAAGGACCTCGAGAACCCGCAGATCGTATTGAAGAGCGGCACCGTCGTGAGGCTCGGGGCCGGCAATTACGCTATCAAACTCGAGCGGCTCCGTGAAGTGCTGTGGCAGGCCGCTTATCTGGGAATGGAACCCGAACTCATAGACTTGCGATTCCGCGGCCAGGTCGTCGTACGGCCCGGGACCATCGAACGCACAAAGGACAGGGGGGTGTGAGGCTTGGCAGTTCCGCACCGCATAATGGGACTTGACCTCGGCACCACGAAAGTGACCGCCGTGATAGCGGAGGTGGACCCCGACGGGCTCGCGTCGATTTCGGGAGTCGGCACCAAGAAATGTGAGGGCCTCCGCAAGGGAGTAATCGTCGATATCGACAAGACAGTCCGTGCCGTCGAGGGCGCCGTGACGGAGGCCGAGATCATGGCGGGCTACTCACTGAATTCGGCTTACGTCAGCATCTCCGGCGACCACGTCAAGGGCATGAACTCAACCGGAGTGGTCGCGGTCTCGAAGCCCGACAAGGAAATCACCGACGACGACGTCGACCGCGTGGTGGCGGCTTCGCGGGGGGTAGTTGTTCCCAATGACAGGCTCATACTGCATGTGATTCCGCAGGAGTTCCTGGTGGACGACCAGGACGGTATCAGCCACCCGGTGGGCATGTCCGGCATAAGGCTCGAAGTCAAGACGCATATAATCACGGGGTCGGCGACCTGCGCCCAGAACGTCATAAAGTCCGTAAGGAGAGCAGGAATCGACATAGAGGAGCTCGTGCTCCAGTCGCTTGCGACGGGTTTCTCGCTGGTCTCCGATGAGGAGAGCAACCTCGGGGTGGCCGTCGTGGACATCGGCGGGGGCACCACCGACATTGCCGTCTTCAAGGACGGCGCGCTTCACCACACGGCGATTCTGGGCCTCGGCGGGCACAACATCACGAATGACCTGGCGGTCGGCCTCCGCACGCCCCTGGCGCAGGCCGAGATCCTCAAGATACGCGACGGCTGCGCCAAGTCGGCCGGGATAGCGGAGGACGAGACCCTCGATATACCGGGAGTGCACGGGCGAAAGGCGAGGCACCTATCCAAAAAGGTGTTCGCGCAGATCATGGAATCGCGCATCGACGAGCTCCTCTACCTGGTAAGAAAACAGCTGGTCAAGTCGGATTACTACGAAGTCCTTGGAGCGGGCGTCATCCTGACTGGGGGCACCGCGCTCATTGACGGCATACTCGACTCTTCCGAAGAGGTCATATCCATGCCGACGCGTCTCGGGCTCCCCGAGGGGGTCGGCGGGCTGCAGGACTATGTTGACGATCCAAGAATGGCGACGTCTGTTGGTCTTATCCGCTATGCGGCGGACGCAATCGCGAAAGGAGGTGTTACCAGATCGGTCAAGGATGCGAAGTTCGGCGACATCGTAGGTAAGGTAAGAAGGTGGGTGAATACGTTTTTCTAAAGAGGTGACCAGAATGATTCAATTCGAACCTGAAAGCGTGGAGAATGCAAAAATGAAAGTCATCGGTGTTGGTGGCGCCGGCGGGAACGCTATCAACCGGATGATGTTTTCGAATCTCACCGGAGTCGATTTTCTGGCGATGAACACCGACTGCCAGGCCCTGAGCCGGTGTTCAGCGCCTATGAAGATCCAGATCGGAAGCATGGTAACTAGAGGGCTGGGTTCCGGCGGCGACCCCGAGATGGGGCGGGCCTCCGCCGAAGAGGACCGGGATGCCATAAGGGAAGCCGTAGAGGGGGCCGATATGGTCTTCATCACGGCCGGCATGGGCGGAGGCACCGGCACGGGCGCATGTCCCGTGGTAGCGGAGATCGCCAAGTCCGCGGGTGCGCTCACGGTGGGCATTGTCACCAAGCCTTTCCTCTTCGAGGGCATGCGGCGCATGAAGCAGGCCGAGGAAGGCGTGGCCGCGCTCAGGGAGCGGGCCGACACCGTGGTAATGATTCCCAACCAGAAGCTCCTCCAGGTGGTCTCCAAGGAGACACCGCTCATCGACGCTTTTGCGACGGCCGATGACGTTCTTCTTAAGGCGACGAGGGGGATATCCGACCTTATTACGAGGCCCGGCGAGATCAATCTTGACTTCGCGGATGTCAGGACGGTAATGGGGGAGATGGGTGACGCCATTCTCGGCACCGGAACGGCCACGGGTGAGAATCGCGCGCGAGAGGCGGCCAACAGGGCGCTTCACAGCCCGCTTCTTGACGATGTCTGCATCGCCGGGGCGAGAGGGCTCCTCATCAATGTGACGGGCAGCCCGGGAATGACACTGGCCGAGGTATGCGAAGCCGCGAACAGCGTCTATGAGGCCGCGGGTGCGGATGCCAACGTCATCTTCGGCACGGCCATCGACGAGATGCTGAATGACGAGGTCATGGTCACCGTCATCGCGACGGGAATCGGCGACATGCCCCCCAGGAGGGAATCCAAAGAAGCCGAGAAGACAGCCGAAGTCAAGGAGGGCGGCAGGATCTTCCAGAGGGCGTTCAGAAAGCGCGAGACCGTCGAAGTGAGAGCGGCCGCCGATGTCATACCGGATAGTCCGCTGGACATTGATTACGAGACCCCGACTTTTCTGAGGAGGCATGCCGACTAGGAGATAGCAATGTCACTTCTCGACAGGGTGTTCGGCGGCAGGAAGGACGACCATTACTCCAGGGGTATGGAGTACTATACGGCTGGCAAGTATCGCGAGGCCATTCAGGAATTCGAGGAAGTGATATCCAGCACCAATGACCGCGGCAACCCCTATTACAACCTTGGAGTTTTTTATGCCGCCAGAGCGCGGGCCAACATCGGCCTCGTCTACTACAGGAAGGGGCAGTATGAGGAGGCGTTGGCGGAGCTCAGCAAGGCGGTGGAAGTCAATTCGGACTTCCCCGACCTGCACTACTACATAGGGGTTGTATATGAGAATCTCGGCCGATGCGAAGAGGCCGTGAGGGAACTCGAGACCGCCGTACGGATAAACCCCGAATACGTGGAGGCGCGGTGTCACCTCGCCATATGCCTTCACGAGATCGGAGACGCAGACGGAGCCAAAACCCACCTTGAGATGGCGATAGACAACGGCCTCGAGATTGGAAACCTGTCGGGCCTGCCCGCATCAGCCAAGTACCACGTGATGACCGTGGAGCCGATGCTCGACAGCCTCAAGAAGATGCTCAAGGACAAGCGTTCGGCGCAGGACCATATAGACCTGGGCGTCGAGGCTTACAACCATGGCGACCTCCACGCCGCCATGGCCGAATTTGAGGCAGCCAGGGAGGCCAAGCCCGCATGGGCTGACGTCAGGGTCAAGCTGGCCATAGTGTATCTGGAAGAGGGACGGCCGGACGCCGCCATTCCCGAACTAAAAGCCGCCCTCGAAATCAATCCCAGCTATGTCGACGCGCTGTTCTATCTGGGCAGCTCCTACATGATCCAGGCCCGGTACTTGGAGGCGCTGGAGGAGTTCAGACGGGCGCGCGACCTCTCGCCCGACTACGCCGACATACACTGCTGCATGGGGCTCACGCTCTTCAAGATGGGCAAGATCCCGGAGGCCAAGACGGAGTTCGACACCGCCATCAGCCTGATGCCCCGGTACTCGCGGGCCCACTATTACAGGGCCATCTGTCTTTACTTCCTGGGCCGCGAGAGGGAGGCGAGAAGGGGCCTGGACCGGGCGCTCGAGCTCGACTCGGGCATCGAGAAGGAGATGGGGATGGCCGGCGACCTCATGATCAAGGTCGGGAACTTCGACGGCGCCATTGCAGAGTTCGAGCGCATAATCGCGGATGAGCCCATGAACGCGCCCGTCTACGCCACGCTTGGAGCTGCGTACCTCCACAAAGGCGATGTGGAGAGGGCCGGAGTCCTTTTCGAGCGGAGTCTGGAGATCAATCCCCAGCTCACCGAGTCGCTCGTCCACATGGGTGATATCTTGAGGAGCAAGGGGGATTTCAGGGCCTCGGCGCGGTCCTACGCGAAAGCGAGGGACCTGTCGCCCGGTTACGCCGACGTGAGATTCCGGCTGGGCGAGGTCTATCTCGCCATGGAGAAACCTGAGAAGGCGGTGGTGGAGCTCGAAGAGGCGATCAAAATCAACCGGAACTTCATAGAAGCCCGGCTGGCGATGAGCTGGGCGCAGAGGAGGTTAGGCAAGGAAGAAGAAGCGATAAAGCAGCTCGATGAAATACTCAAGATAGACCCGCACCACGTAATAGCCATAGCCCAGAAGAGGAGTTTTCTCCTGGACAAGCCCGCTACGGGAAGGAGACGCACAGATAAGTGAAGAGGCGGTAATGGAAGGCGAATCGCTCGACCTTTCTGCCATTCTCGTCTATCCCAATGCGCGGGACGTGGCTCTTTCAAGCCTGGGTTTCCTCAAGGTCCACGGCATGCTCGCCGCCCGGGCGGCCGTGGCCGACATCTCCTACCTTCCGGACGCGCTCCCCAGCCCGGTGGTCTCAAAGCGGCAATCGCTCCTCCTGGGCGAGGAGACCGGCAGGGAAGCGCGGAGTTTCGACATCATCGGCTTCTCGGTTTCCTATGAGAACGACTATATCAACGTGGCGAAGCTCCTCGACATGGCCGGGATTGAGCCGTTTGGAGACAGACGGCGCGACGCGTTCCCTCTGGTTGTGGCAGGGGGCTTCACCATGTTCATGAACCCGCGGCCCCTTGCACCGTTCGCCGATGCCGTCGTCGTGGGCGAGGCGGAACCGGTGGTGGGGGATCTCCTCAACGTGGTCGCGGAGGGCAAAAGGGAAGAGTGGTCGAGGGACGAGATCCTCAATCGAGTGGCTGGGGTGAAAGGTGTGCTGGTCCCGTCGGTAACCCGTGGCGAGGTCGAGCGCATCATAGCCGGGCCCGCCGACTTCGCCCCCGAGCCGCCGCGGCTTCCGGGTCAGGACGATGCGCATTTCGGCGAAATGAGGCTTGTTGAGGTTGGAAGGGGTTGCGGCCGTGGGTGCCTGTTCTGCGCCGCAGGATGCCTCTACAGGCCGGTGAGGATGAGGGATGCGGACGAGGTCATGAAGGCGGCTGAGGGGGCCCCGAAGGTCGGCCTCGTGGGGCCGGCTGTCGCAGATCACCCGGATTTTGAGCAAATGCTGGCCGAGCTCGTTGGCCGCGGAATAGGCATCGGCGTCTCTTCGCTCAGGGCAGACAGGATAACAGGTCGAATCGCTGCGCTTCTTGCCCGAGGCGGTATGAGGACGGCCACGATTGCCCCCGAAGCCGGCCCCGAGGGCTTGAGGGGGAATATAGGCAAGCGGCTTTCGGACGCAGACCTCCTTGAGGGAGTGCGGCTGCTTGCCGGCGCCGGGATTCCCACTATAAAACTCTACTTCATGATCGGGCTTCCCGGTGAGACCGATCGTGATGTCGCGGCCATTGTCGAGCTTGTGAGGCGGCTCGCGGGCGTGAGGGGGAAATCCAGGCTAAGCGTTTCGGCGGCGCCGTTTGTTCCCAAGCCCGGGACGCCGTTCGAAGGTGAGGCATTCGCCGATATGCCGACTCTCAAACGCCGGGCGGACGTGCTCAAGGAGATCCGGTCAATCAAAGGGTGCACTCTCAAAGTGGCCTCGCTGGAGGGAGCCTGGCTCGAGGCCGCGCTCGCGCGGGCGGACGAAAGCGTGGCTCCCCTGATCCTCGAGGCCGCGCGGAAGGGGATCAGTCTAAAGACCCACCTCAGACGCTCGGGGTATGGACAGGCCTGACGCATGGCCCTTAAGGCCGGTTCACTTGATGGCCTCCCCTGTACCTGGCTCCCAGTCGCTTCAATCGCACCTGACAGACAGGGCACCTATGGGTCCGCAGGCTGACGAGTCCGGCCCGCAAGGGCTTTCATCGGTAAGGTGGAGATCTCCTGCATCCGCATCGCAGAACAGGGGGTCGGCGCTTATATTGCCCTGAATTCCCAGCTGGCGCTCCAGGCAGTCCTCGTAGTCACCGAGTTCATTGCCGTAGATGTCACTGCAACTGAATGTGCAGGTTGCCTTGGCGTGCCTGCAATAGGCTGCCTGGCCCTGTGAGCAGAAGGACACGATGCACCTCGTGAGGAAGGCGTCGCTGTTGTCGGTCAGGTGAATCGCCGAACCCGATGTCTCGCCACAGGAGAATCCATGCGAGAAGGTGCATGATATAATTTGCGGTTCACATCGCCCCTGGCAATGGAGCGAGGAGCCCCAGTGGTCGGCGGTGTCGCTGAAAGACGTGCAAAGCATGACCACGGGCGACGCGTCTGCGCAGAAGATGAAGCCTCCGGAGCTGCCGGAGTTATGGGATGAGTAGCAGCCCTTTATCAAGGGTTTGGCGAGCTGGACAAAAATGGCCCCGCCCGATCCTCCGGTATTGCCCACGAACGTGCATCCTTCTATTACGGGCTCGCCGGGCGAGGAGACCCACATCTCAATCCCTCCGCCGAGTCCTCCCCAGTTACCCTCAAAATGGGTGTAACGGATAATCGGGGACGCCCCGCTGGCGGATATAGCGCCGCCTCCCGAGGCCGCGTTGGATATGAACCGGCATGAGGTGATCAGGGGCTTTGACGCCCCCGTCGCGTACAGCCCGCCGCCTTTATGGGTTGAGATGCAGCCGGAGATCACAAGGCTCACCAGGGTCGGGGAGGACTGGTCTTCGCACATGATGCCCCCGCCATGTCCGGTGGCCACTCCGTTCATGATAAGAACGCCCTCAATCCTGGTGTCGCCGTCTTCGCCCCCGTGGAAATGGAAAGCGCGGTGGGGGTTCTCCAGGCTGCCCTCGCAGTCAATGGTGCAGGCGTCCGCCGTCCTGCTCAGCGACCGCACCGTAATGGCCTTGCCGAGAAGATCTATGTCTCTGTTTCCTTCGCCCGAATAGCGCCCGTCGGCCAGCTCTACCATGTCCCCGTCGCGGGCGGCGTCAATAGCGTCCTGGATATACGGGTATGGTCCGCTGCCGTCCGGGCTGACGCCGAGCACCTTCCCCTGGCAAGGATTGGTCGGGCAGTCCTCACCGCAGCCCCAGGCCAGCGTAACGGCGGCGGCCACCAGTATGATCAGCCGCGCCCTCATCGGGACCGTGTGTCTTTGCATCGGCCTCACTCCTTATATCGCTTCGGAATCTGCTATCGCTCCGGAACCTGCAGCTGGATTCGCTTCTTAAGACGATTCTGCCGGGTGCAGGGGACGATTGTCAATAACTATCCGGCGCGACGGACCGGGCAGCGGGAGAGGCGGTTGTGCATTTCAAGACCTGACCCCTAAAGGAAAACCCGCCCTGTTCCCTGCGTGACTTGGTTTTAGGACGGGTTCCCTTGCTATTCGGTTCTGACTAAGGGGCCTTGGTAACGGCACCTGACTTGATGCAGCGGGTGCAGACGTACATCTTCTTCACCTTGCCGCCTATGAGCACCCTGATGCGCTGGAGATTGGGATTCCATCTCCTGTTTGACACATTGTGCGCGTGGCTTACCTGCTTCCCGAAGAGCGGCCCCTTGCCGCATATCTCGCATCTTTTTGCCATTTGAGTTCTCCTCGCGTTATTTCCGTAGCACAAAATTAGCAAAAAAGTGCTTGGGACACAATACCGGATTTGCCGATAGAGATTTTGGGGACCCCATGGCCGGTCCACAGGCGGGCTGTATCCATGGGGAACAGTATCACCCGGGTGTTCGAAGGTCCTTTGCTCAAGAAGGGTCGTTTTGCTTCATCGCCCGGGTACGATTGCGCCCGCGGGAGGGTATATGGCGCAGGACGCAGAAGAGAAGGTAGTCCGTGAAGCCCATGAGGCCGAGTACGACCTCTACATAGTGCTGTATGAGGACGAGATCGAGTGCTGCGTCACCCTGACTCCGAATTACAGGGGCCTCGAGTTCGAAGCGTCCTGGCTCGTTGAGGAACTCGCAAAGGCCGAGGTCACGTTCGGGCTGGACAAGAAAGCCATCGAGGAATGCTGCAGGAAGGCCTCCGCAGGCGAGGCCGTGGAGGACATCATCGTCGCCCGCGGCAAGCTTCCCGTTCCCGGGGAGGACGGCAGCATAGAGTTCCTGGTAAAACCCTTCGACGACACGCCCGAGTACGAGGAGGACGAATCGGGCCAGATGAACTTCCGCGAGACCAACCTCTTTGAGAACGCCTCGGAGGGCCAGGTCATAGCCAGATCCAAGCCGGCCAGGACCGGGGAGGCCGGCACCACAGTCCAGGGCAAGCCCATTCCCGTGCGCGACCCGGCGAGGGCCCCATTGAGGGCCGGCACGGGGGCCAAACTCAGCGAGGACAAACAGGAGGTCATCGCCACCATCGACGGCCGCGTCATTTACAGGGCGGGGGCCGTGTCGGTAACCGAGGAGCTGGTGGTGGACGACGTGGACCTCTCGACGGGCCATATAGACTTCGTGGGCCATGTGCGCGTGAGAGGAGACGTCAACGACGGCTTCAACGTGCGCGGCAGCAAGGGCATCAGGATATCTGGCGCGGTCGGACACTGCAGGCTCGAGTCCGACGGGGACATCCGCCTGGGCGGGATGAACGGCCTCGAGAACGAGGGCAGCATCCGCTGCGGCGGCAATCTCACGGCCAACTATCTCCACGAGGTCAACGTCGAATGCGACGGCGATGTCATGGTCAAGAACGAGGTCATGAACTGCTCCATAAAGGCCCGGGGCAAGATCACGATCCCCGGCCTGGTGGCCGGAGGCGAATACATAGCGCTCGCCGGCATAGACGTCGGCAGAATCGGCAGCGAGTCAGGCGTCAAGACATACTTCACCGCCGGATTCGATTACGAAGACATCGAGACCATCGACAGGATGCGCGAGGAACTGGTCAAAATCGGGAGGCTGGAACAGGGCCTTTCCGCCAAGATGTTAAGGCTCACCCGCCAGGCCGAGAAGTCCAAGATGTCCGACCGCCAGATGGGCGTGATAAAGAACCTCCGGGCTGAGATAGAGGACATTCACAGGCAGAAGAAGCTCATCGAGGCCGAAGTGGAGGGTATACTCGAGAAGAGCGCCCCCTTCGCCAATCCCAAGATCAATATCCGCCGCGAAATGAACAGCGGCGCCGTTTTCCGCGTCGGCTTCACGAGAACCCATGTGGAGGATTTCAGGCAGGGCTCGTGTTCGATAATCGAGCACAGGGGCCGCGAGATCAAATTCCTGCGCCTCACCCCCCTCAGCAAGAACGGCCGCGAGGTGGAGGAGGAACTCCTGGCCCAGGAAGCCGCCGTTCTCCAGAAAACCACGTAGGCAATACGCCACCCCACCCGGTTGACAACGCCTCCCGGTCATAGTATCTTGAGCTCGAGCAAGCATTCAGGCCTTCCAGTTAAGGAGCGGACATGAAAGTAACCAAAGACACCGTAATCGGTGAAGTGCTGAAGGCACATCCCGAGGCCATCAGAGTACTGATGAAGTACAACATGGGCTGCGTGGCCTGTATGGGGGCTACGGCCGAGTCCATCGAGCAGGGTGCGGCCATGCACGGCATAGACCCTGAACCTCTAGTAAAGGAGCTCAATGAGCTCTTTGGCGGGGAAGAATCGTAAGACGCGTAATGCCCGGCCGTCTCTCTCGACAGGCATTACCGGCCTTCCCGGAGTGGGGCCCGGGAGGGAGAAGCTTCTCGGCAATCTCGGAATCCGGGCTGTAGCCGACCTTCTTCTCTATCCACCCCGGAGGTATATCGACCGAAAGGCCATAGTCAGCATATGCGACCTCGCCGGGGGCGGGACGCAGACCATTGCCGGCGATGTGATTTCGGTCGAGGTCAGGCACTTGGGCCGGAAATCCCTGGCCGTGGCAAGAGTGCGCGACGGGACGGGAACGGTGAAGTGCGTCTGGTTCAACCAGCCGTATCTCAAGAACTCCCTCAAGCGCGGCGGAACTTATATCCTGAGCGGACCCGTGCGGGTCGACAGGTTCGGAACGGCCCTGGTTCATCCCGAGTACGAAGCCGAAGGCGGCAAACTCCTGAGCACGGGAAGGGTGGTGCCGGTCTACCGGCTCACGCCGGGTCTCGGCCAGCGGACCATGCGCCGCCTGGTGGACACGGCGCTTACGAGGTATGCCGGGAGCCTGGGCGATCCTCTGCCGCCTCGTATTGGAGCCGCTCTCCGCCTCCTTCCCCTGGATGAGGCTCTCCGGGCGCTTCACTTCCCGGACGATATCGACCATGCGGAGAGGGCCCGAAGGCGCCTCGCCTTCGACGAGATGCTCCTTTTCCAGACGCTTTTCGCAAGAGCCCGCGCGGAGGCGCACAATGCCTCCGCAGGGACCTCGGACGGCGGGCGGGGAACCGGCCGGAGCGTTCTGCTCGAGGCGCTTCCTTTCAGGTTGACCTCCTCGCAGCAAAAAGCCCTGACTCAAGTTCTTGATGACATCGATGAGGCATCTCCCATGCGCCGCCTCATACAGGGAGACGTGGGCTGCGGCAAGACGGTCGTGGCCGGCCTCGGGGCGGGGTATGTCTGCGGCGGGGGCGGGCAGGTGGCGCTCATGTGCCCGACCGAGCTCCTGGCCGAGCAGCACTGCCGCACCATGACGGAGCTCCTTGGTGGCCTGGGTCACTCGGTGGCGCTCCTTACAGCCGGGCTTCCCGCGGCCGAGCAAACGCGCGTCGTGGAGGGGCTTGCGGCCGGCGATATCGACGCCGTTGTGGGTACGCATTCTCTTTTCTCCGACAGGGTCGACTTCAGAAGTCTGGGGCTTGTCATTGTCGATGAGGAGCAGCGCTTCGGTGTGCTGCAGAGGGCCCGGCTCATAGCCAAGTCGCCCGGGGCCGACTTCCTGGCCGTAAGCGCCACTCCCATACCCAGGACGCTGGCGCTCACGGCATACGGCGACCTCGACATCAGCGTCATCGACGAAATGCCGCCTGGCAGGGGCAGTCATGTGACGACGCTGGTGCCCGAGGAAGAAGCAGACGCAGTACTCATGGACCTGGCCGGGCGTATTAAGGCCGGCGAACAGGCCTTCTACATATGCCCCGTGCTGGACGAGGGAAGCCTGGGCCTTACGGGCGTCAGGACGGCCGGCCGGAGGCTTGATAGACTGCTGGGCGCGCGCGGGCTCGTGGGGCTACTCACCGGCCGCACCCCCAGGGAGGAAAGGCAGGCGACCCTGGCCGCGTTCGAGGCAGGGGATATCGCCTGCATAGTGGCGACAAGCGTGCTGGAGGTTGGAGTCGACGTCCCCGGCGCCACGCTGCTCGTCGTGGAGCAGGCCGACCGGTTCGGGCTGTCGCAGCTTCACCAGATGAGGGGCCGGGTGCAGCGTTCAAGCTCGGATTCCAGGTCTTATTTCATAGTCCCCGACGGGGCAAGCGAGCGCGCATTGGAGAGGCTTGAAGTGCTCGGGAAAAACTACGACGGGTTCGACATCGCCGAGCATGACCTTATGCTGCGGGGCCCCGGCGACATAGTCGGACGGAGGCAGCATGGCATTCCGGATCTCAGGTTCACCTCGCTGCCGGCGGACCTCGATCTTCTCGAAGCGGCAAGGGACGAAGCGTCGAGATCGGTGATGAGCGGCGACTCCGTGTACGAGGAATGGCTGGAAGTCCTGAGCCGCGCAGCCGGCGGCGAACGCGGCATGATACACTGACAGGAGGGACCGGGAACGGGGATCCGCAGCAGGGATTTACAACAGATATTCCGAGCAGGAACTCGCAACAGAGACCGGCAGATGAGACCGGCGGTGGAGGCCGGCAGGTAAGAGCCGCAAATGAGACTGGAAGTGGAAACCGGCAATAGAAGAATGAGCACCGGCGAAGCAAGGAGGTAGCAGTGGAAAGACAAGAGGCCCTGGATCTGGTGTCCAGCAAGGTCAAGAACGACCGCCTCGTGAAGCATATGCTGGCGGTTGAAGCCGTCATGCGCGGCGTGGCCAGGCGGCTCGGAGAGGATGAGGAGAAGTGGGCCATAGCCGGCCTCATCCACGATCTCGACTATGACGAGACGGCCAAGAACCCGGAGATGCACGGCAAGGTGGGCGCGGAGTACCTGAGGCAGATGGAAGTGGAAGGCGATATAGTCCGCGCCGTCGAATCCCATGTCGGGCATATCCCGAGGGAGACGCCGATGGAGAAGGCGCTTTACGCGGCCGATCCGCTCACGGGCCTGATAGTCGCCGCGGCGCTGATGCACCCCTCGAAGAGCCTGGGCGGGGTCGATGTCGAGTTCGTTCTGAATCGATTCAAGGAGAAGCGCTTCGCCGCCGGCGCGGACCGCGACCAGATAAGGTCATGCGAGGAGCTCGGCCTCGCTCTCGACGAGTTCGTAGGCATCGGTCTTAAGTCAATGCAGGACATATCGGACACCCTGGGGCTGTAGGAGGGTGCGGGACGGTCCGCTGCGGCCGGCGATGAAACGGTTTAAGACAAGCAGGCATATGACAAGAAGGGATGCGACGAAAAGGCATATGACAAGCAGGGATACGACCAGAAGGTATACAACGAAGAGGTATAGGAGGACGATAAATGGCGGAGAACAGGCTCCTCACGCAGGCGGGCCGATTCCACGGCCACATCGGGCCCTTTCTGGCCATAGGTCTGCGCATGGGCTTCATCGCGAACGAGGTCCTGGGCCGGACGCCCATGCAGACAAGGGCGGTCGTGACGGTCAGGCCAGAAACCCCCCGGTCATGCGTGGTGGACGGCATACAGGTATCGAGCGGCTGCACGATGGGAAAGCGCAACATAGAGATAGAGCCCGATGATGACTCCGTCTCGGTGACGTTCACGCGGGGCGACAGGTGCATCAGCATATGTCTCCGCGACGCATTTCTTGAGAAGATGGAGACCGACCTCAGGGGACAGCCCGAGAAAGCCGTCGTTGACTACGCCTACGGAATCATGGATACTCGGGCAGAGGACTTATTCGAGGTGCGTGAATGAGGATCGCCGTATCAATCTTGCTGTTGGGTCTGCTTGTCCCCTTCGCGCTGAGCGCCGAGCCGGCGGTGCACGTCATCCAGATAGACGGCGCCATCGGGCCGGTCGCCGCGCGCTATGTTTCCAGAGAGATCGAGCGCGCCGAGGAGGGGGGCGCCGAGTGCCTCATAGTAAAAATGGACACGCCGGGCGGTCTCGACTCCTCGATGCGCACCATGATTCAGGCCATACTTGCATCGCAAGTACCCGTAGTCTTGTACGTGTCTCCCGCGGGCGGAAGATGCGCCTCCGCGGGCGTTTTCATAGCCATGGCCGCCGACGTCGTGGCCATGACGCCGGGGACTTCCATAGGCGCGGCCCACCCGGTGACTATCGGCGAGGGCGAGGTCGACGAAGACACAATGGACAAGATCGTCAACGACAGCGCCACCTACATGAGAGGGCTCGCCGAGCAGAAGGGCCGAAACGCGGAGTGGGCCGAAAAGGCAGTGAGGGAGAGCGCCACGGCGACCGCTGAAGAGGCGCTTGAGCTCGGCGTCATAGACATGGTGGTCGAGAGCGTTGATGAACTCGTGGCGAGGCTCGACGGCTGGGATGTGGGGGAGGACCGGGGCGGAAGCCTGGAGACCGCCGGGGCCGCTATCAAGGACATAGACATGGGCGCGCGTTACAGGCTCTTGGACCTGCTTTCCAATCCCAACGTGGCTTATATGCTCCTCATTCTCGGCTTTTACGGTGTCTTTTTCGAGCTCTCCAATCCCGGTTCCATATTCCCGGGAGTCGTGGGGGCGATATTCCTTATCCTGGCGTTCTTCTCATTCCAGATGCTGCCCATCAATTATGCGGGCGTACTGCTTATTCTCCTGGCGCTGGTTCTTTTCATCGCCGAGATCAAGATAACGAGCGGCGGAATGCTGACCGTGGGGGGGACCATATCCATGTTCCTGGGCTCCCTCATGCTCATCGAGTCGCCGGCTCCTTTCCTTCGCATATCCTACAAGGTCATAATCCCCGCCGTCATAACCACCGCGCTCTTTTTCATCTTCGCCGTGGGCGCCGGCATGAGGGCCCAGCGCAGGAAGCCTACGACGGGGCGCGAGGGCCTGGTCGGCATGAGGGGCGTAACCACGACGGACGTCGACCCGTCGGGCCAGGCCTTCATACGAGGCGAGCTGTGGAGCGTGGAGGCGGACGGGCGGATAGAGAAGGGCGAAGTGGTAGAAGTTGTTTCCATGGACGGACTTGTGGTTCGAATAAGGCGAGCCGGCTCAAGGGACGAGCCGCCAGGGAGGGACTAGCATGGGAGTGGAATATATTGTCGCGGTAGTCATAGGCCTTTTCATTCTGGC